>DASXXT010000141.1:0-5988 GCA_036502965.1 Roseiarcus sp. | reverse complement strand
CGGCCCGCGAGGCCGGGTCGAAGTCATGACAGTGCGCGACTCAGGTGGGCGCGGGCGCTGGTGAGCGCTTCTTAGGGACGGCCCCGCCAAAGGAGACCGCAAAGGGCCTCATCCCTCAGCTCAGTTTCGCCGCCGCCACATCCCCGTCCGTCACATAGTGATTGACGCGGGCGACGAGCGTTTCCCCGGCGCGCCGCCACATCACCTCGCCAATGGCCTCGCTCCTTTTGAGCTCGGAAATGATGAAATCGCGCTCGGCGTTGACGTCGTCGTCGGTCGCGTGGGTGAACTGGAAGGTGAACTTGGTGAAGGAGAGCCCCGTGTCCCGCGTTCCGGCTCCCACCCAGAGCGCCGGTTCGCCAATTGGCGGACGATCGGCGTTCAGCCAGAATTCGGGATTGTTCAACGGTTCGTCGCTTCGCTCGAGACTCAGCGCCCAGAAGCGGACGTGATGGCGCTTGCGCGGGCTCATGTCGATCGCCTTCTGGAAGCCGACGTCCTGGCCGCGTCCGAACAGAAAGAGCGTGCTGAACGGCGCGGCGGGATAGGGCCGGTTGAGCACGAAGGCCACGACCATCCGCCAGGAGCTGGTCAGATTGAGCGGCTCTGCTTCCGTCCAGCCCGCCGCAAGAAAGGCGGCGCGAAGTTTGCTGAACTCGCCGACGAGGACGAGATTGACCGGGTCTCCCGGAAATCCATCGCCGGTGACGGTGAAGCTCGGCACCCTCTTGCGTTGCAGGATTTTTAGGCTCATGCGCACGATGCGCGGCAAGATCACGTAAGCCGCGAGCGCGTAGACCAGACTCAGCGCCAGAATTGTCGGCAGCCTCGAGTCGGTGAAGCGGAAAACGAAGACGATCAGCCAGACGCTGAAGGCGCCCAGCGCGAACACGGCTAGGCGTCGATAGATGAGCGTGAGAAGCCTCACCGTCCCAACCCAATCCCCGCGCGCCCTCGTTTGATTCGCGCTCGCCGGTCAAATCTGCCCTTGGCCGGATGCTGCGGCAAGCGCCGGGCGTGGCGAGCAGGCCGGCGTCGCCTAGAGAGCAGATTGCATGTGTGTCGACACGGCCAATTGTAGCCGCGCTCGATAGCCCGTCGTCAGACGGGCTATCGACCGCGTCGAACCAAGTCCGATTCCTCGGAATTGCAACCTGCTCTACTGCGACAAGTCCTCGGCGAGGCGCTCGAGGAATTCCAGGCAGGCGGCGAGCTGCGCCTCGTCCACGAATTCGTCGGCTTTATGCGCCTGGTCGATCGAGCCCGGCCCGCAGACGATGGTCGGCAGGCCGGCGCCCTGGAAATGCCCGGCTTCGGTGGCGAACGAGACCGCGATCGCCTGGTTGGAGCCGGTCAGCCGCAGCGCCAACGCTTCGGCTGCGGAGCCCGCCTTGGCGGCGAGCGGGGGGACGTCGACCTCAATCGTCGTCGCGATCGTCGGGCCCGACACGAAGCGCGTCAGCCTCGGCGTCGCCACCCCATCGACGAACGCCTGCACCTTCATGAGCGCGGAGGCGGTCGTGACGCCCGGGAGGCCGCGAAACTCCCAATTGAACACGCATTCGCGCGCCAGGATGTTGCGCGCCGTCCCGCCGCGTATCATGCCGACATGGAAGGTCGAATAGGGCGGGGTGAAGCGCGGGTCGAGCGGGCCCTCCTCATAGGCTCGCGCGAGCCGGCCGATCTCGCTTACCACATCCGCCGCCGCCGCAATGGCGTTCGCGCCGAGTGCCGGCAGCGCGGAATGGGCTTCGTGTCCGGTCACCACCGTTCGGAAGGTCGCAATGCTCTTGTGCGTGTCGGCGACCGACATCATGGTCGGCTCGCCGACGACGGCCGCAGCCGGAAGCGGCTCGTCCTTGCCGAACCGGGCGATGATGTCGAGCGAACCGAGGCAGGTGGTTTCCTCGTCGTAACTCAGCACGATGTGTACCGGACGCTTGAGGCCGGCATCCCGGAACACGGGCGCCATCGTCAGCACGCAAGCATCGAAGCCCTTCATGTCGCAGGCGCCGCGGCCGTAAAGACGCCCGGACGCCTGGCGCAACGTGAATGGCGGGCTCGACCACGGCTGCCCCTCCACCGGCACGACGTCGGTATGGCCCGACAGCGCGACGCCGCCGTCGACCCTAGGCCCGATTGTCGCGAGGATCGCCGCTTTGTCGCCGGCCGAATTCGGCGCACGGCGCGATTCAAGTCCGTGCTCGCGGAGGTAGCCTTCGACAAAGTCGACAAGCGGCAGATTGGAGGAGTCGCTGACGCTGTCGAAGGCGATGAGCCGAGTGAGCAGCGCCTTGGCCTCGGCGAGACGGCCTTCACTCGTCATCCGACGACTCGCGAAAACGTGTGGCGCGCGGCGCCGCCCACAACCACCGAGACGCTGGACGGCCCGATCGGCGCCGCTAGAATGGCGATTGCATGTATGAAGCCGTAACGCATCACGTCAAAGTCACCGTCGAGCCGACCTTCGATCCGGAACGCTCCGATCCGGACGAACGGCGTTATTTCTGGCGCTATGCAATCGAGATCGTCAATCTCGGCGACAAACCTGTGACGCTGATGGAGCGGCGCTGGCGTATTACCGACGCCGCCGGCCGGCAGCAGGAGGTGCGCGGACCTGGCGTCGTCGGCGAGCAGCCGACGATTCCGCCGGGGCAATCGTTCCGCTACACCTCGGGCTGCCCACTGACCACGCCGAGCGGGCTCATGGTCGGCGAATACCGGATGGTCGATCCGGACGGACGAAGCTTTGAGGTTTCCATCCCCGCTTTCTCGCTCGATTCTCCGGACGCGAAGCGGGTTCTCAACTAGGGCCCAAAGCCAATATTGTCCGAGCGACTGATAAAGGGCTGGAATCCTAATGACGACGTGCTGGGCAGAAATCGGTGCCTTGATCATGCACCTCGGGGTTCACTTGAGCTGGATAATTATAGTCACACCACCATCCGACATAACAATAAGCCTCGTCCCTGGTGCAGGCGTACCCGGGAACGGTTCCGCCGCAATCGGCATAGTTGAAGCTGTAGTTGCCAGATTCAGTACCGGTGGTCAGTAAAGTCTGGCCGTGGGTCTTGACGTAATGCTGAACCTGGGCGCATGTCATGTTTGAGGTGTCCACCGAAGCAAACGCCTGTGAATTCGTAAGCAACAAACCGCTTAGCGCTAAGAGTTTGAGCCGCCACCGTCGACCAACTATTTTCAATACCCTCCAGCACATCCTTGAGAATGAACCTGCAAGCGCCGCTGCACGTAGCCTCAACATAACCCATAAGCTCCAAACGCCGCCGAGTCTGACGTTGTCAGACTGGCGCGACGAGGCCATAGCATTCGAAAACATAAGGTCTCAATGCGGAAATCCGCGCTGACCATAAGGATTACGTAGTCTCGATGCGGATGTTCTCCGCTGATCGTTGCGGGCGGCGACCTGCGGTTCCCTGCGGGACTTGTACGACAGGGCATTAGCCACTTCCGCTTCGCGTGGGTGGCGGTCGATCGGTAGGTGGCGCGGAACTTCCGCTCAGAGTCGAAACGCGGCCAGTCCGATTGAATTCTGACCTAAAGGCGCCCCTCTTCCTTCGCCGGTCAGCGAAGCGATCCCGCCTTCACTGCCCGCGCACGAGGCCTCCCGCCCTCGACGAAGCGAACATCGCCGCTATCAGCGCAATGCCCGCCAGCATGACGATCGTCGAGCGCAGACCAACGGCGGAAGCGGCAGCGCCAATGACGACAGGCCCGATAAGCAGGCCCGCATAGCCAGAGGTTGCGGCCGAAGCGACGCCAACCGCCGGCGATAACCCCGTCCGCCCAGCGACGCTGAAGAGGACAGGCACGGCATTGGCGAGGCCCGCGCCAACCAGTCCGAAGCCGAGGACGCCGCCGGCAAGTCCCGGCCACGTGGCGCTGATCGCAAGCCCCGCCGCGGCCACGAGAGCGCCCAGGCCAACCGTCGCGCGCGGTCCCGCAGCGCCGACGATTCCGTCGCCGACAAGCCTGCCGGTGATCATCAACAGCGAAAAAGCCGCGTAGGCGGCTGCGGTGGCGCCCGGATTCACGCCCGAGCGCGCGAGATAGGTTCCGCTCCAGTCGCCGACCGCGCCCTCCGTCGCCATCACCACGAAAGAGAGGGCGGCAAGCGGCAAGAGGCGCCGGCTGGGCGCCACAAATCCAGAGCCGCTGAAACCATGGCCCTCACGCATGAGAAACGGAACCGCGATCGCGACAAGCAGCGACGAGAGCAAAGCGGGACCCACGAGACCCAAAGCCGTTCCCTTCTCCCCAAGCCACCCGCCCAACAAAGCGCCCGTCGCGCCCCCCAAACTGAACGCGGCGTGAAATGAGGACATGAGCGGCCTCCCCCAACGACGTTCGACGTCGCTCGCGTTGGCGTTCATGGCGACGTCCATTACGCCGCTCGTCATTCCCGCGAGGAACGCCGTCGCCGACAGGATCTCGAGCGACCGCGCGGAACCAATCGCCGCGATCGCGGCGGCGAAGGCGAAACCGCCGACGATCGACGCCAGCCCGCTGCGCAAACGATGCGCGAGAAGACCCGTGAGCGGCATCGCCACGATCCCGCCAGCAGCGAAAGCCAGAAGCGCAGCGCTAAGCCCCGCGTCGGAAAGCGCGAGGTCCGCCTTGACTCGGGGGATCGCCGCCGCCCATGAGCCAATTCCAAGGCCGTTCGCCAGGAAGACGCTGAGCGTCGCCAGGCGCTGCGGCCAGGGCGGCGCGACAGTTCTGTCAGGGGCGAGCTCGATGCGCGCGTCGATCAATTAGGTTCTCCGAGCATGCGCAACAACTGGGACTTGGGCCGGCGCCGCGCCGGGGGCTAACCTGCTTTAACGGGCTGCGCACGACAGACATTGATCCCGCGCTCGGCGAACGCGCGCGCGACGGATTCCGACGCGTCCGCTTCGAGGACCACCGTGTCAAGGCTTTCGGCGCGGCCGATGGCGAAGGGCGCGCTGGTCTCAAGCTTTTCGTTGAGGACCGCCACGGCTACGCGGCCAGAATTGCGCAAAATTGCGCGCTTGATCTCGGCGTCCTCCGGATCAAACGCGGCGATTCCGCCCAGAGGATCGAGGCCGCAGACGCCGAGGAGCGCGAGTTCAGGGCGCAGCGCCTCGACGTCGCTCAAAGTCCGGCCTCCGAGGGCTGCGCCGATCCCACGGTTGACGCGGCCTCCGATCAGCCACAGCGTGACCTCGGTCCTCGCCGACAAAGCCGCAGCGATTGCCGGATCATGCGTCGCCGCCGTCGCGCGGAGGTCTTCGGGCAAAGCCTTCACCGCTGCGAGGTTCGTCGAACCTGAATCGACGAAAATGAACGCGCCCGGCGCGACCAGGGCGGCCAACGCTCGGCCCAGCGCCGCCTTGCGGTCGACCGCCTCGCTGGCTCGGACTTGAGCCGACCTCGAAGCCGGCGAGACCGGAAGCGCGCCGCCATAGACGCGGCGACAAAGGCCACGCCCAGCGAGATCGCGGAGGTCGCGCCGAATCGTGTCCTCCGAGGTCGCGAAAGTCTCGGCGAGCGCCACCGCCAGCACGCGGCCGTCGCGGCCGAGTCGCTCGAGAATTTGTTGCTGTCGTTCGGCGGCGAGAATCGGCATGAATGCGCACGATCATTGGATGGCTCAGGGGAGATCATGCACGAGCGTGTACGATCCGTCAACATCCGGCGCCTGTCCGCCTCAAGCTGGGGCGGCCCGTCCGAGGTCGCAATCGTTGTAACGCGAAGACCCTTTGTGGCGACGGCCGGCGCGCCACCGCTTCCTGTGAGGAAGGGTGTGGCTCGCGCGTCAGCCTACCCGACCGCTCGCCAACTCGACCCGGGAGTGGGGCTGATGGCGCCGCCGCCGGTTCGAGTGTTCCCATTCATGTCCCAGACCGCGGCCTGACCATTGGCGTTCTGCCACTCGATGTCGGAGAAGCCGTCGCCGTTGAAGTCGCCTGTTCCGATGGCGTGCCAACTCGGCCCCGGATTGACGCT
>DASXXT010000140.1:0-2234 GCA_036502965.1 Roseiarcus sp. | reverse complement strand
GAAATCGGGGCCGGCGAAGATGAGCACCGAAGCGAGCGTCTGCGCGTTGTGGGTGGCGAATTGCGGATAGACCGCGTCCGGCGCCGCGAGCAATTTGCGTGCACAGGCGAGAAAGCTGACATCGGTGTAGAGCTTGCGGGTGAACACCGGAAAGCCGTCGAGGCCGTCGACCTGCGCGCGCTTGATCTCCGAATCCCAATAGGCGCCTTTGACCAGCCGGATCATCAGCCGACGGCTCGAGCGGCGCGCAAGATCGATCAGCCAGTCGACGACCGCCGAACAACGCTTGCCATAGGCCTGAATGACAAAGCCGAGGCCGTTCCACCCTTTGAGATCCGGGTCGAGGGAGAGGGCCTCAAGAATGTCGAGCGACAGATCGAGTCGGTCCGCTTCCTCGGCGTCGATGTTGAACCCGATGTCATAGGATTTGGCGAGCGCCGCGAGCCCTTTCGCGCGCGGCAGTAGCTCCTTCATCACCCGCGCCCGCTTGATGCGTTGGTAGCGCGGGTGGAGCGCCGAAAGCTTGATCGAAATGCCTGCCCCTTCATAGATGCCACGACCACGCGAGGCCCGGCCGATGGCGTGGACGGCGCGCTCATATTCGTCGAGATAGCGCGCTGCGTCTTCGGCGGTCGTCGCCGCTTCGCCCAGCATGTCGTAGGAGAACGTGAAACCGCGCGCCTCGCGCTCGCGGCTGTTTCCAATCGCCTCGTCGATTGTGCGGCCGGTGACGAACTGCTCGCCCATCAGCCGCATGGCGACGTCGACGCCGGCGCGAATGATCGGCTCGCCGCTGCGCGCGATGAGGCGGGTCAGCGCCGCCGACAAGCCCTGCTCGCTTGTCGTCGTTACCAACCGGCCGGTCAGCACCAGGCCCCAGGTGGCGGCGTTAACGAAAAGCGACGGGCTTTGACCGACATGCGCGCGCCAGTCGCCGGGCGAGAGCTTGTCGCGGATCAGCGCGTCGCGCGTCGCAGTGTCTGGAATGCGCAGCAGCGCTTCGGCGAGGCACATCAGCGCCACGCCCTCCTGGCTCGATAAGGAATATTCGTGGATCAAACCCTCGACGCCGCTCGAGCGCGTCTTTGTCCTCAGTTTGGCGACCAGGTTGCTAGCGAGCGTCCGGATGCGGTTCGCTTCGTCCGCGTTCGCGGTGGCCAGCTTAAGCAGCGGCGGTACGCACTCGGGCTCGGGCGCCCGGTACGCGGCGGTAATGCCGCTCCTGAGCGGCGTTTGCGGCGCGACCTCGCAGCGGAACGCGGCGAAGATGTCGGCGGCGTCGGTCATGTCAGGCTCCCAGAAGCCGGTCCCATCTCGCGCGCAGGCCCGAGGCGGTCGGGCGATCTTATTCTCGGGAAAGGCGTTTTGCCTATGTTGTCAAATGAGGTCGTCGGCGTGACAACGCGCGGCCTTGCATTTTCGACAGTTTTGTTCGCGCTTGGCGTCGCCGATCACTACATAGCGAGTGGGGCGCGGAATACGAGGACTGGTCATGCGCGTAATCGGCTTCGCCGGATGGAGCGGGGCGGGCAAGACCACGCTCATTGTCCGGCTCATTCCGGAATTGAATCGCCGCGGCTTCAGCGTTTCGACGATCAAACACGCCCACCACAATTTCGACCTCGATCAGCCGGGCAAGGATTCTTACGAGCATCGCGCTGCGGGCGCAGAAGACGTGCTGGTCGCGTCCGCCAATCGGGTCGCTCTGATGCGGGAATTGCGCGGGGCGCCGGAGCCATCGTTGGCCGAACTCTTGCGGCTGCTCAAGAACGTCGACCTTGTCCTGGTTGAAGGCTTCAAGCGCGATGCCCTGCCGAAGATCGAGGTCTTTCGCGGCGCCAACGGCAAGCCGCCGCTTTATCCCGAAGACGCGAACATTGTCGCGCTGATCAGCGACTCCGTTTCGTCTGGCGGACTGCCGCACGCGTCGATCGACGATATCGCCGCGGCGGCCGATCTCGTGCTCGCGCACGCTCGTTCGCTCGCAGAAGTTCTGGCCGAGTTTGAGGGCCGGTCGTAGCGCCTGACTTTCGCCGCTTTGCGCGCCTCATTCGACGATGCGACAATGCCCCCCTTGATGAAACACAAGACTGATCGATGAGCGGCGCGACGGCGTCGGCCCTTAGCCGGCGAAGATTGTTTGAGATCATTGGCGCGAGCGTTGGCGGGGCGGCCGCCTACCAGGCGATGACTCGCCTTGGGCATGCGGAGGAATCGCCATACCGCGGTCCGAT
>DASXXT010000139.1:0-7805 GCA_036502965.1 Roseiarcus sp. | reverse complement strand
GCGGTGCGCGAAGCGTTGTTCGCCGCCCTCGCCAATCCAGACCTCGCCGAAGCGCGCTCAGCGCTTGGCCTTAGCGGCGCTCGGCTGACGGGCCGAGCAGACTACGATCGCGTGATCGAGATCGAGCGCGGAGCGGCGGCGGTGGGGTATTCTCGCCTCGCATAAGCCGATCATCCCCGGTTGCGGGCGGGGCTCTGTTTATGCGTGATATGTCCTTCTGCTTCACCACTGCTTCACCAGGGAGGAACCGATGAGTACGCCGTCGCAACAGCTCTTGCGGATCGGGTTCGGCTTTATCTCGTCGCAAGCCCTGCGAGTTGTCGCGGAACTCAGGATCGCCGATCTCTTGGCGGACGGGGAGCGGACAGCGGATGAACTCGCGCGCGAATCTGGTAGCAACGCTACAGCGCTCTATCGTCTGATGCGGCTGCTTGCCAGCGAGGGCGTGTTTCGCGAGACATCGCCGCGGCGGTTCGTCCAGACGGAACTCAGCGAGACGCTTCGATCCGACCGGCCGCAAAGCCCACGCGATTTCGTGCGCATGATCAACAGCGAGCCCTACCAGGCATTCGGCGAGCTGCTTTATTCCGTCAGGACGGGAGGGCCGGCGTTCGAGCAGTGCTTCGGCGCGTCGCGATTCGATTGGCTTGATGCTCACCCCGAGCAGGAGGCGCTCTTTCAGCGCGCCATGATAGCGCTGAGCCAGGGCGCCAATGAAGCGGTTGCGCATGCTTTCGACTTCACACCCTTCAAATGCGTAGTGGACGTCGGGGGAGGACACGGACAGCTGCTTTCCGCAATCCTCGCTGGAAATCCTCACCTGTCCGGGGTGCTGTTCGATAGGCCTGCCAGCATCGAGACGGCCAAGACCGGGCTTGGCGGCCCCTTGCCTCGCACGGAATTCCGTGTGGGCGATTTCTTCGAGGGGGTCCCGAAGGGGGGCGACGTCTACGTCCTCAAACGGGTAATCCACGACTGGGACGATGAACGAGCGGCCGCGATACTACGCAACTGTCGCAGTGCCATGCACCCTTCGGGAAAGGTGCTGGTTGCGGAGCGAATTACGGCGCAGGGCAACGATCCTGATCTCAACAAGTATCTGGATGTCGTCATGCTAGGCGTCACCGGCGGACTCGAGCGAACCGAACCGGAGTTCGACCAAGTGATCGCCCGAGGTGGGCTGCGCCTCGAACGCGTCATCCCGGCGGGCGCGGGGTTGTCGGTCCTGCAAGCCTGCGCTGCTTAGCCTCTAAAAGGCGCGCGTGCTCACGAAGCCGCTATCCCTTCCCGACCCTCATAAGCAAGCGGCGGGACGGGGCTGGTCTGCCACTCACGTCTCCGCGATGCCGCCGAGATCGCCGGCCTGCGCGCCGCTTTCGCGCCCATGCGGCAACGCCAGGTAGTCCGCCGAGCGCATTTCGTAGAGGCGCGAGGCGGCGCGAGCGAATTCGAACGCCTCCGGGCCTTCGCCCGAATAGAGGGTCTCCGGCTCCCCCGCCGCCGAGGCGATGAGCTTGACGCGCATATCGTAGAGGGCGTCGATCAGGATGATGAACCGCTTGGCCTCGTTGCGCTCGCTGACAGCGATAACGGGGATGCGGTCGACAACCAGGGTGTGAAAGCGCTGGGCAAGCTGGAGATAGTCGGCCGCGCCGAGGGGATTGCGGCACAGCGCGTCGAAATCGAACCGCGCGACGCCGTCGATCGCCTGCGGCACGTCGAGATGGCGGCCTAAAAGCTCGATCCGCGTGGGCTTGCCCCGCTCATGGCCGGTCAGCGCCAGGAACGCCGCGTCGAGCGCGGCGTCGGCTTTTGGGCTGAGCGGCGTGTAATAAACCGGCGCGCGCTTAAGCTTCTCGAGCCTATAGTCGGTGCGCGCGTCGAGCTCGACCACGTCGAGCCGCTCCTCGATGAGCGCGATGAACGGCAGGAACAGCGCCCGATTGAGCCCGTCCTTATAGAGCTCGTCGGGCGCGACATTCGATGTCGCCACCACCACGACGCCGGCGGCGAGCAGCGCCGCGAACAGACGGCTTAAGATCATTGCATCGGCGATGTCGCGCACCGAAAACTCGTCGAAGCAGAAGAGCGGGGCCTGGCGCGCCAGCTCCGCCGCAACCGGCGCGATCGGGTCCTCGCCAGAGGCTTCGCCGCGCTTACGCGCCTGACGCCACTGATTGAGGCGGGCGTGCACGTCGGCCATGAAGGCGTGAAAATGCGCCCTGCGCTTACGCGGCCCCTCGATCGCGTCGAAGAACATATCCATCAGCATCGTTTTGCCGCCGCCGACCGAGCCGTGGATGTAAAGGCCGCGCGGCGGCTCGGCGCCCTTGTGCCCAATCAGCCAGGCGAAGGCGCCAGGCTTCGTCTCGGGGCGATAGTCCTTAAGCCCTGCGCTCAGCGCGTCGAGCTTCCAGGCCAATTCCGCCTGCGCCGGATCAAATTCGAATCCGCGCTCCGAAACAAGCGCGCGGTAGCCCTCGGCGATGCGAGTCATGGCCCCCTCTCCCCGCGCGCGGGGGGAGGGATGGGGTGAGGGGCTTGGCGTCTGGCTCTGCCAGCGCTGACGTTGCCCCTCATCCTAACCTTCTTCCCGCGAGGGAGAAGGGACACCGTGCGGCCCGGCAGCTCCCGCTCCCCGAACGTCCACTCTAATGCGCCTCCTCCCAGTTCTGCGCGGCGTGCGCGTCGACCCGGAGCGGCACGTGCAGCTGAACCGCCGGCTCAGGCGCCTCGACCATCACTTTTGCGACCACCGGCAAGGTCGCCGCGACCTCATCGTCCGGCGCCTCGAACACCAATTCGTCGTGGACGGTGAGTAGCATCCGTGCGCTCAAGCCCGCCTTCGCAAGAGCGTCGTCCATGCGGACCATTGCGCGGCGGATGATGTCGGCGGCTGAACCCTGCAGCGGCGCGTTGATGGCGGCGCGCTCGTTGAAGGCGCGCTCCGAAGGATTGGAAGCGTTGATGCGCGGATAGTGGCACTTGCGGCCGAACAGAGTGGTCACGTAGCCGTTGGCGCGCGCGGTCTTCTTCGTCGCTTCCATATAGTCGCGAATGCCGGGGAAGCGCTCGAAATATTTCCTGATGTAGGCGCCCGCCTCGTCGCGGGCGATGCTCAGCTGATTGGCGAGGCCGAAGGCAGAAATGCCGTAGATGATGCCGAAATTGATTGCCTTCGCGCGCCGTCGCACTTCGCTGGGCATGCCTTCGATCGGCACGCCGAACATTTCCGAGGCAGTCATGGCATGAATGTCGAGCTCGTCGGCGAAGGCGCGTTTCAGCGCCGGGATGTCGGCGAGATGGGCGAGCAGCCTGAGCTCGATCTGGCTATAGTCGGCCGAGATGAGCTTGCGTCCCTCGGGCGCAACGAAGGCGCGTCGGATCTTGCGTCCTTCCTCGGTGCGGATCGGAATGTTCTGCAGATTCGGCTCCGACGACGACAGGCGCCCGGTTGTCGTCGAGGCGAGCGCGTACGCCGTGTGGACGCGCCCGGTCGCGGGATTGACGAAGCCTGGCAACGCGTCGGTATAGGTCGACTTGAGCTTGGAGATCTGGCGCCATTCGAGCACGCGTGCGGGCAATTGGTGACCTTCGGCGGCCAGGTCCTCGAGCACGCCCGCGGTGGTCGACCACGCGCCGGTTGCGGTCTTCTTGCCGCCAGGCAAGCCCATCTGGCCGAACAGAATGTCGCCAAGCTGTTTCGGCGACCCGGGGTTGAAGGGCGCGCCCACGATCCTGCTGATCTCGTCCTCGAGCCCGGCCATGCGCTGGGAAAACTCGCCCGTCATGCGCGACAAGATGTTGCCGTCGATCGCGATCCCGCGCCGCTCCATGCGCGCCAGAACCGCGACGAGCGGGCGCTCGAGCCGCTCGTAGACTGTCGTCACCCTCTCGGCGACGAGGCGCGGCTGCAAAACACGCCGCAGACGCAGGGCGATGTCCGCTTTCTCCGCTCCGTATTCGCAAGCCTTTTCGATCGGCGCGCGCGCGAGCCCAAGGAAATTGCGGCCCGAGCCGGCGACTTCGCTAAGCGGAACGGGCTTATGGCCGAGAAAACGTTCGGAGAGCGTATCGAGGCTATGGTCGTCACCAGTCGCGCCCGCGTCGAGCGTGTACGACAGGAGCATTGCATCGTCGATCGGCGCGACGCGAATGTCGCGCATCGCGAGCACATGCATGTCGAATTTGATATCGTGCCCGATCTTGAGGACGCCCTGCGCCTCGAGCAACGGCTTCAAAAGCGTGATCGCTTCTGCCTCCGCCAGCTGGTCAGGCGCAAGGCCGGCGCCGTTGAAGAGATCGTCAGCGCCGGTCCGATGGCCGATCGGGATGTAACAGGCTTCTCCCGGCTTGACCGCCAACGAGAGGCCGATGAGGTCCCCTTGCAGCGGGTCGGGCGACGAAGTCTCGGCGTCGACGGCGACGACGCCCTCGTCCTGCGCGCGCGCAATCCATGCGCCGAGTTCGGCTGCGGTCCGCACCGTCTTGTAGGCTGTGCGATCGACCGGAGCGCGCGCCTCCTTTGCCCGCGCGGCCGCAAGGTCAGCGGGCGAAGCGCCCTGCGGAGCGGCCTTCGGCTCGCGAGGCGCAGGAGCAGGGACCACCACAGCAAGGGGCGCCCCTTCCACTGGCGATTCCCTCTCTAAGAGCGCCACACCTTGGCCGCCCGGCCACGCCGCGGGACCGACGAAGCGCGGGTCCGGTTGGATCGAGGCCACGTCCACGCCGCATATTTCGGTGAGCCGGCGGGTAAGGGTAGTCAGCTCCATCGCTTTGCAAAAGGAGATGAGCCGCTTGCCGTCGAGCTGCGGCGTCGTGAGGACTTCGAGCGGCGTCTCCACCGGCACGTCCCGATCCAAGGTGACGAGCTGCTTCGACACTCGGATGAGTTTGACGATATCGGGATTGGTGAGCACGTCGCGACGCTTGGGCTGCTTGATCTCACCCGCGCGGGCGAGCAACGTCTCGAGATCGCCATATTCGAGAATGAGCTGCGCCGCGGTCTTAAGCCCGATGCCGGGCGCGCCGGGGATGTTGTCGGTCGAATCGCCGGCGAGGGCCTGGACATCGACCACTTTGTCGGGCCCCACTCCCTCGAAATATTTGACGACTTCCTCGACACCGAAGCGCCGCTCCTCCCGCTCGCCCGACGCCGGGTCGTACATCGATACGCCGGGCTCAACGAGCTGCATGAGGTCCTTGTCGGCCGAGACGATGAGAACGTCAGCGCCGGCTTGGCGGGCTTGGCGGGCGTAGGTGGCGATGATGTCGTCGGCCTCGTAGCGGCCCTGCTCGATCGGGACCATGCCGAAAGCAGAGACGGTGGCGCGCATCAGCGGGAATTGCGGCACCAGTTCGTCAGGAGGATCCTTCCGGTGCGCCTTGTATTGCGGGTAGATGTCGCGCCGGAACGAGTTCTCCGTCTTGTCGAAGATCATGGCGAGGTGGGTCGGCTTGTGGCCGCCCGCCCCGTCCCGAATGAACTGCAGCACTTTGGTGGCGAACAGCCGTATTGCGCCGGTCGGCAAGCGGTCCGTCCGATAATTGTACTTCTGATCTTGCCGGATCGACTGATAATAGGCGCGAAAGACGAAGGACGAGCCGTCGATGAGAAAAACGTGGTCACCGGGGCCGACCGGGCGATGGGGCTGAGTCATGGCCATCACATAAGCGATGCGCCTGCCGAGCGCCATCGGCCTTAACTGCCGCCGGCGGCAAGTTTCGCTCATGCCGTTCATCGAACAGTCATCCTCTGGGTCGCATTCTCAAGGCCCGGGGGAAGAGCGAGATGGGTTTTCGCAACGGCTCGGCCGCCGCCGCGGCGATGGCGATCGCAGTTGGCGCCGGATTCGAGCTGCGCAGCGCGCAGTCGTTCACCATTCCAAGCGCGTGCGTCGAAGGCTCCGCTTGCGCTTACCTTTGCAGCAGCGTTCTGGAGCAAGGCCGAACGGCCGCCGACTTCATCGCCCTTGCCGCCTACCAACTCGGCCCCGAGCGGCCGCTTCTTTTACCGCCAGCCAACCTATCGATGCCCGCGCCTGTCGATCCACACAATGTCTATGCCGGCGCGGGGGTCGGCATGTTCAGCCCGGCCGTCGCCGGACAGCCGTCACGGGTCTATTCGCCTAACCTCGTGACCGGCAAGGTCGATGTCATCGATCCGGAGACGTTCAAGGTCATCGACAGTCTGGCCGCCATGCCGAGCCCGGAGCACATCGTTCCGTCCTGGGATCTGCAGACGCTTTGGGTTTCGGCGGACGTGAGCGCGCGCGGCGGCCACGGCGGCGTCGCGCCGATCGACCCGAAAACGGGCAAGCTCGGCAAAGCCGTCGACGTCCCTGATTCCTACAACATCTATTTCACGCCAGACGGCAAATCGGCGATCGTCGTCGCTGAGGCGATGCGGCGGCTCGAGTTCCGCGACCCACACACCATGGCGCTACAGGGCTATATCGCAACACCTCAATGCGCGGGGATCAATCACGCTGACTTTGCACCCGACGGCTCGTACGCGATCTTCACCTGCGAGTTCAACGATTCCCTCGCCAAGATCGATCTCGTTCATCACACGCTCGTGGAGACGCTGCGGCTCACCCCCGGCCATATGCCGCAGGACATCCGAGTCGCTCCAGATGGCAAGATGTTCTTCATTGCCGACCTCATCGGCGACGGCGTCATGGTGATCGACGGCGATTCGTTCGGGCAGCTTGATTTCATCAGGACCGGCGTCGGCGCGCATGGGCTCTATCCGAGCCGCGACGGAACGAAGCTCTATGTGACGAATCGCGGCACCCACAGTCTCGGCGGCGCGCGAAAGGGCCCCGGCAGCGTCTCGGTGATCGACTTCATGAGCCGCAAGGTCGTCGCCAATTGGACCGTCCCCGGCGGCGGCAGCCCGGACATGGGGAACCTCTCCGCCGACGGCAAATGGCTGTGGCTATCGGGCCGCTACGACGGCGTCATCTACGCCTTCAACACCGACGACGGCTCGGTGAAGTCGATCACCGTAGGCGGCATGCCGCACGGGCTCACCGTCTGGCCGCAGCCTGGGCGGTATTCCCTCGGCCATACTGGGAATATGCGCTAGATCGCCAAATAAATCCAAGCAAAACCAAATAAATCCAAGGAAAATAACTTGGATTCCTTTGGATTCCTTTGGCCGAATCGCGACTTTTCAAGGGGTTACGCGAATCCAAATAAAAAATCTTTCCCCTCTCAGACTGTGTGCGAAGGGTCTCAACGGTCTTCCCGACTCCTCTTTTAAGCCGCCGGGCGCCCACGCGCGCCGGGCGTCGGATCCGGCGACTGGCACAAAGGTAACACGAATTCTGCTTTTCGAAAAGTAAAATGCAGGAATTTGTCGGTAGCAGACGATATGTCCGGTTTAGGTAGCGCACGATCTGTCCGGTAGTTCTGACCCTTTTGGAGGGTTCGGATGCGCGGGACGGAGGCCCTTCAGGGGGTGCGCATGGCGATGTTTTTGAACCTTCTGCACCGATGGGAGTCGGCGGAGCTGAACCAGGAAGAGGCGGCGGAGCTGTTGGGAGTGACGGAGCGGACGTTCCGGCGCTGGACGCGCCGCTACGAGGAGGAAGGCGAAGCGGGGCTTGTCGACCGGCGGCTTGGCAAGGCGTCCGGCAAGCGGGTTCCGGTCGACCGGGCGGAGGAAGTGGCGAGGCTCTATCGGGAGCGCTACCAGGGCTTCACGGTCAAGCCCTTCCACGAGCATCTGGTGAAGGACCACGGTTTCGGCTGGGGTTACACCTGGACGAAGCTGCACCTCCAGTGGATGGGCGTCGTCG
>DASXXT010000138.1:0-20428 GCA_036502965.1 Roseiarcus sp. | reverse complement strand
AGGGCCGCCGCGGCGGCGAAGGGCGCGAGGGCTGTCGCGGCGAGCGATAGCGCGCACAGCGCCAGGAACGGTCCCAGGAACGGCGCCGCGCCGTCGCTGGCCGCTGAGGCCGCGGCGACACCGAAGATCAGCACGGGAATCGTCAGCGGCAGGACGAGAATCGCCATGAGCAAGCCGCCCCGCCTGAGCGAGACAGTCAGCGCCGCCCCGATGGCGCCGATCATCGTCAGCGCCGGCGTGCCGGCCGCGAGCGTGGCCGCGACAAGCGCGAGCGGCAAGGGCGCCATCGCCAGCATGAGCCCGAACAGCGGACTTAAGACAACGAGCGGCAGCGCGCTCGTCGTCCAGTGCGCCGCGCATTTGATGAGCACCGCAACCTCGAGCGGCAGCGACCCGTTGATAAGAAGGTCGAGGGAGCCGTCGTCGTGATCGGCCTGGAACAGCCGGTCGAGCCCCAGCAGGGTGGCGAGCAAAGCCGCGATCCACAGAATTGCCGGCCCGAGCCGCGCAAGCAGATTGAGGTCGGGTCCGAGCGCGAACGGCATGACCGCGACCAGGATCAGGAAGAACACGACCCCGACCGACGCGCCTCCGCCGATGCGCCGCGCAATGCGCCACTCGCGGACGAACAGGGCGAGCGCGGGGGTCATCTCACGCGGCCGCTTCCGTCGGGGCCCCGAGCCTCAGCTCTTGCGCGCCATCGAGTCCGAGCGGCGCGTGAGCGGCGGCGACGAGGATCCCGCCGCCTCTGAGGTGGGCCCGCATAATGGCGGTGAGCGCGACTTGAGCGGCGGCGTCGAGCGCGGTCGCCGGCTCGTCGAGCAGCCAGAGCGGGCGCTCAGCGACAAGCAAGCGAGCAAGCGCCACGCGCCGCCTCTGTCCGGCCGAGAGCAGCCGCACCGGGAAATCGATCACATGCCGCAAGCCGAGCGCCGCAAGCGCGGCGAGCTGCGCTGGGCGAGAGGAGTCGCCGCCGAGCATGGCGGCGGCGAAGGCGAGGTTCTCGCCTGCGGTCAGCGCTGCCTTAACCCCATCTGCGTGGCCGAGATAATGCGCCTGTTCGCCGACCGTGCGCTCGCCATCGCCGCCGTCCAGCGCAAAGCCGCCGGCTTCGACCGGCAGGAAGCCGGCCAGCGCCCTGAGCAGGCTCGTTTTCCCCGCCCCGTTGGGCCCGGTCACGATCAGCGCCGCGCCCGCGGCCGCTTCGAACGAAAGTCCGGCGATCACCAGCCGCCCCCCACGGTCGATCGTCAAGTCCCACCCTCTGAGCCGCATTGCCCCTCCGTCCGGGCGCGCGGCGCGTCCGCCCGTGGTATGCCGGGCGCGCTCCGGGTCGCGCAGAATACCAAAACCGCTTCTTGCCCGAGCGAGGCGCCATCAGTTTCGATCGTCATCGCGAGGAGCGGAGCGACGCAGCGATCCAGAAACCGTAGAGCGCTCGACGTTCCCTGGAGTGCTTCGCTTCGCTCGCAATGACGACCTTCGTTCGTCGCAATTGCACCCTGCTCTATCCCGAATCAGCTTAAAGAAAGGCGAGCCCGCCATTCACCGCGATGGTCTGGCCGGTGATGAGCCGTTGCCAATGACCATGACCGTCGCCTGCGCCACTCCTTCAAATCTCACCCCGCTCGTGACGACTCGACGGCGCAAAATTTGGGGTAGGCCGACGTTTGTGTAGCCCGCGCAGGTCATTATATCTATAAAGCCTCCCATCCCCTCCCGTGTCGTCCCGGAGCGCCCGCAATGGCCAGCCTCGACAGCTTCAAGTGCCGCAAAACGTTGACCGTCGGGGCAAAGACCTATGAGATTTATTCCCTAAAGGCTGCGGAGAAGAACGGGCTCGCGGGCGTCTCGCAGCTTCCGTTCTCGCTTAAGATCGTGCTCGAAAACCTGTTGCGCAACGAAGACGGGCGCACCGTCAAGAAGGAAGACATCGAGGCAGTCGCAGCGTGGATCGACGACCGCGGCAAGGCAGAGCATGAAATCGCCTTCCGCCCGGCGCGCGTGCTGATGCAGGACTTCACCGGCGTGCCGGCGGTGGTCGACCTCGCCGCGATGCGCGACGCGATGGTCGCGCTTGACGGCGATCCGAATAAGATCAATCCGCTGGTTCCGGTCGACCTGGTCATCGACCATTCCGTCGTCGTCGACTATTTCGGCACGGGCAAGTCGCTCGGCCAGAACGTGGCGCGCGAGTACGAACAGAACCAGGAGCGCTATCGGTTCTTGAAATGGGGCCAGCAGGGGTTCTCCAACTTTCGCGTCGTGCCGCCCGGCACCGGCATTTGCCACCAGGTCAATCTCGAATATCTCGCGCAGACCGTCTGGACGGCGAAGGAGAAGCGTGACGGCAAGATGGTCGAAATCGCCTTTCCCGATACGCTGGTCGGAACCGACAGCCACACCACTATGGTCAATGGCCTCGCCGTTCTTGGCTGGGGAGTCGGGGGCATCGAGGCGGAAGCCGCCATGCTCGGCCAGCCTTTGTCGATGCTGCTGCCCGAGGTGATCGGCTTCAAGCTCGAGGGCGAATTGCGCGAAGGCGTGACAGCCACCGATCTGGTGCTGACCGTCACCCAGATGCTGCGCAAGAAAGGCGTCGTCGGCAAATTCGTCGAGTTCTACGGCGCGGGCCTCAATGCGATGACAGTCGCCGATCGCGCCACGATCGCCAATATGGCGCCCGAATACGGCGCGACCTGCGGCCTGTTCCCGATCGACGCCCAGACGCTCGCCTATCTGAAGATCACCGGCCGCAGACCTTCGCGGCTTGCTCTGGTCGAAGCTTATGCCAAAGCGCAAGGCGCCTACCGCATGCGCTCAACGCCCGATCCCATCTATTCCGATACGCTTGCGCTCAACCTCGGCGAGGTCACGGCCTCGCTCGCCGGACCGAAGCGGCCACAGGATCGCGTCGTCCTGACCGACGCCAAGGCGGGCTTCGCCGCCGCCATGACCAACGAATTCCGGCAGGGCGACACGATCGCCGAGCGTCACAAGGTCGAGGGGACGAACTACGATCTCGGACACGGCGACGTCGTCATCGCGGCCATCACCTCCTGCACCAACACCTCCAACCCGAGCGTCATGATGGCCGCAGGGCTCTTGGCTCGCAACGCGGTCGCGAAGGGCCTCGCGGTCAAGCCGTGGGTCAAGACGTCGCTTGCGCCGGGAAGCCAGGTGGTCCAGGACTATCTCAAGGAAGCCGACCTGCAGAGGTCGCTCGACAAGCTCGGCTTCAACATTGTCGGCTTCGGCTGCACCACCTGCATCGGCAATTCCGGCCCGCTCGCGCCCGAGATTTCCGCGACTATAGCCAAACACAATCTGGTGGCGGCGGCGGTCCTCTCTGGAAACCGCAACTTCGAGGGCCGCGTGAACCCGGACGTGCGCGCGAACTATCTCGCTTCTCCACCGTTGGTCGTCGCTTACGCCTTGGCCGGCTCGATGCAGGTCGATCTCACCCGCGATCCGCTCGGCGCCGACAAGCAGGGCAAGGCGGTCTATCTCGCTGACATCTGGCCGAAGGCGGACGAGGTCCAGGATTACGTCGACGCCACCATCTCCGCCAAGATGTTCAAGACCAAATACGCGAGCGTATTCGACGGCGACGCCAACTGGCGCAAGGTCAAGGCCCCCGCCGGGCAGACTTACGCCTGGGATATGGGATCGACCTATGTTCAGGAGCCGCCCTATTTCGAGGGGCTGACCAAGACGCCGATCCCGGTCGCCGACATCGAGAATGCTTGCATCCTGGCGCTGTTCCTCGATTCAATCACCACGGATCACATTTCCCCCGCAGGCTCGATCAAGGCCGCGAGTCCGGCCGGGCAATATCTCATCGAGCATCAAGTGCGCCCGGTCGACTTCAACCAGTATGGTACCCGGCGGGGCAACCACGAGGTGATGATGCGCGGCACATTCGCCAACATCCGCATCAAGAACCAGATGGTGAAGGACGAAACGGGCAATATCGTCGAAGGCGGTTACACCATCATGCAGCCGTCCGGCGAGCGTCTCACGATCTACGACGCCGCGGTTCGCTACTCTGCGGAGAAGGTTCCCTTGGTCGTATTTGCAGGCCGCGAATACGGCGCCGGCTCATCGCGCGACTGGGCGGCCAAGGGCACCAAGCTTCTGGGCGTGCGCGCGGTGATCGCGCAGAGCTTCGAGCGCATCCATCGTTCGAACCTTGTCGGCATGGGTGTGCTGCCGCTGGTGTTCGAGGAGGGAACGAGCTGGCAAACGCTGGGACTTAAGGGCGACGAGACAGTGACGATCCATGGCCTGGGCGAATCCTTGAAGCCGCGCCAAGCGTTGCAGGCCGAGATCCGGCGCGCCAACGGAGAGGCGCTGGTTGTGCCGCTCACCTGCCGCATCGATACGCTGGACGAACTGGAATATTTCCGTAACGGTGGGATTCTGTCCTACGTGCTGAGGCAGCTCGCGGCTTAGGCTACGGGCGGCTCGGCTCCGAACGGATCGACAAGCACCCGGTCGACGATTGTCAGAGCCCCGCCGAAAATGTCGTCCGGACGCACATGACTGAACAGCGGCGCAGTCAAATTCCAAAGAGAATCACTTCTTGGCCCTTCGATTGAGTTCCTCCTCAATCTTTGCAGACCAGGGCAAGTCCTCGCCGCGCGCTTCCCGCGCCTCATGGAGGAGCCGTAGATTGCGCGCCGTCGTCTCAGGCTCAAAGGGCTCGCGAATGACCGGCAACGCCTTGGCAAGCGCGTCTGTCGCGCCGCTCTCGTCCTTGGCGAGCACGGCCAGCTCGAGCATCGTGGCGTGGTCCCAGTAATCCGGCTTGCCCGACGCGATCTTGCGCTCGACCGCATAGCGCACGACCGGTAGGAGCTCCCCGAGGCGAGCGTCCGGGGGCGTACGGAGCGTCATCAACGTCGCCGCGTTGACGCCGGGATAAGCATCGCGCCAATCGGTCTGGAAGCCCGCCAAATAGGCCTCGATCGCCTTGTCGAGTAGGCCGCGGGCGAGGATTTTGTCGCGCTCTTTTACCGCAGCCTCCCAGCGGTCCTTGTAGACACGCCCGAGGAGGCCGTACGTCTCGCTGCTAGGCCCGCGCGTGCGGGTCAGATCCAGCAACACCTGCTCTGCCTTCTCGCTGTCGTGCGCCCGGTTGAGGGCAAAGGCGAGTTGTTCCTGCACCAGTGTGGAGCGCTGCAGCGGCTCCGGCATCGCGCCGGCGAGTCGGATCATTTCCTTCCACTCGCCCACGGCGCGATAGGACAGGAGCAGGTCGATCAGGACGCCAGCCTCAGCGCGATCAAGAGGCCCGAGGCCTTGCTCAATCTTGCGAATCGCCGCCGCTCGCGCTTTGCCCTTCAGTTTGCGGGCCGCGGTGAGCTCATCCTTGATTCTTACAGAATATTCCACCTGGTCCCTGAAGACGTCGGTCTTGATATGCTGTATGTCGGGGAAGCCCTCGACCAGCTGATAGACTGGGCTGTCCACGTCGCCCTGTTTGATCTTGGCGAGCAGTTTCGTAAGCTTGGCGGTGTCCTCTGCAGCATCGGCCGGCTTGCCGTCGGAGCCCAGCTGGTACGGGAGCGAGCGCAGCGGCGCGACGTCGAATGGCAGCCGCGTTCCGTCGGCCGCAAACAGAAGCACCGTCGTTGCTGGCTTCACCGCGTGGCGCACGCCGAGCTCATAGAATACGTTGGCGTTGGCCGTCGTCAGATCGGCGATCGCGTAGTCGCACAAGATCAGACGTTCAAACATCGGTTTGTGAATGATGCCGCCGGCCTGCTCCTCATCCGCACGCAGCGGCATCAGGCCAGCTGCATCGATCGCCGGCTTGATCAAGTCGTGGTAGACCGCATCGAAATCTATCATTGCGCCACCGGCGCCAGGCTTTTGACCGAACGGCATCAGCACGAAGCATAGAGGCTTTGGCATGGATCACGCGCTCCCCGTGGATACTGGACTACACCAAGTTTTGGGCGACACGAAGAATTATAACCTAGACCACTTAGTCTGATTGGGGCTCGTCTGAAATCCCATGAGAGCCGCCTCGGGCTTTGCCCGGCGCGTAGTGCGTGGTACCTTTCGAAACTTCAGCAGTCGCTTGGGTCGATTCGATGTACGACGATTGCCTTGCGCTCGTGCCGCCGACCGGCGACGCCGCCGTTTTTAAGGGGCGCCGGCGCGTCTTCTCGGGCTTCCTCGGCGACGCCGGCGAGGACGTCGCCCTCCTCGATGAGCCGCTCGAACGGTTCTCCGAAGATTGCCGTGGCGGTCGCATTCAGGACGCCAAGACGCTCGTCGCGGGGCTCTGGATCCTGTCCCACCGCGGGCGGTTGGGCGTGTAAGGCATCGATGCGCTCTCCGCCCACCTGCTTTGTCGTGATGCCCTATGGCAAGCGGCGCGTGGGGAATGTCGAGGTCGACTTCGACGCGATGTTCGATGGCTACATAAAGCGCGCCGCCACAGCGGCCGGGTTCAACCCCGTTCGCAGCGATCGTGAGGTGGCGAGCGGCGTCATCATGCCCCGGCTCTTCCAGTCGATCTACGGCGCGGAGCTCGTCATTGCCGATATCACCTACCAGAACCCGAACGTCTACTACGAACTCGGAGTACGCCATGCGCTGCGCGCACGGGGAACGCTGCTGATCCGACGCGACGGCGGTGACTACGCGGTCCGGCAATTGGGCCCGCGAGAGCGCGGCGCCAGTACGGATACAGCGTTCGACATCGAGGGCGTGACGATCTTTTCGTATTGCCTGGACCAGGCCAACCTCCAGAAAGCGATCGATGGCCTGCGGCAGCAGATCGAGCGCGTTGCAAACGCGGTCAATACCGACAGTCCCGCGTTCCTCTATCTCGAGCAGCTGCGTGTGACGACCGGCTCGCCTCGCGCCCAGGCGCGCGAGGATCGCACCTATGAGATTCTGAACGACGCTGGGCAGCCGACCGGACGCTTCGTCGGCTATCGCTCCGGCGACCTGAAGGAACTGCGCGACGAACGCGCCATCGACTTCTGGGTCAACTCCGAGAACGTGCTGATGCAGATGGCGCGGATTTATGAGCGGTCCATCTCATCGACCATCCGCTATCTCGGCGCCTACCAGCCGGACCCGGCGGCGCCCGGGTTCGACGACACAATCGCCGTCGACCTATTGCGCAAACTGGACAACCGGCACGCGGTCGATCAGGGCAAGGTGCTGGTTACGACGAGCGGCCGCCTGCGCGACACGCACGGGG
This sequence comes from Roseiarcus sp., assembly GCA_036502965.1. Lineage (GTDB taxonomy): Bacteria > Pseudomonadota > Alphaproteobacteria > Rhizobiales > Beijerinckiaceae > Roseiarcus. Next base: position 13,203 of record DASXXT010000138.1, on the reverse strand, counting down.
TGAAGGCCATCCTCCACGCGGCAGTCGTCACCGGCGCGCCAGGCCGGGGCTTCCAGCCGATTGCCGACGATCTGCTCGTCGAGACCGCGCGCGAGGTACTGACGGTGGCGCGGGGGCTCATTCGCAGCGGCAACCCTCAGACGGTCGGCCGTTCGTTGATCATGCCGCTCTTCGGAACAGGCCAGGGGCGACTCGAACCTGTCAAGACGACGGAGCGCCTGCTTCGGGAGGCGATCGAGGATCTAGCCGATCACGCCGCCCTATCGGCGAAGCCAGACCTGACAACGGTGTTGTTCTCCGCTTTCACGAGGGATCATGTCTCGCTGCTTGACCGCCTGTTCGAGAGCTGGGTCGAGCAGGGTGAGCTGCGGCGGGCTGAAGCCGATCCGACCAACGTTAGGCCTTGACGATGGACGACGACGCATCGCCGCCGCGCGATGTCTTCATCTGCTACGCCGGCCCTGACCGCAAGATCGCCGACGCCCTCGGCGCCAGCCTTGAGGCCGCGGAGCTGGGCGTGTGGTGGGACGCCCGGCTGGAGGCGGGCGTCCCCTTCGAATCACAGATTCAGCGGGCGCTTGGTGAGGCTAGAATCGTTGTCGCGGTGCTCTCGCAGCGGACTTTGACGAGCGAGTGGGTGCGTTGGGAGCTCTCGCAAGCCAGCCGGAGCGGACTGCACATTGTCCCGCTGCTGGTCGATGGCGCCCGTCCCGAGGATCTTCCGCCGCCGCTCCACCTCATGCCGACTCTGATTGCTGTCCCAGGCGCCGACGCGGCGGGACCGCTGGTGCAACGGATCCGGGACTGCCTCGCCAAGATGGCGCGGTCGCCGAGTCGCCCTCGCGAGGACGACGCCAGACGACGGCTCGCGTCAGCGGCGGCGGCCACAGCGCGCCGGGCCGCTGACATCAAACGACGCAAGGGCTGGGCTTCGGCGCCGCCTTCGATTGTCGTCGGCGCCGGCGCTCCGGGCTCGGCCGCGCCGGCGCTGAACCGGTTCGCAACCTCTGACGGTTTCGCCGCGTTCCTGCGCGACCAGCGGATCTCGGTGGCGTTCACCTCGTCCCATACCGACGAACTGTATCTGCTCGGCCATGCGCCGACCGGCCAGCTTGTTATCGACGTTCAGGCATTCCGCAAGCCGACTGGCCTGTTCGCCATCGAAGGTTCGCTGCTCGTCGGCACGCTCGCTCACGTGTTCCGGCTGGAGAACGTTCTCCGCCCCGGGCAGACGCTCGATGGCGCCTACTCGCACTGCTACGTCCCGCGTATCGGCTATTTCACGGGCGTCGTCGACACGCACGATGTCGCGCAGACGGATACGGGCGAGGCGCTCTTCGTCGCCACACGCTACAACTGTCTGGCGACGGCTTCACGGGTCCACAGCTTCAAGGTGATCTGGCGTCCGCCCTTCGTCACCCGCATCGTCGCCGAAGACCGCTGTCATCTGAACGGCGTAGCGTTGCGGGGCGGCATCCCTACCTATGCGACGGCCATGTCGACGACCGACAGCTACACGGATGGCGCGATCATTTCGAACTCGGCGGCGTCGTCATCGATATGCGCAGCGACGAGGTTATCTGCGGCGGGCTGTCGCAGCCACACTCGCCACGCGAGCACGAGGGCCGCCTCTGGCTTCTCAATTCAGGTAAAGGCGAGGTGGGTTATCTCGATCGGTCCGGAGGGGCCTTCCGACCGATTGCGAGGCTCCCCGGCTTCACGCGCGGACTCGCCTTCCATGGGCGCCACGCCATCGTCGGGCTCTCGAGGCCGCGCTGCGATGATCCGGCGGGCACAGGCTTCGTGGGTGGCCTGCGCGAGTCCGAAGCGGCATGGTGCGGCTTCCAGGTGGTTGACACGCGTTCCGGCGATTGCGTGCACTGGTTTCGCATCGATGGAGCGGTCCGTGAGATCTACGACGTCGCTGTGTTGCCAGGTGTCGCGTGTCCACGGTCCGTGAGCCCACTCAATGACGACGGCTTCGATTTGATCACCGTCGACCCCTCCTGACTCATTGTCGCGGCGCCGTGGTCGTCCTATGCCGCCGTTCCGTCGAGCAACCGACCGCGCAGACCCGACGCGAAACGTGATCGACCTGGGGCCGGAACGCTCCAGCCCCTATTTCACCAGCCGGGGACCGGCCGCGCGCGAATACTCGTTCTCCTGCACCACTCCGAGCCTTCGGGCGACCTCGGTATAGGCCTCGATCATCCCGCCGAGGTCCTTGCGGAAGCGGTCCTTGTCCATCTTGTCGTTGGTCTTGACGTCCCACAGACGGCACGAATCGGGGCTGATCTCGTCGGCGAGCACGATCCGCATGGTCTCGCCCTCCCACAACCGGCCGGTTTCGATCTTGAAATCGACCAGCCGGATGCCGACGCCAAGGAACAGCCCAGACAGAAAGTCGTTGACGCGAATCGCCAGCGCCATGATGTCGTCGATTTCCTGCGGGGCGGCCCAGCCGAACGCGGTTATGTGCTCTTCCGAGACCATCGGGTCATTAAGCTGATCATTCTTGTAATAAAACTCGATGATCGACCGCGGCAGTTGCGTGCCTTCCTCAAGGCCGAGGCGGGTGGACAGCGATCCGGCCGCCACATTGCGCACCACGACCTCGAGCGGAATGATCTCGACCTCGCGAATCAATTGCTCGCGCATGTTGATTCGGCGGATGAAATGGGTTGGCACGCCGATGTCGTTCAGCCGCTGGAAGACATACTCAGAGATTCGATTGTTGAGAACGCCCTTTCCTTCGATGACCTCATGCTTCTTGGCATTGAACGCGGTCGCGTCATCCTTGAAATATTGGATCAAGGTGCCGGGCTCCGGGCCCTCGTAGAGGACCTTGGCTTTGCCTTCATAAATGCGTCGGCGGCGATTCATGCGGTGCGACCGTGGCTTGAGGAAATCCATTCGCGTGGCCTTTTCTGACGACTATCCCGGAGAAGCCGCGATGACAGGCTTGGAATATGGGGATTCGGACCGCGAAACCCAAGCATTGGACTCGTCCGGAGCGGGGCCTGCCCCGTTCCGGCAATCTACCTGATTGCCGGCGCTGGCACAAACTTTCCGCAACTGGGCGCTCCTAAACGAAGGTTGCAGCGACGGCGGATGGCCGGGGCCCTGGAATCGAAGCAAAGCAGCAGCGAGACTTGGGTTAGGATCGTGGCGGGCTGGGTCGAGCAAAGACAAGTGTCAATTCTGGTTTGAAAGATTTCCGAGTGCCGAAGCTTTGCTTCGGCACTCGATGTTGATTTTGCGAATCATATCAATAAAGTTAAAGGTTCATATTCAAGTGTATGATGAATATTGGCAATAACATAACCTATGTTGAATCGGAGTCGATCCATAGACTACCTTAGAATTGTATCCGATCGGTTTCTTAAGCTGAACGACGCCATCAATACGCTCATTTATTACTAAGATACGTCGCGATCGCCGCTTTCCTCGGGCCGCCGCTACGGCCATCCGGCAATGAGGGCCCGGGACCGGTCGCCCATCCGGGCGCGGAAAACGCCTTCAGCCGGTCCCCATCGAGAAGCGTCGCCCCATTCCGCCATGCGCCGCCTATTGAGCCATTCCGTCAGAAAAGAGAAGGACCGCTCCTTTTCGGGAACGGCCCTTCCATTGTCGCGCCCACGCAAGCTCGCCGGCGCCCTAGAGTTCTTGCCTAGCGAACGCTATGCGCGAAATTCCTTCGCAGGGACAATAACCCAGGCCTCGTCGATCACGCGGAACGTAAGACAATGAGACACTGGATCACCTCCTTTCGGCTGGTTGACGACGCTGGCATGTTACGGTGATTCGAAAAATTTAAAAGTAGGATTTTTTTCGCGCGCTTAACAATTCTTTACAATTCTTTAGCCTTCTGCGAGGTCGGCTCGGCTTCCGGCCCCGGTCCGACATCTCGCGCGCTGCTTGTGTCGTGGGGGAAGGTTGCACGCTGTCCGAACGGCGCTCGGCTTAGCCGCGGTCCTGGCGTATCTTTGGCCCTGCACTGAAAGTCCTTCCGGGAAGACAGTCATGGCGTGAAGCCGTAGGGTGTCGAAGGATGCCGATCTTCCGAAGTCGCCGACGGTGGAGCCCGCAACTTTAACAGCGCCCAGAGGAACTTGAGCGCCGGGTCCACCACAAGCCCCCTCACGCCGTGCGGGTCATGCGTGTGGCCGGAGACACCGAAGGCGAGCCCCGGCGGTTCGACCGAAGGCATATGCAAGCTGCCCACGAGCCAATCTCAGATCGCCAAGCTTGCGCCCATGTTGCAATTGAAATGGGCGGAATCGGCGGAATGGTGCAGCTGATGGTGCGCCGGGCTCATGAAGATTCGCCCCCAGAGGCCAGTGAACGGTATCCAGATCTCGCTGTGCTGGAGCTGTGCGGTCAGGTAGATGTAAAGCAGCATCAGCACGTTCTGATCGAACAGGGTGAACGACACCGCCTTTCGCCCAAGCGCGTATTGAGCCACGCCGCCGATGACGCCGATGAACAGCGCGAGATTATTGGCGAGGATCAGTGAATCGAGCGGATGAACCCGAAAGTTGACCAGCGGCGTCAGCACTTCGGCCGAGTGGTGCGCCTTGTGCAACTCCCACAGCGCGGGAATGCGGTGCTTGAGCGTGTGGTCGACGAAGAAGCCGAGTTCGTAAGCGACAAAGAGCGCGACCGTACGCACCGCGTTGAGTGTCCAGTCGGGAGCGCGCCATTGCGGCGCGGAGCCAAGGCTGCGCGTCAACAAGGCGGCGACGCTGTCGCTGAGCCATGATGTCGAGACGACGGCCCAGCCGAGGATTGCGCCCAGAGTCGCAAGCCCAATGACGCAATAGGCGAGGTCGGCCAAGGTGGAGCGGTGCAGCAGCACCCGGCGCGAGAAAATGGCACGCGCCAGCGTCCTCAAGACGACGGGCCGGTTACGGCTTTTCCTCCGCCTGGCGAGCCAGGCTAAAGCGATGAGAACCGCGAGTCCCAGCGAATAAATCGAGCAGATCGACGACGGCGCAAGGAGAGTCGCGACAACCGGCCGGAGCGGAGAGAGGAGCGTCTGGACGAATGTCATCGATGTCTTGGCGGCCCAAGATCCGGTCGGCCGGCGAACACTAGGCTGTAAGGCTTAAGAATTGATAGTTTAGATTCGTACATTAAGCCGGAAGGCGACGACGTTTCTCCGGGTGAATGAGGGGCGGCGGCCAGATCCCCCTTTTTCTGCGCCGGACGGCCAAATTCCCTTTTTTTCTGTGCCGGACTGTGATCCAGATCACGGCACAGATTTTGCGACATCTCTACGTTACAATTTGTTGCAACTCTTCGGTTGCAGACAGAGCCGAGCGCATGAGCAAATGCCAATCGGCCTTCAACACAGGTATCGGGGCGCAAATGTATTCCATTCTGGTTCTAATCTGCTCGACCGCGCTGTCACACGCGGATTGTCAGGCCAAGACGGCGGTTGACGTGATCCGGGGCCCGACCGTCGACAGTCCAATGATGTGCGCATCCAATGCCCAAACAATGATTGCCCGCACAGATCTTGTGCAAGGTGACCGCTCCGAATACATGAAAGTGGTCTGCACCCGATCGAAGAACGCCGAGGAATGGGTGGCTGAAGTCAAGGCGCGCGAGGCCGCGGTTGAGTAAGCGGGGCCGAACTCCGCGGACTCCGCCTTCGGCTTTATGACGGATCTCCTTTCGCAACCGGCATGGATCGCGAGGGGAAGACGTCGTTGATAACGGCCACTTGGGCCGGGTCGATCGCCATTTTGCCGGCAAAACCGTCGCCCCGCGCGGCGAGCGCTTCGGCGCGCAGGCCCTCCAGGTCGCGGACGTTGGAGAAGGCCGCGTCGATCGCGGCCACGCGCGCCGACGTCGCGGCAAGCAGCGTCAGCTCCCGCGCCAGCCGATAGGGGCCAAGGTAGCCACCAAGGCGGTCGCGATCCGTCTCGGCCCCGATATCGGCGCGCAAGGCCTCCGCGCTCCAGGCGACGCCCATGAGCCGCGCGCTCGAGCCGCGATAACTTCCCATGTGGAACAGAGACTGGGCCGAATCGGCGACGGCGATGATCCGGGTCGCGCCGTCGGCGAGCCCGAGATCGGCCTCGCGCACGGCAAGCTTCGCGGAAAGCTGTTGGACGCTCGCAGTCCCAAGGCTCCCTGGCAGCAGGATGGCGTCGGGCGCGCCGGCCATCACCGCGTCGAGATCGGAATCGGTCTCGCCGGAATCGAGCGCATTTGTCCTGACGATGAGCGCCGGCCCCCTGCCGCCCCGGCCGCGCGTCCCCTTCAGGAACCGCGCCGCCGTGGCCCGCGCCCCTGCCCGTTCGGCCGGCGCCGCCCGGGCGAGATCGACAACGACCGCGTCCGCGCCGCTCTGAGGCGCCTCGGCGAGCCGTTGCTCGTCCGCCGGCGCGATCAGGAGCGAGCGCACGCCCGCCTCAGGCTGTCAGCATCTCGGGTTCGCGCCGGCGCATGAACGCGGTGCGGCGGCACTCGGCGACCAGCGTGCCGTCCTGCTTGAACGCGCGGTGCCGGAACTCGACCAGCCCTGCGCCGGGGCGCGACTTGGAGGCGCGGACGCCGATCACCTCCGTCTCGGCCCGAATCGTATCGCCTTCGAACAAGGGCGCCGGAAAAGCGACATCGGTCATGCCGAGATTGGCGATGGTCGTGCCGACCGTGGTGTCGTTGACGGAAATGCCGATCATCAGCCCAACCGTGAACAGGGAATTCATGATCGGCCGGCCCCATTCGGTCTCGGTGGCGCAAAAATGCGCGTCGATATGCAGCGGCTGCGGGTTCAGCGTCATGTTGGAGAACAGCACGTTGTCCATTTGGGTGACCGTGCGGGTCAGCCTGTGGCGAAACAGCTGGCCGACCGAAAAGCCCTCGAAGTAAAGGCCGCCGCGCGGATGGCGAAGAGTTTCGGTCTCCATGGATGCTCGCTCACAACTTTAAGTTGGCCTTAACCATGCCCATGCAATCTGGACGATTAGCGTCCAGCGCCATCACCGGCGAGGAGGGCCGACGTGCACGCCAACCTTCCGACGACCAAGATGTTGCCGGCGCCTTCTTGCGCCAAGCCAGACATAGTGCGTCGATTTTTGGCCTGGGCGCAATCCGCCGACACGGACGCGCGGGCGGAAGGGGCGAGCGCGCTCGCGCGCGCCTATCTCTACTCCGATCTGACCGCGTCCGTGCGCGGCGAAGCGGCGCTGGCGATGACCGCGCTGCTCGACGACCCTTCGGTCCTGGTGCGCCGGGCGCTGGCGGAAGCCTTGTGCAGGGCCCGCGAAGCGCCGCGCGCCGTGATCCTCGCGCTGGCGGCGGACGAGCCGGAAGCAGCCGCCGCGGTGCTTCAGTACTCGCCCGTGCTGACCGACCCCGACCTCGTCGATTGCGCCGCGACCGGAGAGGCCGTCGCCCAGATGGCGCTCGCGCGCCGGCCAAACCTGCCGCCTCGCGCAACAGCCGCGCTAGCGGAGATCGGACAATTCGATGTGGTTCGCGCGCTCACCGGCAATCTCGACATCGATCTTCCGGCGGAATTGCTGCACCACATCCTTACACGGTTCAACGATGACGCGAGCGTACGCGACGCGCTGCTCGAGCGCCCGGCGCTGCCGGCGAGCCTGAGAGCGCGCATCGCGGTCGCGGCGGCGAAGGATTTAGCCATTGAGGCGTCGCAGTGGATGGCGCCTGAGCGGGCCGAGCGCGACGCCCGCGAGGCGCGCGATCAGGCGATCTGTACGATCGCTTCGTCTTGCCGTCCCGACGAGCGGGCGGAGTTCACGCGCGCGCTGCGCGCGGCCGGCTCCCTGACGCCGGCATTGCTCTTGCGTTCGCTGCTTGGCGGAGAGCGGGCCCTGTTCGCGCAGGCTTTGACGGAATTGTCGGCCCTGCCGCTGCCGCGCGTCGCCGCCTTTATCCTCGAGCCGCAGGGGGAAGGCTTCGCCGCGCTCGCCCTCCGCGCTGGCCTCAAGAGCGGCGTCCTGCTCGCCTTTCGCGCGGCGCTCGCCGCGATCAAAACTGACGTCGCCGAGCTTGGCGACGGGTTCAAACTCAAGCTGGTGCAAAAGGTCATCGACGAATGCGAGCAGCGCGACGATCCCGCGCTCGCCAAGGTTCGGGCGCTGCTGTGGCGCTTCGCCGCCGAAGCGGCGAAGGCGGAAGCCGCGAGCTTCGCGCGCGAGGCGGCAACTTCGGCCTCGAGCGGTCGGCTGCCGCGGATCCTGGACTTTTCACCCGTCAACGACGACGCCGGTCAGGCGCCGACGCCGATCGCGGACTTTGGCTCGCCTCCGACAGGCGCGGCGCGGCTGGAGCTCGCGGCGCCGTGCGCGAATTCGAGCAAGGATCGGGCGCCGCGCATCGAACTGCCGCCCAACCTTGTGGCCCGGCTCGACGACGCGGCCTGAATCAGGCGCTCTCGGCCGTTTCGTTGGCCGATTCCGCAATCTCCTGCCGAGCTTGCGCCATCGCCTGCCGCAGCACTGAAGGCTCTTGAGCGCCCGGAACGCCGACACGGCCGCCGAAAATGAAGAACGGGACGCCGCTCACGCCCATCGCTTGAGCCTGCTCGATTTCCTGACGTACCAAGTCGGCGTCTGCGCCAGCGGCTAGCAATTTCTCAACCAGACTTGCGTCAAGACCGCAATCGCTGGCGATTTCGACCAGCACGTTGCGGTCGCCGACGTCGCGACCCTCGACGAAATAGGCCTTGAACAATCGATCGGCGACCTCTGCCTGAACGCCGGCCGACGCCGCCCAGCGGATGAGTCGGTGAGCGTCAAGGGTGTTGGGCGCGCGCTTGATCTTGTCGAAGGCGAAGGAGACGCCAAACTCGGCGCCGAGGCGCGTGAGATTGTCGTGCGCCGACTGGAGCCGGCCGCTGCCGCCGAATTTCTTCGCCATATATTCGGCCCGGTCGAGCCCGCCATCCGGGATCGTCGGGTCGAGTTGATAGGGACGCCAACGCACCGCGACCGGCCCCGTCTCTTCTGCGAGCGCGGCTTCAAGGCGTTTCTCGCCGAGGTAGCACCAGGGGCACACGACATCGCTGACGATGTCGACGGTCAGGGGTTCGCTCACTTGGTTCATGCCGCTCTCCTTAACTTTTTCGGCGCCGCAGCTCGACCCCTCATCGGTCGTCGAGCAGCTTCAGAAAGGCGCGCGAGCCAACCCGATTCCGGACGTCCAGCCCGTTTCGGAAACATGCCATATAGAACCCGGCGCTCCCGGTGACGGGCGAGAATCTAGCGCGGGGCAAGCCGGTCCATCAGGGGTGCACCGTCGAAGGTCACAGGCTTGTCGATGACATTTGTCTCAATCCCCGTGAAATAGCAGTCAAGCACGGTGGCGCGTTCATGCTGGAGCGGCGTCGGGCAATAGCAGGTCTCAGTCCAGCGCACCGTGCCGTCCGGCGCGACACGTGCACGCTGCATAGCCGCGACGATCTCGGCGCCATCGGGGCGCTGCGCGGCGATGCTGCCATCGGTGAGGCGCGTGCGGAATTCGGGCCCGCGATCGGGAATGAGCTTGGCGGAAATGGCGTAGAGCATCATGTACATCCACTCGTCATGCCCGCGCTTGTCGCGGGCGTCGACGTCTTTGCTTAGAGCGCTGCGACGCGATCGAGCCCGCCCTCGGGAATCGTCGGGTCGAGCTGATAGGGCCGCCAGCGCACCGCGACCGGCCCGGCCTCGTCCTTGAGCGCGGCTTTGAGGCGTTTCTCGCCCGGGTAGCACCAGGAACACACGACGTCGCTGACCACGTCGATGGTCAGAATTTCATCCGCTGCGCTCATGAGCGGGGCTCCGGCTTACGTAGCTTTATCTGGTCTCGCCGCAGCGCAAGCGCAAGCGACGCAATTCATTCCTTGCTTTTGATTTTGCCCGGGAGCTCCGCCGGGTTTTCAACGGTCTCGTCAGTTTAGATCACTTTCTTCTTTATCAGCTGAGATTTGTCGGCCTTCGCGCCATTCTTCAGATCCGGCTCGATCACATTTTCCACCTCGTTAGGCCTCACCTCGTTCCTCAGCAGCGCGTTGACCACCTTTTCCAGCGCATCGCCTGTCAGCGCCGCCTCGATCGCCTTTTGCACTGTCTCGGGCGCCTGCGAAATTTCGATCAACTCCGCTAGCCGCTTTAAAGGATCCGCCAAGCCAGCCTTAGCCGTCACCGTCCTCGCGTTCGCGGCTTCCGCCTCGCCGATTGACCTTTTCGCCGCATGCAGAAGGAAGCCGGACCGGGTGTAACCTTGCGCGGCGGCGAATTTGTCGATCTGCTCCAACTCGTCCTCGGGGATGGTCACATTGACCCGAACCGCCTTGGCCGTCGTCGGCGGCGCCTTGACGAGGATGGCGACCGCGTCGCGGTTTTCCCGTTCCGCCATGATCGCATCCAGCGAGGAGGATTCTGGAATAGGCTCTTCGTCGTCCGCCATGCCCGCCAAGTGCAAGGCCAACGCCTCTTCGGCCATCGCCCTCGCGTCATTGAGGTCGACGCCCGCCGTGACGCAGCCCGGAAGGTCGGGGAATGACACGCCGTAATCGCTGTCGGCGTCCTTGTGGATCAGCGCGATGTACTGGCGCATGGGAGCTACCTCAGTTTGAGGCCTGCTTGCCGCTCGATGCTCTTCAGCGTTCCGATCGGCAAGTCGCGACGCGGATGGGGAACGGTAACGCGCCCGGCTTTCACAGGGTGCTTGAGATGGACATGGCTTCCCTTCTGGACGACCTCGTCCCAGCCGTCGGCCCGTAGCACCGCAAGAACGTCCCGACTGTCCATGGCCGCCATGATATGATGCGCACGAATACGCATAAAATCAAGGGGCAGAGCATTCACTCTCGGCCGCAGAAGATCGCACTCCGGGGGCACTTGGGGAAATAGAGGCTTGGCGCGCCCACCGCGCGAATGATTTTAGCCTGGCCACCCTTCTGGAGGCCGGAACGGGCCTCGGGATCGTTTACGGCCTGCTGCGAAATGCTCCCGCGATCTGGATCGGCAATGGGGTCACACTTACGCTCGCCGGGCTTCATCGTCTCGGTGAAAATGAAAAGCGTTTTCTGCTGCAATAAGGGGGCGGCACGACTCTAGCCCGGTGAAAGAATGTCGACCCCGAAGACCATCCGAACCAAGGTCTTGGAAATCGCCTTTCTCGAGGAGGGCCCGGCTACGGGCTGGCCCGTCGTCCTGGCGCATGGCTTCCCTTACGACGTCCATGCGTATGACGAGGTCGCGCCGCATCTGGCGAAAGCTGGCGCACGTGTGATCACGCCGTATCTGCGCGGCTTCGGTCCCACGCGCTTTCTATCCGCAGCTGCGATGCGCAGCGGGCAACAGGCTGCGCTCGGCCGTGACCTGGTCGATCTCCTCGACGCTCTCGGCATTCAACGCGCCATTCTGGCCGGCTACGATTGGGGCGGCCTTTCCTCCTGCGTCGCCTCTGCGCTCTGGCCTGAACGCGTGAACGGCCTCATCTCTTATGCCGGCTACGACATCATCGACGTGGCGCGCCTTGGACACGCCTTTCCCCCGGCTTTGGAGCAGGTGCTTTGGTATCAGCATCTGTTTCAGTTGGAGCGCGGACGCGAGTGCCTGACGCAGCATCGTCGCGCCTTGTGCCGCATCCTTTGGGAGCAGTGGTCGCCTGGCTGGAAGTTCGGCGACGCAACATTCGAGAGGACGGGCTCGTCTTTCGACAACCCGGACTTCGTCGATGTGGTCATCCACTGCTATCGCTTCTGTTTCGGGCTGGCGGCAGGCGACCCGACTTTGGCCTCATTCGAGAGGCGGCTCGCCGAGAGGCCTAAGATCAGTGTCCCCGCGATAACATTGGATAGTCTGCTCGATCCTCTCAAGCCCGGCGGCACCGCGAACCACGCCACGATGTTCACGGGTCGTCATGAGCATCGCATTGTGGACTGCGGCCACAATCTGCCGTGGGAAAGGCCCGGTGACTTTGCCGATGCGATCCTGACTGTTCGAGAGTGGACAGCTGAAGTGTGAGCGGCGCTTCGGCATTTGCCGAGGGTACGATTTTGGCCGAACCGGAAGGCGAATCGAAGGTGGGCAATTCGTTGCGAGAATCAAAAAATATTGGTATAAGCTTTGCTAGGGACGTATCGAACGGCGGTGGCGGTCGCATCTGGGAGAATGAGAGGAAACGCGTTTGAAGGGTTTTGCGCACACCCAAGACGGGAAAAGATTTTTTTATTTGGTTTCGCTGTAACCCTTTGAAAAGTCCGGATTCGGCGAAAGAAATCCAAGGAAATCCAAGCAATTTTGCTTGGATTTATTTGGTTTTGCTTCGGTTTATTTGGTCGGCTTAGGCCGAAGCCTTGCGTTCGCCCGGCGCGGCTCACTGCTCGCGCCGCCACCAGGTGGAAAGCTCGACGCCGAACAGCGGCGTCTTTTCGGGGCGGCCGAGCCTGGCCGAATAGGCGACCCACTGCTCAGGCGCGTAATAGAGCGGCACGATGTAGAAGCCGGAGATGAGCAGCCGGTCGAGCGCGCGCACTGCGGCGACGAAGTCCTCGTCGCTCTTGGCCGCCAGGATCGCTGCGATCATCGCGTCCACCGCGGGCGAGCGAGCGCCGGCGATGTTGTAGGCGCCCTCGGCATGGGCCGCCGCGGAGCTCCATCGGCCGCGCTGCTCGTTGCCGGGCGAGGGCGAGGCGACCCAGGAGCCGATCATCATGTCGAAGTCGAAGCTCGTGCGCCGGCGCTGGAACTGCACCTCGTCGACGAGCCGGACATTCGCCGCGACCCCGATACGGGCGAGGCTGCGCGCGTAAGCCAGCGCGAGGCGCTCCTCGTCGCGGTTCCTGACCAGGATCTCGAAGGCGAGCGGCGCTCCATGCATGTCCACGAGCCGGCCGTCGCGGAGCGAATAACCGGCGGCGCCAAGCTCGTCGAGCGCGTGCTTGGCGATCGCCCGGTCGCGGCCCGAACCGTCCGAGACTGGGGTGCGCCATTCGCCTTCCATCACGTCGTCGCGCACCGCGCCAGGATAGGGCGCGAGCAGAGTCCGTTCCCGCTCCGACGCCGGCCGGCCGATCGACGACAGCTCGCTGTCGTCGAAGAAGCCCTCGGAACGCTTGTACGCGCCGCTGAAGAGGTTGGCGTTGATCCACTCGAAGTCGAACATCGACGCCAGCGCCGCGCGCACACGGACGTCGGCGAACGCCGCGCGGCGGGTATTGAACGCGAAGCCGGA
>DASXXT010000137.1:0-2815 GCA_036502965.1 Roseiarcus sp. | reverse complement strand
GGGCGCTCCTTCCCGGTCGCGCTCGATCCATTTCAGGCGACGCGCTTCGAGATCGCCGAGTTTGGCCGCGAAGCCTTGACCGCCAATATACGCTATCTCGGCGTCTGCTGCGGCGCCGGACCACACCACATACGTGCGCTGGCGGAAGCTCTGGGTCGCCGGCCGCCGGCCAGTCGCTTCTCTGCCGACATGTCCAAGCACTACGCGTTCGGAACCGACGCGAGCCTCAAGCGCGAAAATCGAGAATACGCCAAGAACCTTTGAATCAGGCGCGCTTGGCGTCGTCACGCTTAGCCAGTCGTTCGGGCGGCTTTTGGGATTCCGTTCGTCATCGCCAAGGGGTTCGCCGCGGTCGGCGTCACCCTACGGCTTACGCCGCCGTCTCGACCGTGATCACAGGCTCCATCTTCAGGAGGGTCTCGCTTTCTAGATGGCATGCAATAACATGGTCGGCCGCGAATTCGCGCAAAGGCGGCGGCGTCGTGTCGCACAAGCCTTTGATCATATACGGACAACGCGTCTGGAACGGACAGCCGGGCGGCGGATTGGAGGGCGACGGAATCTCGCCCGCAACTACGATCTTGCGCTTGTGCACCGTGGTGTCGGCGATCGGCACCGCTGAGAGCAGAGCCTCCGTATAGGGATGATAGGGCGGCGAGAATATTTCTTCCGTCGTGCCACGCTCCATGATGCGGCCGAGATACATAACGATGATGCGGTCGGCGAGGTAGCGCACGACCGAAAGATCGTGGCTGATGAACAGGAGCGTCGTGCGGTGGTCGCGCTGGATTTCCATCAACAGGCTGCTGACGGCGGCCTGCACGGAGACGTCGAGCGCGGAAACCGGCTCGTCGGCGATAACCATTTTCGGGTTGCCGGCGAAGGCGCGGGCGATTCCGACGCGCTGCTTCTGGCCGCCCGAGAGCTGGCGCGGCCGCCGCTTGGCGAAGTCGCGCGGCAATTTGACGATGTCGAGCAATTGATCGACGCGGTCCTGCACTTTTTGTGGATCGTTCTCGACGCCGAACTTGCGGATGACCCGCGCGATCTGCGAGCCGATCGTATGGCTCGGATTTAGCGTGTCGAACGGGTTCTGGAAAATCATCTGCAGGCCGGCGATTGTGCTGTGGCTGCGGCGCTGCACCGGAAGATTGGCGAGCTGGATTTCACCCAATTGCACTTTGCCCGCCGTCGCCGGCTCCAGCCCCATCAACACCTTGGCGAACGTCGATTTGCCGCAGCCGGACTCCCCGACGATCGCCACCGTCTCCGCCTCGTGGGCCCGGAACGTGATCTTCTCGTTGGCCTTAACCGTCTTCTTTGCGCCGATCAGCGCGAAGCCGCCTGAATCGATGACATAGTGCTTGGTCAGATCCTCGACCTGCAATGTGACGCCGCCGCGAACCACCGGCGCCCGTTCATTCGGCTTGACGCGGCCCGTGACGCGCCAATCGATCTCGTCAAAGCGCACGCATCGCACGCCATGGCTTGAGTCCGGCGCGACGTGACGCATCGGCAGAGGCCGCTGATCGCACCGCCCCTCGGCGAAAAAATCACAGCGTGGCGCGAAATAGCACCCGTGCGGGCGCGCATAGGGCAAGGGCAATTGGCCGCGGATTGCGGTCAGCGGGCGCGCATTCTTGTCCGCGCCCGGCACCGGAATCGAGCCGAACAGGCCGCGAGTGTACGGATGGCGCATCTGGTTGAAGACGTCGCGGATTTCGCCGGTCTCCACCGCCTCGCCCGAATACATCACCGTCAGACGATTGCAGGTTTCGAGGATCAGGCCGAGATTGTGCGAGATATAAATCAGCGAGGTTCCGAACTTCGTTGCGATCTCTTTGATTAGTTCGACGATGCCGGCTTCGACTGTCACGTCCAGCGCCGTCGTCGGCTCATCGAGAAGCAGCAGCTTCGGATTTGACAGCAGAGCCATAGCGATGACGACGCGCTGTTGCTGGCCGCCGGAAATCTGATGCGGAAACGAATTCATGATGCGCTTGGGGTCGGGCAAGCGCACGAGGCCGAGCATTTTCTCGGCGCGCTCTAGCGCCTCCCCTTGCGAAACGCCTTCATGATATTGCGGCACTTCGGCGAGCTGTTCGGAGATTCGCATCGAGGGATTCAGCGACGCCATCGGCTCCTGATAGACCATCGCGATTTTCGAACCGCGCAAGCGACGCAGTTCTTCTTGCGACATCGCTTGCATGTCGCGGCCCTCGAACAGGATTTGGCCGCTGACAATCGCGCCGTTCCGGCCCATATAGTTCATGATGGCCAACGCCACCGTCGACTTGCCGCAGCCGGATTCGCCGACGATGCCATGCGCCTCGCGGGGCGCGAGCTTGAGGTTGAAGTCGACGACCGCCGGCACTTCGCCGGCGCGGGTGTAATAGGAGATGCAAAGATTGCGGCATTCAAGGACGGGCGTTGGCTCGGTCATTGGGGCAGTCTCACTTTCGCGCGCAAGGCTTGGCGACCGAATTTAAGGTTAATCCCTGAGACTCATCTCGCGAAGACCGTCTGCGAGCAGATTGAACCCGAGGATCAGGCTTGATACTGAAAGAGCAGGAATTATCAGCATGTAGGAGAATTTAAGGACCATCGCGACCTTGGTGGATTCCTTGATCATTAGGCCCCAGTCCGGATCAGGCGGTTGCAGCCCGAGGCCAAGGAAGGTCAGCGTCGTGATCGCGACCGTAGTATAGCCGAGGCGCAGGCAGGCGTCGACGATGATTGGGCCACGCGCGTTGGGGAGCAGCTCGTAGATCATGATGCGCAGCGGATGCTCGCCACGCGTCTGCGCAGCGAAAAT
>DASXXT010000136.1:0-12807 GCA_036502965.1 Roseiarcus sp. | reverse complement strand
GGGGCGCAGCGAGTCCTCGAACAGATGGATGATCCCCAGTCCGGCCACAGCGGCGCTAACCGCCAGGTCGACTGCTGCGCCGAGCCACACCACCAGCGGGCCAGAAGGATCGATCCGGACCACCTCGCGGCTGCCGAACTGGAACTGCCGGCCGACGCGATGGCCCGACTGGACGCAATCGGCAAAAAGCGGAGCGCGCTGATAGGGCGTGTCGTCATTTAGCGAATTTGCAGGCTTGGCTCGGGTTGCCCTATGATGCGGCCGGCTCGGGCTAACAAGCCCGATGGCTACCTTCTAGGCTCATACCGCATCGCCACCGCCCCCGAGCCGAACTCCAGCCGGCTCATGAGCTTCAAGTCGACACGCTTCGATAGCCCCGCGAACAACGTCGGCCCATGGCCCGCCAGGATAGGATGCACCACGAACTCGTACTCATCGATCAATCCCAGCTCCGCCAACGCCAGCGGGAGCTTCACGCCTCCCACGAACAGTCCCTTACCTGCCTCCCGCTTGAGCTGCTGAACGGACTTCTCCAGATCCCCGCGTACGAGCTCCGCGTTCCAATCGACCCGGTCCAGGGTGCTCGACACGACATACTTCTTTGCCGCGTCGATCGTCCGGGCGAAGGGTTCCATCCAATCGGCCATCCAATCAGGCCTTACTCCCGTCCGCGCCGGCGGCCGCCACGCTGCCTCCATCATCTCGTAGGTCACCCGGCCAAAGAGGAGGGCGTCGGCCTGCGCGAGGTTCTCGGCCGCGTGACGATGCAAGTCTTCGTCCACGATTCCTGCACGATGATCGCAGCACCCGTCCAATGTGACGTTGATGGAATACCGAAGGAGTCGCATTGCGTAATGCGTACCACCGATCAAGGTTAGATTGGCAGTTTTCTCATAACCGACTACGGTCGGCCCGTCGTACGGGACGGGCACCGGCCTGACTGACCAGCAGTGCGCCTTGCGAGAGCTTATCGCGGAGGCGGTTTCGCTGGCTTCAGAAGGCTCTAAGCGCCGGCGAGGATGATGTGTTCGACCTGCTTCGGCTGGGTCACCTCGACGGTGACCTCCATGCCCAGTTCGTCGCCGGGAGCGCCGAAATAGGCGCCGGTCAAGGGCGCCGCCTGGGCGGGATTGCGCGCGACCGCGACGCGGATGAGATCCTTGCTGCCCACCAGCCCATTCGTGGGGTCGAACTCGACCCAGCCCGCGCCCGGAAGATAAATCTGGCACCAGGCATGCGTCGCTCCGCCGCCCAGTCGAACAGGTTCATCCTCCTCTTTGGGGACGTAGACATAGCCGGAGACGAAACGCGCGGCGACGCCGAGCGCGCGGGCGGCTTCTATCATCAGGACGGCAAAGTCGCGGCAGGAGCCGCGGCGTCGCTCCAAGGTTTGGAGCGGCGTCTGGACCCCGGGCGCCTCGCGCCGCTCGTATGAGAACCCTTCCTTGATCGCGTAGGTCATCGTCATCAGAAGATGGCTGGTCAGGATCGTCGCCCCAGACGAGACGAATTGGCGCACCCAGCGGTCGAGATCCCCGGCAGGATCGGCGTACAGGCGCTCAATCGCCCGAGCGATGTCGGGCAGTTCCTCGGGGGCGTAGGAAAAGGGAAAGAACTGCGCCCGCGGGTCGATCTCGCCGCCGGGTTGCTCGTCTTCGATCCGTTCGACAGTGAAGCGGTTCTCGACTCGGAGCGACGTCCAGGAGCCGGAAAACGACGCGATTGCGACGCAATTGTCGAACGTGTCGTAGAGCCAGCGCAGCCGCCTGGGCTCGGGCTCGATGTCGAGCTCCGATGACAGGAGCCGTTGATCGTGCCCGTCGCGCGGGCGCAACATCATGCGGTGGTCGCCAAACTCGACCGGCCGCTTGTAGCGGTAGGTCGTCAGATGGCGGACGTTCAAAATGGCCCTGCCGGACTGCAATTGACGCTCTCGATTCGCCGTTAAAGCCTTCCGCGATTCGATCGAATCGCCGTGAGCTCTCTATATATCTTTGATTTCGCGCGCTTTTCGCGAAAACCGGATCTCACTTTTTCGCGAGCCGCGCTCTCAGCGCCGGGGCGACATGTTGTCGGCCAGCCCCCGCGCGTCAAGAGCGCCCGACGCCGCCGACCTGTCATCCGAACAGGCCATGCACAAACCATTTTGCCTGCGCCGTCTCGCGACCCCACAGGCCTTCGCGATAGAGCCAGAAGCGGCGGCCTTCAGAATCCTCGGCGCGGAAATAGTCGCGCGTCGGCGCCCCCGCGTATCGCCACCAGGGCGCGGCGATGCGCTCGGGCCCCTCGATGGCCGCGACGTCATGCAGGACTCGCCGCCAGCGGAAACGCAAAGGAGGCCCGTCGGGCACTTCGGCCAGGGCCTCGATCGGCTCCGGGCGAGCGAAGAGGCGTAATGGCCGCGCCGGCGCGCTGTTTGATCCGTCATCGCGAGCCATAGGACGTCGAAAGACGCCCGTCCTTCCGGACGGACTATCGCGAAGCAATCCAGGAGCCAGCGCTCCCGACTCCTGGATTGCTTCGTCCCCCCGGGTCATAGCCCGGGGGTCCTCGCTATGACGGCTTTCCCCGCGCGTCCGCGCCTGCCCAAGCGTCGCAGGCGCGGCCGCTTCGGCCTGTTCAGGCAGATGCGCATCGATAAGCTCACGCCGCGTCACCGCGCGGGCCCCGAGCCGCGCGGAGAGCCGATCGAGAAGCTCGGCAAGCGAACGGGCGCGCTCGGCCTCATGCGCGCGCTCGAGTTCGGCTTCAGAGGGCGCAAGCGGCTCGGCCGCCAGGCAGGCCAGACGCATGAGGTCGACGCCATAGCCGGCGTCGATGGCGTCTTCGTCCGGACTCGCCAGCCGCTCGGCGATGAGCCGCACGATCACACGCGCTTCGTTGAGCGGCCGGGAGGCGCCGATGCGGATGCGGCGCACCGCGCCGTCGACGCGATAGAGGGCAAGTTCAATCCGCCGCGCGCCCTTGGCCTGCCGCTCCAACAGCACGACGAGATCGTCGGCGAGCTTGCGCAATTGAACCTCGATCGCCTCGATCGTCTGGATGGGCGAGGCGAACCGCCGCTCGGAGCAGAAATCCGGCGGCGGAAAGCGGGGCGCGATCGACGAGCGCTCGAGGCCTTTGAGCGCGTCGAGCCGCGCCATCGGAGCGGCTCCAAATCGCGCCGTGATCGGCGCCCGGGGCCTCAGCGCGATATCGCCGATGCGTCTCAAGCCCGCCCGCGCCATGTCGGCGACGGTTTTCTCATCGAGGCCGAGGGCCGCGAGCGGCAGATCGTGAAAGAGCTTGGCGAACGCCTTGTCGCTCAACGGCTCGGGCGCGGTTCTCACGCGCGAAAACCGCGCCAGCGCTGAAGCCGCGCGCGGATTGCCGGCGGCGCCGATGGCGACGGAGATTCCTTGCGCGGAGAGCCGCGCGCGACAGTCCTCGATCAGCGCCGCTTCGCCCTCGAACAGATGGGCGACGCCGGAAATGTCGAGCATCAGCCCGTCGTGCCCATCGAGCGCGGCAAGCGGGGTATAGCGGGAGCACCAATCGCAGAGGCGCTCGAGGAGCCGCGCCTCTTCCGCAGGCTCAGCCTCGACCGCGACGAGAGCCGGAAAGCGGGCGCGCGCGTCGGGGAGCGAAAGGCCCAGGTTCAAGCCGAGCCGCGCGGCTTGAGCGTCGACGCAGACGAGCCTTTGCGCATTGTCGACTTTCGCGACCGCGACCAGCGGCGCGCGTTCATCAACGCCGCCGAGCCGCCGCGCGCGGTCGGTCGCCAGACGCGGCAGCCAGAGGGAAAGAAATCGCCTGGTCGTCAACGCCCATGTCCTTGAAAGCTAGGTCCTGGAAAGTCATGTCCTCGCTTCGCCATTCCAGACGAATGACGCGCCCAGCATCGAAAGCCTGAAAAGGCCCCTCGGGCCCCGCACGCGCGAGGCGCGCCTTGATGAGCCGCGCCCTGCAGGCGAAGGGCCCGGGCAGGTCAGGGCCAGCCGCCGCCGGGGTTCTGGCGCTCGGCGCGGCGGCGATCTCGAACCGCGTCTCGGCGGCGCTGGAGAGGCGTTCCGCCTGGCCATAGGCGCTGGCCAGGATCAGAAGCGCAGGGACCTTACCTTTTCGCGCCGCGAGCAAGAGGCGCCGCGAGGCGGCGAGGCTATAGCCCTTGAGACTCCAGATCTCGCCCACGACCACGGCCGGCGCGCCGCATTTGAGCGCCTCCTCGATCGCCCAGAATGCCAAAGCCGCGTCAGGCGCGCGCACGAATACGAGACGGCTTAGGGTAAGGCCGTGAGCGGCGAGGCCCGGCCCATAGAGCGCGCCCCACTCCTCAGCGGCGAAGCCTTCGCCGATCAGGAGCGCCGAGGCCGGCCGTCGGCTCAAGAACCGCGCGGTGAGCGCCAGCGCAAAGCCCATCGCCGCCGCTCCGTCCGCCGGCCGAGCCGGGGCGATCTCATGCAGGGCGTCGTCCGCGAGTCCACCGCCGAGGGCGGAATCGAATGCGCGCGCGAGGGGCAAGCGCCGCGCGGGCCGCTCGCCGGCCGGGCCGGCTTCAGCCTCGATCTGGGCGATGGCGCACCGCAGACGCGCCATCCCCTCCGCTCTGCCGCTTGGCGACATTCGGTCCGCGTCCTATAAGTTCGCCCTTTGTTCTTGTTCTGGACCTAAGCGGGGCGAGAGTCAAGACGGACCGTACTCGCTTGACCTTTGAAGGGAAGCTTCAGGCTGATCTACAAGGATGCACTAAAGAATCAGGCCGCCGGCTGACCCTGCGGTAGCTCCTGGAATAGCCTTGCTCTTAAAAATCGTCGCTTTCGTCATCCCTCTTGGGTTCGACACGGCCGCCGTCGCAGTGTTGCTGGGGTTGCGCGGCATTCACCCTTTTCGGCCGGCTTTGACGTTTGCCGTATTCGAAGCAGTCATGCCTCTCATCGGCCTCTGGTTGGGCCGCGTGATCGGCGCCCGCTACGAGGCAATGGCAACCGTCTTGGGAGGCTTGATTCTTCTCGGCGTTGCGGGACACCTCCTAAAGGAGGTTCTGGAAGAAGAAGACGAGACATCAGACCTCTCATTCAGCACGATGCGTACTGCCACCCTCGCGGGTCTCGGCATATCCATGGACGAATTGGCTGTCGGATTCCCGATGGGAACAAGTGGGCTGCCTATACCTCAGACGCTCGCAGCGATTGCCCTTCAGGCATTCATCGTTACCTACGTCGGGATCCTCGTTGGAAAAAGGCTTGGCGCGAAACTCGGCCGGAAAACCTCGCGGATTGCCGGTCTTCTCGCGGCGGCTGCTTTTGCCGTCCTTGGCGTCTATCTTATTGCCCAACGTTTTGCGCCCTGGCTCCCAGAGATTTAGGCGCCCCTTCCTTCTCGCCGATGATGACGAGGCTCATCACCACCGCTTGCTGGGTGCGAAGTCTGAGCGCGTCAGACGGCTTCAAAGGGGATCTCCACGATGGACCGGGCTGTCCAATGCTTCCGAGCATGGCGCTCGAAATCACGAAAATCAAACACCCGCTCGCTCGACAGGAAGCGATCCCATCATACGAAATCGGGCTAGTTGGACCTGTCATTCTCGGTGAGAAGCGGAGGTCTGACCGGGAATCCAGACATCGCAACGAGCGGCTGACGGCGCTCTGGATTCCCGATCGGCCGCTCTGCGGCCGTCGGGAATGACAAGGGGAATCGATCAGGCGGATTCGCCCTCACCCGGTCTCGAAATCGCCCGCTTGAGGCGGCGCGAGCGGCGTGAACAAACAGCGGTCGGGTTTCAAGTCGATGAGCGGCGTCCTATCGAGGCAATCGAGGCCTCGGACCAGGAGCGCCGACCCCTGGCGCTCGACCAAAGTGACCAGCGCCGTGCCGATCGGGTTTGGCCGGACCGGCGAGCGCAGGGAAAACGTGCCGCGGGTGTCACCATCGTTGGCCGGACTTTGACGCACCAAATCGCGGCGCGATTCATGCAGCCAATAGAGGACCTCGATCCGCTCGAACGCCTCGATGCCGTCCAGCGCCGCGATCCAGGGCTCGGTGACTTCGATGCGGCAGATCGGCCCGTCGGTTCGCCCCTGCCGCGGACAATCGAGGCGCGAGGTCCACGGCGTGCGGATGACGCCGATGAAGGCGAGCCCGGCGTCGAACGACTTGGGCGCTTCGACCGCGACCTCGTTTCGCCGGACTTCGTTCAATCTCACCATGATCCCGACGCGCCAATTTCCCGACAGGCCGAACACAGCGCGGCATTATGTATGGACCAATAAAGCATCGAAGGCGAGGCGCTCGCCAGCTCACCCCTACCCCGTCACTTCTAGCGCAAGGCGTCCGCTCAGGGGCTGGCCATATTCGCCGGTCGCCTCGACCACCACCGGATAGGTTCCAGGCGCAAGGTCGCCGGGCAGGCGGGAGATCCAGATGTGCGAGCTATCCTCCGCTTTGACCCAGAACTTTTTCGTCGCCTCATTGCGAGCGAACACCTCCTGGACGAACGGATCGGGGCGGGCGCGGCGGGTCATCTCGATTGGCGCGCGATCGCCGATGACCATCTTGACCTTGGTCTTGCCGCCGCCGTCGAACACGTTGGCGATCAGGGTCGAAGCGCTGAGCGCGTCGCGGGGAACCGGCGGACCCAAGAGCCGCACCTGGCGGAAATCGCGGTCGGCGTCCTTGCTGATCCCATGGAAGCGACTGTCGATCGAGAGCCGCATCTGGCGCCCGTTCGGCTCCTTCGCCGGAACGAAGCGGGTCGTGTAACTCAAACCATCGACCGAGAGGATGTGGAAGCCGTTCGGCGTGCCGTCGCGACTGTCGGCCGAGGCCACGCCGCGATGATCGAATGGCCCGCTCCACCACGAGCCTGAGAGCGCAGTCAGCACGTGATGATGATGAGGCGCGGCCCCTTTCCAGCCGTCGGCGGCGTCGAAATAATGATGCTCGGTCGTATGCGTGTGTCCCGCGAAACTGACCGTGTACCGGCGCCCTTCGAACAGGGAGAAGAACGCCTCCCGGTCCTGCAGGTTCTGATAGGGTTCGTTGTCGAGAAAGGTGTTGATCGGGATGTGCATCACCATGACGATCATCGTGTCGTCAGGCGTATGCGCGAGCACGTTGCGCATGAACTCGAGTTGGCCCCGGTCAAGCCTGCCCTCGTACTTGCCCCCTCCCCCAACCTTATGGGGGTCGAAGCCGAGATAGTTGACGTTATCGAGCATGAGGAAAAGCGTCTGGGCGTAGAAGAACGCGTAATAGTTCGGGCCAAAAACCCGCTTGAAGGTCTCGCGGCTATATTTCCGATCGGGCGCCTCGAAATTGAGATCGTGGTTGCCGCCGACATTCCACCACGGCAGCCCAATCGTGCCCACGATCGCGTTCGAACGCGGATAGAGCGAGAGGTCGTCGTCCATGATGTCGCCGGCGGTTAGGCCGAACTTGGCGTCGACGCCGGCCAGCGCCTGGATCAGATCCTCGCGGATGAAGTCGACTTCCGCGTCGGTTTCCGGCTGCGGATCAGTCACCAGCACCACGTTGAACGCCTTCTGCTCATCCTGGCGACGAAGCGGGAAATCGACCGACGGCGGCAAAGGCCCGGTCGGCGCCAAGCCCTCGAAGAGGAGATTTAGCTCAGCCGGCGAGCCCTTGGGCTGATGGTGGCGGTAGAAGCGCGGCAGATTGGTGAGCGGCTCGACCGGCGGCATGAAGCCCGCCGGCTTGATGACGAAGATCGTCGCTTCTTCCGGCAATGGCAACGTGTAACGGCCCTCAGGCCCGGTGACCGCGACGTCGCGGCCGTTCGAGACCAGCACCCCGGCGAGCCCCGGATTGGCGGCGCTCGAAATGCCCGAGCCATCGCGGTCCTCGAACACTATCCCGGCGATTTGGCCCGACACTTGGCCCGCGACTTGGGCCGCCAGCGCATCCTGGGCCAGCGCTCCGGAAGCGTCGACCGCTGCGAGCGCAAGGCCGCCGGCCGCGCCGATAAGCACGTCGCGCCGCGTCAATCCATCGCCGTGATGTTCGGACATTCCTCAACCTCCGATTCGCCTTCCGCAGGAAATGGCCCGAGCGTGACGGTGTCATGAAACGAACGGACCACTTGATGCAAAGGCTTTAAAGCGCGCCTCGCGGATTTGGAACCGGCGCCGATCACAGATAATTGAATGATCCAAGGCTGGCCCGTGCCCTTTGGGCGCCGTGCCTGAGCTTGTCGCCTGGGTCGAGCGCGGGGAAGCCCTGGCGCGATCACCCTGCCCGTCATCGCGCAGACTCCCGGCGCGCATCTGACCTCGCTGCGCGTCGATCCCTTCGACCCACTCAAGCCTGCGCCGAACAACAACGGGCCCAACAGCAACTACCGCTACATCGGCGAAACGAGCGCCTACAGGCCAGGCAACCAGCTAGGGTGCCCGGAGCGGAGCCAAGCGCTGATCTGCTCGCCGCGGCGCTAGAGGCGCGCTTCTTGATGAAGCGGCACTCGAAAGCGGCCACACGCGATGGCTTCCATCTTGAGCAATTCGCGTTTGCGCTCGACGCCCCAGCGGTAACCGGAGGGGTCGCCACTGCTGCGGACGACGCGGTGGCAAGGAATCGCGAGTGCGATCAGGTTTGCGGCGCAAGCGCGAGCCACGGCGCGGGGCGAGGCGATCGGGCTGATCCAGCGCGCCAGCTCCATATACGTCACGGTTCGACCGATGGAGATCGCGCGCAGCTTCTCCCACACACGCCGCTGGAATGTCGTGCCGCGCATGTCGAGCGTGAGATGGAGACCGTCGGCGGGCATCTCCAGGAAGCGGAGCACCTTCGCGAGATCCTCCTCAACGGCGATGAGGTTCGCGATCGGCGTGGCCTTCGGGAAGGCAGCGACGAGATCCGCCTCCAGATATGCGCACTCGTCGCCCATCAGAATGGCGCAGACGCCCTTTGCGCCGCGCGCGACCAGTACGTGGCCAAGCGAGCTTTTCGACGTCGCGTAGGAAAGAATGTCTGCCGGAACGAGTTCAGGCGCTTTCGCCAGCGCGGCGGAAGACTTGCTGTCGACAATCATGAGCCTCATCGGTTTGTCCTCCTTAATCTGCTATCGCGATTGAAATTACCTTGCCTATTCGCTGGCTAAACTCCGGTCCTTGCTCTCAAATCGAGAAATGCTTCCTCTCTGCGTGAGCGACGCAAAAAAGCCGAGCGTCATTGCGCTCGGCTTTCCGTGGCGTCGCGTCGCCTCAAGGCGGCGCGAACAGTTCTGATGGTTCGATCAGGCCGCCTTGAGCAGGCCGAGTTGGGTCAGCGCGGCGACGCCGTCGTCGAGGCCGACCTCCTCCGCGATCTTGCCATTGATCACCTTCAACACAGTCGTGCCGGTGAAGCGCATTTTGCGGCCGGTCGCGGGAGGAAGGCTGCCAACCAAGAAGTCGTTGAAGGCAGGACCAGTGTGGGTTCCGCCGCCCTCCCACTGGCCGACGACAGTGTCGCCTTCAGCGATCAGATCGGCCGTGCCCCAGAAGTTAAGGTCGGGGAACGCAGCGCGGAAGTCGGTCATGAACGCCTTGATGTCGTCACGGCCGCGGCGAGGCGCGTGCAGCGAATATTTCAGCAGCATGTCCGGAGCGGCGATCTCGTCGACGACCGCGAGATTCACGTTCTTGCCCCAGAATTCGGTGAACCAGCGGCCCACCACGGCCTTGTTATCGTCTTCCTTGCTCATGGAAATGGATCCTCTCGCGTTGTCTTCGAGGATCATCGAACCGCTCGATGATGCCCGAACGAACGACTAAGCGTTGCGCGGCCATGCCACACTCCGCTTCTTGCCTTGGAATTGAGCGCGATGCGCGGCGCGCCCGATTGGGCAGCGAGC
The DNA here is from genome assembly GCA_036502965.1 of Roseiarcus sp. Classification (GTDB taxonomy): domain Bacteria; phylum Pseudomonadota; class Alphaproteobacteria; order Rhizobiales; family Beijerinckiaceae; genus Roseiarcus. The sequence goes on along the minus strand of DASXXT010000136.1, from coordinate 2,978 downwards.
CATATAGGACGCCAGGAATGCGTCACGAACTTATGGACGGTCAACAAAGTTAGGCTCGGCGTCTGCACCAGGCTCCCGCCGGCGCAGGTCGCGCACCGCCGGGCTTGTCGTAACTTGGAGCGAACTAAGCGGAAGCCCCCAAAGCGGGACTTCGTTTGGCCTTGCGCTCGGCCCTCAGCCTGCGGAAGACGCTCGGCATCATGCGGTCGGTCCGCTCGCGTATGAGGCGAGTCGCCTCACTGACATCTTCTGCGGTCGCCGTCCCGTTCGACAAGCGGCCAACCTTGTCAGCGATCTCCAAATCGAGCGCCTCAATAGGAGACATTGGCCACTGTTCTGGTTTTCGCTGCATCATGATTCGTCCACCCCTACCCTTCGATATAGGTCGGTCAACTCGATTATCAAAGCAACTTCTCGAGCCAAAACCCGCAGCGGCTCCACCGGATCCCTCGCCGGGTCACCCCTCTCACTTGGCAGATAAAACCTGCTGGCGACATCGCGGGTAGCGACTAAAACCCCGACGGGGTCTCCCTTGCCCAACCGAATGGGTATTGAGGCAATTGACCTGTAGCGCTCAAGGTCGTCCGGTCGACGCTTCGGCTCCGGCGCGTCGAATATCTGCCTAGCGTCTGGTTTAGAGGTGTCCTCGGCGATGTATTCACGTTTCCCTTGATACGCCATTCCAACGTGGCCCTCGCCGGGCTCCCATGAGCGATGATCAGCGTCTTCCTCCATCCGATGCGGCCGCCTACACGCGACACAATTGAGCACCTGGGTCGCCTCTTCGTAAATGTAGATCGCAAAGTTGAAGCGATCAACGTCCATTCCAAAAAGCGGAACACGATCGGCAACAATGAAGTCCAGCATCAGCCCAAGACGCGCCCTCTGAGCGTCCTCCGGCCCGGGGCCAGAGTCGCCACTTGGTTGACGATTTCCCGCAGCGCGACCATTACAGCCTGAAGCCGCTCGGAAAAAACATAACCTTCTTCCAGAGAAGCAATCTCCGCGTCACGCTGTTCGACCGTCTGAGCAAGATCGCCAGACGATTGATCGCTTCTGCAAAGTTTGCGGCGGCGCCGGCGGTTCCTGCGATGAGAGCGCCGCCGATTGTGAGCCAGAGTTTTAGCCGCCGTCGCCATCGCGCGATATGTTGCAGAAAGCGTCGCGTAGCGTCGCGCAGCCAAGTCTTGTGCTCATCGACGCTAGCCATACAGTTTTTACGCCCCTCCCGGCGGCCTGCGCATTAGCAAATATCGAGAATGAAAACTTCCGAACGCCGTCTTAAAAGAAAATTGACGACAATATAAACGCCGCAAATCTCCGGGATTGCCGCAGCGCCTGCTCTACATGAGTCTCCCTTACGCGCCCACCTGACCGCGATGCCGCAAGAAAGCGTCGGCGAGCACGCAGGCGACCATCGCTTCACCGACCGGGACGGCGCGGATGCCGACGCATGGGTCATGGCGGCCTTTGGTGACGATTTCCGTCTCCTCGGAGGCGCGGGTGATTGTGCGGCGAGGCGACAGGATCGATGACGTCGGCTTGACAGCGAACCGAACGACAACCGGCTGTCCGGTCGAGATGCCGCCGAGAACGCCGCCCGCGTGGTTGGACAGAAAGCGCGGCGGCCCGTCATTGCCCAGGCGCATTTCGTCGGCGTTCTGTTCGCCGGACAGTTCCGCCGCCGCGAAGCCATCGCCGATCTCGACTCCCTTGACGGCGTTGATTCCCATCAAGGCCGTTGCGAGTTCGGCGTCGAGTTTGCTATAGATCGGCGCGCCCCATCCTGCCGGTACGCCCTCGGCGACAATCTCGATCACGGCGCCGACCGAAGAGCCCGCCTTGCGCACTTCGTCGAGATAGTCGGCGAAACGCTCGGCCGCTTGCGCGTCGGGCGAGAAGAACGGGTTGCGGCCGACTTCGTCCCAGTCCCAGCGCGCCCGGTCGATCTTTAATTTGCCCATCTGCACCAGCGCGCCGCGCACAAGAACACCGGGCGTCACCTTGCGGGCGATCGCGCCGGCTATGACGCGTGCGGCCGTCTCGCGCGCCGAGGAGCGGCCGCCGCCGCGATAGTCGCGGATCCCGTACTTTGCGTGATACGCATAATCGGCGTGGCCGGGGCGGTACTTGTCCTTGATGTCGCTATAGTCCTTCGACCGCTGATCGACGTTGTCGATGAACACGCCGATCGGCGTTCCGGTCGTCACCTGACCGCCCGTCGCTTCGTCGATCATCACGCCGGAGAGGATGCGGGCCTCGTCCGGCTCGCGGCGCTGGGTGGTGAAACGGGAGGCGCCGGGCCGTCGCCGATCGAGTTCCGCCTGGATGTCCGCCGCCTCCAAGGGGATGCGCGGCGGACAGCCATCAACGACGCACCCGATTCCGGGCCCGTGGCTTTCGCCAAAGGTGGTGACGCGGAAGAGGTGTCCAAAAGTGTTATGGGACATGGCGAATCTGATGGTTCATAGGGGCGGCGTTCAACCGCGTCAAACCCGTGGCGACGCCCAATTCCCGCCACGCAATATTCATTGCCAATTCATGTTGGGGGGCGCATGCCCTCGCCCCGCAACGGCCAAGAGTCGAACGACACGACATGGAGAAGTAAAAATGCTGAAGACATTGACCGCAATCGGGATCAGCGCCGCGATCGCATTCGCGCCTCTTGCCGCGCTTGCTCAGACGGATACGACGGCGCCGGCCGGCGCCGCTCCTGCCGCTCCCGCGGCTACCGACAACATGGCGCCAGCCAAGGACTCGATGACGAAGTCCGCGAAGCACAAGAAGCACATGGCCAAGAAGGCAAAGAAGGCCGGCGAAGCGATGGCTCCGGCCGCCCCCGCGAATCCGCAGTAATTCGCACGCGACAATCGACATAACCGAAGCGAGCCGCCCCATCCCACGGATGGGGCGGCTTTTTTGTTCGCACCGCTCGGTCGCTTTCGCCCCGCCGGCGCCCATGCCAAACTCGCGCGCAG
>DASXXT010000135.1:0-2923 GCA_036502965.1 Roseiarcus sp. | reverse complement strand
TGCGCCGCCGAGGGCGCCGTCGATCTCGCCCTCTTCGTAGACATTTTTGGTGAATTTTGATCTCACGAGCGAAATATGGAGAGGGATGTCGCGCGGCGATATCATGCGATATCAATGACTTAGAGCAGGCTGTTTTTGGCTTGAATCGAGGTGGGGATTGAACGAAGCCGCTGCCGCGGCGGTGGGCATGATTGGTCTCCTGTCTGAGAGGATTGTGGGTGTTGCATCCCGCCCCTCAGACAGGAGTTTTCTAGATGGCCGAGTTAAGCCCTCTTCGCCGGCGCATGATCGAGGACATGAGCGTCCGCAATCTGTCACCGGCGACACAGCGATCCTACATCAGCGCGGTTTCGAAGTTCAGCCGGTATTTTGGCCGTTCGCCCGAGAAGTTGGGGATCGAAGACGTTCGCGCGTTTCAGGTGCATCTCGTGTCGACCGGCATTTCGTGGGCGGGGCTCAACCAGATCGTCTGCGCGCTGCGATTTTTCTATGGCGTCACGCTCAGCGAAGCCGAGGTTCCCGAACGCATTCCTTACGCACGAGAGCCACGCAAGCTGCCGGTCGTGCTGAGCGCCGACGAGGTCGTGCAATTTCTCGAAGCCGTGTCGAGCCTGAAGAGCCGGGCGGCGCTGACCACCGCTTACGCGGCGGGACTGCGCGCGTCGGAGGTCGCGGGCTTGCGGGTCGAGGACATCGACAGCGCACGTGGCGTCATTCTGGTGCGCCACGGCAAGGGCGCCAAGGATCGCAACGTGATGCTGTCGCCGCAGCTGCTAGGCATCCTGCGCACCTACTGGCGGCTGGCGCGGCCCAGGACATTCTTGTTCCCTGGCCGCGACGAGGAGCATTCGATCGACCCTACCGTGCTCCATGCCGCCTGCCGCTCGGCGGTGAAGGCGGCTGGGCTAACCAAGCGCGTCACGTTGCACACCTTGCGCCATAGTTTCGCGACGCATCTTCTGGAGAATGGAACCGACATCAGAATCATTCAGGTTCTGCTCGGCCATAACAATCTGTCCTCGACCGCGCGCTACACGCAGGTCGCGACCCATACGATCCGGTCGACGCAAAGCCCCTTCGATCGCCTGACCTTGGAGGTCACGCCGCCCGGTTGAGAATCTGTGGCCGGGAACGGGCCAGGCGCTCGCATTGAGGTCGCTGATGTCCTGCGCCAGCATGGCGAGGCTTATCACCGCGCGCATGCCGGGCATCTGGGTCGCGTCGAGCGGCGCGTCATGAGCGCGATCACAGCGTGTCGCACCGCCGCGCTCGGCGGCCACGTCGAAGCCTGCGACGATTGCGGCGCCGCGCGCATTGCCTACAACTCCTGCCGCAACCGCCATTGCCCAAAATGTCAGGGCGCGGCGCGGACGCAATGGCTGGCGGACCGACAAGCCGAACTCCTGCCGGTTCCTTACTTCCACGTCGTGTTCACCGTGCCCGCGCCGATCGCCACGATCGCCTTTCAGAACAAGGCCATCGTTTACGCGATCCTGTTTTCGGCGGCGGCGGAAGCGATGGCGACGCTAGCCGCGAACCCCCGCAGGCTCGGGGCGCAAATCGGCGTCGTCGCCGTCCTGCACACCTGGGGACAGACCCTGACCCATCACCCGCATGTCCATTGCGTCGTGCCCGGGGGCGGCATCTCGCCCGACGGGACCCGCTGGATTGCCGGTCGGTCCGACTTCTTCCTCGCCGTCAAGCCGCTGGCAAAACTTTTCCGCCGCCTTTTCCTCGAACGTTTGCAAAAGGCCTTCGATACAGGCGGCCTGAACTTCTTCGGCGATCTTGCGCCCCTCGCAGATCCAAAAAGCTTGTGCGCCCACCTCGCGAACATGCAACGGATCGACTGGGTCGTCTACGCCAAAAAGCCGTTCGGTGGACCCGCGCAGGTGCTTGCTTATCTCGGGCGCTACACCCACCGCGTCGCCATCGCCAACAGCCGGCTCGTCGGGCTCGACGACGATCATGTCGCCTTCGCTTGGAAGGATTATCGCCAGAACGGCGCCGCCAAAATCATGAAGCTCGCGCCTGACGAGTTCATCCGTCGCTTTCTGCTGCACGCCGTGCCCGACGGCTTCCATCGCATCCGTCACTTCGGCTTCATGGCAAATCGACACCGCACCGGAAAACTCGTCCTCTGCCGCGCACTGCTGGCGGATCGCGCAGATCAGCTTGAGCCGAAGGCGAGCGCGGACGCCGCGCCACAAACGAACGTCGGCGTTCCCGCCTGTCCAGAATGCGGCGGCGTCATGCGCGTCATCGCGAGAATCCAACACGGCTTCAATCCACCGCGCCACCCCGGATCGCCATGCCATTGCGACACGTCATGAGACCAACCGAGCCTACACGCACAATCATCTCCCTTCATCGAGCCTGTTCCGTCGCGCCGTTCATCGGCGACGGGGAATATCCCGTGCGAACTCGCGCTTGTGTGATTACCCATTCCAGCACCGGGTCGACGATCACGCCGCAAAGCGCAGGCGCGCGCGCCGCAAATCATCGAAGCCGCGCCCTCGCCTCGACTTCCCGGCTCCTCCACCACGAGAACGTCGAGCCGGGCGACATCGAACAATCCCCATAGACCGCCAACGCCAAGCTTCCCGCGCCTTCGTTCAATCCGGCTTCAATGAGGTCCGCACCGAGCCCCTGGCAAAATCGCACCGCAGACCTCACAGAAGCCTCCAGATTCCCGAATCGGCGCTGATCTGATTCACAGTGCTGGCTGGAAGGAGGCCAGCAGGGATGGGAAGGCCTTATTCGATTGATCTTCGAGCGCGCGCGGTCACGGCGGTTTTGAAGGGCGGTTTGTCGCGGCATGAGTCTGCGGCGCGATTTGGCGTCGCCCCGAGCACGGTGATCAACTGGGTCCGCCGTTTTCAACTCACGGGTAGCGTCGCGCCTGGACAGATGGGCGGGCACA
>DASXXT010000134.1:0-8513 GCA_036502965.1 Roseiarcus sp. | reverse complement strand
ATGGGCGGATTGACCTCGAGCGCCTTCTGCCACGCCGCCAGCTCCCTGGCGGTCGCCTCCAGGGCGTAGGCACCGATGTCGACGATTGCGCCGGTCGCCTCGGCGGCGGAGAGGAATTCATCCTCGCCGAGGATGCCGAGCCTTGGATGGCGCCAACGGATGAGCGACTGGAACCCGGCGACAGTTCGATCCTCCAGGCGCACGATCGGCCGGAACAGAATTGAGATTTCTCCGCGCTCGAGCGCGCGCCGCATGTCGTTCTCGAGCGTCTGCCGGTCGGTGCGATGCGAGCGCATGTAGGGGGCGAAAACCTCCACCCGATCGCCGCCGGCCCTTTTGGCGTTGGCGAGCGCGAGCTGAGCATCAGCGAGAAGATCGCCGCCTTTGTCGTGCAGCTTCGGGTTGTAGTGCGCCGCGCCGATCGAAACGGAGAGCGTGATTTCCCGTTCGCCGAAGCTGATCGGAGCAGCGAGCGCAGCGCGCAAGGCGTCGATCCTGGTGGGCGCGTCCATCGACGCTGGTTCGGCGAGCACGATGGCGCCGAACGTGTCGCCGCCCAGGCGAGCCAGCGTGTCGCCGGGGCGTAAATCCCGCGCCAAACGCCGGGCCACCGCCAACAGAGCCGAGTCGCCGATCGACAACCCGTAGGAATCGTTGACCGACTGGAATTCGTCGACATCGATCACCATCACCGTCGGCGCGGCGGCGCCCGGCTTCTGGGCCAAGAGAATCGCCGCGCCCAGGCGATCAGTGAACAGTTCGCGGTTGGGAAGGCCGGTCAGATTGTCGTGAACCGCGTCATGGAGCATGCGCTCTTCGGCGGATTTGAGTTCGGTCACGTCCGACAGCGAGCCGATCACTCGCACCACCTCGCCGTCGGCGCTGATGACCGGCCGGGCTTTCAGAACGTACCAGAAATAATGTCCGTCCGATCCGCGCAGTCTCAGATCGTGATTGATCCGGCCCGAGCGCTGATGCAAGAGCCCGTCCAGCGCCAGCGTGTAGCGGTCGCGATCGAGAGGATGCAGCACATCGAGCCAGCCAGCCGCCGGCCCCTCGAGCGCACCGCGCTTGAGCCCGAGCTGGCTCTCGATCGCCTCGCTGCCGTTCACTTCGTCGGTCAGCACGTTCCAATCGAAGATCGCTTCGCCCGATCCGGTCATGGCCAGCGAGCGCCGCTCAGCGTCGGGGCCGCTGTCCATGACCCCCCCGGAGCCGGAAAAGGCGAATTGCATCACCGTGAAGCCGATCAGCATGACAATCAGCACCAGGCCGCCGACCAGGCCCGGCGCCGCAAGGTCATTGGTCAGGTAGCCAAGCGCCGCCGCTCCCGCGGCCACCACCCAGACCGCGAGCAGATACCAGGTCGGGATCAGCATCACGGCGCGGTCGGATCCGCGCGCTGCGAGGCTCAGGATGAGCAGGAATCCGACGCCGGCGACGGTGGCGATGGAGATTCTCGCCACTCCCGCGGCTACCGCCGGATTGTAGACCGAGAGTCCGGCCACGGCCGCCATCAGCGCGAGCCAGGCGAGCGCGAAATGGGTGTAGCGCACGTGCCATCGGCGGAGATTGAGGTAGGCGAACAGGAAGATGATCAGCGTCGCGCCGATCGTCGCCTCGACTCCGGCGCGCCAGATTCTTTCCGAGCCGTCCCCGAGACCGAACATCTTGCGCCAGAAGCCGAAATCGATGCAGACGTAGGCGAACACCGCCCAGGCGAGCGCCGCGGCGGCGGGAAAAATCATCGCGCCGCGGACCACAAAGACGATGGTCAGAAACAGGGCCAACAGACCGGCGATGCCGATCAGAATCCCTTCGTAAAGGGTGAGGCTGGCCGACTTGTCCTTGAACGCATCCGGCTCCCACAGATAAAGCTGCGGCAGGTTCGGCGTGCGCAGCTCCGCCACATAGGTCACGGTCGTTCCGGGATCGAGGGTCAGGCGAAAAACATCGGCATCCGCGCTGTCCTCACGCTCCGGCGCCGCGCCCTGGCTTGCGGTTATGGTCGTGATTCGCGACGAACCGAGATCCGGCCAGATGAGGCCCGAGCCGACAAAGCGAAAATGCGGCGCCACAATCAGCCGTGTCAGTTGCTCCTCGGAATCATTGGTCAGCGCGAAGACGATCCAGGCCGGCTGCGCCCCCGGCTCGAGCGCGCTGACCTCGATTCGGCGGACGATGCCGTCGGCGCCGGGCGCGGTCGACACCTGGATGCGGTCGCCCTGGGCGCTGTAACGCTCGACCGCCCCGGTCAGATCGATCGCGTCCGATTCAGGTGAAACCCTGATCGATTGCACCGCGCAGGCGGGCCCGCAGAACGCCGTCAGCGCGGCGAGGAGGACCACGGCGCCGATAAGGCCGCGCCACGCGCCCGAGTCGCGATTCGCCGGCCAGCCCGCGGAACCCGTTCTGCAGTGGGCGCCCAGGCGATCGTTGAGGGTCTGCTCAGTCAAGATTGGTCCACGCCAGTCGCGGACGCGCGTCGCTTTGGACCAGCCCGAACAGGAGGTGGTCGCGCCAAGCCCCGTTGATCCTGAGGAAGCCTCGCGCGTAGCCCTCGCGCCGAAAGCCGTTGCGCTCGAGCAGGGCGATCGATGGCGCATTTTCCGGGATGCAGGCCGCTTCGATCCGATGCAGCCGCAACCTGGACAGAGCGAATTCGACCGTCACCGCGACCGCACGTGTCATGCGCCCTTTGCCGGCGTGTGGGGCTCCCATCCAGTAGCCGAGCGTCCCGCTCTGCGACACCCCGCGCCGCACGCCGCCGAGCGTGATTCCGCCCAAAAGTTCGTCAGCGGTGCTGTCGAAAATGAGAAACGAATAGGCCTCGTCGCGCACCATGTCGTCGTCTTGGCGCTTGAGGCGCCGGCGAAATGCGGCGCGCGTCAGGTCATCGTCCGGCCATGTTGGTTCCCAAGGCTCAAGAAAACTGCTGCTTGCAGCTCGCAATCTCGACCATGACGAATAGTCCGCCAGCGCCGCCGGCCTCAGATAGAGGCCGTCGCCGCGGAGCACAGGCTCCGGGCTAACGGGTCGCGTCAAGCCGAAAAGCGCCATCATACCCCTTTCAAAGCGCCGGCGATCTTCGCCTGGCCGGGGACTTTGCCGACTGCGCCAATCGCCGCCACGGCAGGGGGCGATCTAAGCATGGCGGCGCCAGTTTTGCGAACCTCTTCGACGGTGATGGCGTCGACGCGCGCCAGCATCTCGTCGAAGGAAAGCGGGCGCCCGTAGACCTGCATCTGGCGCGAGAGCTGGTGGACCCGGGCCGCGGGCTGCTCGAGGGCGGTCACCAGCGAGACCTTCATCTGCGCCTTGGCGCGGCGAATTTCCGAGTCCTCGAGTCCGTGCGCGGCTTCCGCAAGGCAATCGATCGACGCCGCGACCACCTCGGCCGCATCTCGGTCGGCCGAGCCGGCGTAGAAGCCGAACAGGCCAGTGTCCATGAAGTCCCAGTGGAATCCATAGATCGAATAGGCGAGGCCCCGTTTCTCGCGCACCTCCTGAAAGAGCCGTGACGACATGCCCCCGCCTGCAGCGGCGGCGAAGACTTGGGCCGCGTCGTGATCCGGCGCGCCGGCCGGCCGGCCCTCGAAACCCACCACGACATGCGTCTGCTCGAGGCGGCGACTGCGCTTGGTCTCGCCGCCGCAATAAGCGGCTCGCGTTTCGGCCGGCGCGGGCGCGGCCGGAAGCCTTTCGAGGTGGGATTGCGCGAGCGCGAGGATATGATCATGCTCCACCGCGCCGGCGGCGACGACGACGGTGGCGCCGGCGCTGTAGCGGCGGCCTAGATAGCTCTCGATCGCCGCCCGGTCGAACGCCTCGACGCCCTCCCGCGTGCCTAGAATCGGCCGGCCGATCGGCTGGTCCGGCCAGGCGGTCGCGGTGAGGAGATCGAACACCAGGTCGTCCGGCGTGTCTTCGACTGCCCCGATTTCCTGGACGACAACGTTCTTCTCTCGTTCGAGCTCCTCCGGGTCGAAGGCGCTGTTGGTGAGAAGGTCGCCGATGACGTCGAGCGCGAGACCTGCGTCGCTCCCTAGAACGCGGGCGAAGTAGCTTGTGCGCTCGACTCCGGTCTCTGCGTTAAGGTCGCCGCCCACGTTCTCTATCGTCTCGGCGATCTCGCGGGCGCTTCGACGGCGCGTGCCCTTGAACGCCATATGTTCGATGAAATGCGAGAGTCCGTGCTCGCCCACGCGCTCGTAGCGCGATCCGGCGGACACGAACACGCCGATCGCGGCCGTCTTCACATAGGGCGCCGTCTCGGTTACGACGGCGAGCCCCGTGGGAAGGCTCGTAACTTGAACGCTCACGCCGCGGCTCGCGCGGTCTGGCGCAGGTGATCGGCCACCGCCCCGCCGTCGTTGGGCAGGACAACGATCGCTTCCTTGCGCTCCATCAGATCGGAGAGGGGCTCTGGCAGCGGCGGCCGCACGCCGGTCGCGCCCTCGACGGCGTCGGGAAACTTCGCCGGATGGGCCGTCGCGAGAGCGATGACCGGCGTCGCGGGCGAGGCCGCAAGCGCCTTTCGCGCGGCGTGAACGCCGACTGCGCTGTGCGGATCGATGATCATGCCGCTCGTGCGGTAGACACGGCCCATCTCCTCAGCACACGCGGTCCCATCGACCCGAAAAGCATCGAAATCGGCGCGTATGCGCGCAAGCGCGGATGCCGGAATCGTGAATGAGCCTTCTTTGGCCAGCGCGCTCATCCGCGCGACCACTTCCTCAGCGTCGCGGCCAGAAGCCTCGAACAGGAGGCGCTCGAAGTTTGAGGACACTTGAATGTCCATCGACGGCGACTGAGTCGCCTTGACCCCCTTCAACGCATAGCGTCCGTTGGCCAGCGTGCGCACCAGAATGTCGTTCTCATTGGTCGCGATGATCAAACGCTCGATTGGCAATCCCATGCGCTTGGCGTAATAGCCGGCCAGCACGTCGCCGAAATTGCCGGTCGGAACGGCGAAGGATATTGGCCTCTCGGGCGCGCCAAGCGCAACGGCGGCGACGAAATAATAGACGATTTGCGCCAATATGCGCGCCCAATTGATGGAATTGACGCCCGACAGACGCATTTCATCGCGAAAGGCGAGATCGCCGAACAGTTCCTTGACGATGCGCTGACAGTCATCGAACGAGCCTTGAATCGCGAGCGCGTGGACATTGGGCCGATCGACCGTCGTCATCTGCCGGCGTTGTACGTCCGACACCCGGCCCTGTGGATAGAGGATGAACACTTCGACCTGGGACTGTTTGACAAAAGCCTCAATGGCCGCAGCGCCGGTGTCGCCGGAAGTCGCTCCGATGATTGTCGCTCGCGCGTCCTGCCGCCGCAAAATGCGATTCATCGCCTGGCCCAACCACTGCATGGCGAAATCCTTGAACGCCAGCGTCGGTCCATGGAAAAGTTCGAGCGCGAACAGGTTGTCATCGATCTGCGTGAGCGGCGCAACCGCGGCGTGATGAAAGCCGGCATAGGCGTCCTCGGTCAGCGCCTTGATTTCGTCTGGATCGAAATCCTCATCGATGAAAGGCGACATGATCCGCGCGGCCGCCTCCGGATACGGGACGCCCCTCAACGCCCGGATCGCATCCGGCCGGCATTGGGGAACCGAGAGCGGCAAATAAAGGCCGCCATCGCGCGCGAGACCCGCGAGAAGAGCATCCGCGAAGCCGAGCATCGGCGCCGCGCCGCGCGTAGAAACATAGTCCACGTTGAGGGAATCCTTGGCCGATTTGGGCGTCGTCTAGCGCAAATTGCGCCAGAGGGGAACGGCGGCGGACTTGGTCGCATGAATGGGGCCAAAACAAGACGCTCCCGATCAGGGATTTGCGCCAAGGGAATGCCCGCCGATCCAGATTCGCACTTGAAAAGGCCTCGGAACTTTCCGTAACTTGACACATTTAAAGACGGAATGGCTGGCGCAGCCCGGGAGAGCCGCGCGGGCCGTCCAGGATGGCGGGTGGGAGTTATGAACGCGGTTTTCAAGGCATATTTGCGGAGACTGGTCCGAAAGGGTCGGCTGGAAGTGGAGAGCGCCGACGGGACTGTGGAGACTTTCGGCGACGGCACGGGGCCGGTCCTTGGCGTCAAGCTTCTTGATCATACTGCTGAGCGGAAGCTGATGCTCAATCCGGCGTTGTCCATGGGCGAACTCTACATGGATGGACGCCTGATCGTGACCAAGGGCGATCTTTATAGCCTGCTGGAGCTCGGCGCCCGCGATCTCGCCGAACTGAAGGGGCTGTTTTGGGTCAAGGCGCTGGATAAGGCGCGCGTGGCGTTTCGCGACCTGCACCAGCGCAACGACCGGCGGCGCGCCAGACGCAACATCGCCCGCCATTACGACCTGGATGAGCGCCTCTATAGTCTCTTCCTCGATTCCGACCGCCAGTATTCCTGCGCTTATTTCGAATATCCAGGCCAGTCGCTTGACGACGCCCAAACCGCGAAGAAGCGCCATATCGCAGCCAAGCTCTTGCCGGAGGACGGCGCAACCGCGCTCGACATCGGCTGCGGGTTCGGGGGTCTCGGACTCTATCTCGCCGGCGTCGCCGGCGCGCGCGTAACTGGGGTTACCTTATCCGAGGAGCAGTTCGCCGTCGCGACCAATCGCGCCCGCCAGGCGGGCCTTGCCGACCGGGTCGAATTTCGGTTGCAGGACTATCGCGACGCCGGCGAGACCTTCGACCGCATCGTCTCGGTCGGCATGTTCGAACACGTTGGCGTCAACCGGTACGACGAATTCTTCACCAAGGTCCGGGGCCTGCTCAGGGATGATGGGGTGATGCTGCTCCACTCCATCGGCCGCAACTCCGTTCCGGGCGCCACCAATCCCTGGATTCGGAAATATATCTTCCCTGGCGGCTACATTCCGAGCCTGTCCGAAGTGCTGCCAGCAATCGAGCGGGCTGGACTCTACGTGACGGACATCGAAATCTTGCGGCTGCACTACGCCGAGACGCTGCGCGCCTGGCGCGAGCGCTTCATGGCGAGGCGAGACGAGGCCGCAAAGCTTTACGACGAGCGCTTTTGCCGGATGTGGGAGTTCTATCTCGCCGGTTCGGAGACCTCGTTCCGCGTCGACGGCAACATGGTCATGCAGCTTCAGCTCGCCAAGCGCCAGGAATCCGTTCCGCTGACCCGCGATTATATTCCGGAGCGGGAGGCTGAGCTTCGCCGCCGCGAGGCGGCTCGGCCGCTAGTTCGCCACGCAGCGGAATAGGGCTAAGCGGCCTGCGCGAACCGGACTGCGAGGCCCGTCGCCGTCACCCGCTGAAGCTGGACTCCGTCGACGTCGGAGCCCTTGCAGCCGTCTATTTCGAACCGCACGTCGATGACGGCGTCGGCCCCATGGTCTTCGGCCTCGCGCCTTAAAGCCTCGACCGCTGTCTGACGATCCGCCTCCACGCTTGGCCCGGTCGCCGCGCGCCAGGGCCCTGTCGCCCGGATTCGCCCAATCGCAATTGTACGCCGGCCGTCATCGAGCGCGGCCGCAAAACTCACTTGCATAAGCTTTAGTCCATGTGCTGAGGCGCAGACTCCATAGCGCACTTGGCCTTTCCGGGCCGTTAACGAGGCGTTACGGCGCGGACATTGGCCGGCGCCAGTGGCGTGGCTGGCGAGGCGCTATGTGCGGCGCTAGGAAGCGCCGCTCCACGCTTGGCTCCCAGTGCGTTGCTACTCGGCCGTCGCCGCCGCCTCTGCCGCCGGCGCCTTTTCGAGATCGGCGCCCGTCTGCTGATCGACGACGCGCATCGACAGCTTGACCTTGCCGCGATCATCGTAGCCCATCACCTTCACCTTCACCCGGTCGCCTTCCTTGACGACGTCGGTAGTCTTGTTGACCCGCGTTTTCGCGAGCTGCGAAATGTGGACGAGGCCGTCCTTCGAACCGAAGAAATTGACGAAGGCGCCGAATTCAACCGTCTTGACCACCGTGCCGTCGTAAATCTGGCCGACCTCCGGCTCCGAGGCGATCGACTTGATCCAGTTGACGGCCGCCTTGATCTTCGCGCCGTCGCTGGAAGCGATCTTCACCGTGCCGTCATCCTCGATGTTGATCTTGGCGCCGGTCTTTTCGACGATCTCGCGGATCACCTTGCCGCCCGTGCCGATGACCTCTCGAATCTTGTCGGTCGGGATCTTCATGGTCTCGATGCGCGGCGCGAACTCTCCAAGCTCGGCCCGCGCTCCGGTGAGCGATTTGCTCATCTCGCCAAGGATATGCATGCGTCCGTCGCGCGCCTGAGCCAGCGCCTGACGCATGATCTCCTCGGTGATGCCGGCGATCTTGATGTCCATCTGCAGCGACGTGACCCCTTCGCTGGTGCCCGCGACCTTGAAGTCCATGTCGCCGAGATGGTCCTCGTCGCCCAGAATGTCGCTGAGCACCGCGAAGCGCGAGCCCTCGAGAATGAGGCCCATCGCGATGCCCGCGGTCGGGCGCTTGAGCGGCACGCCAGCGTCCATCAACGCCAAGGACGACCCGCACACCGTCGCCA
>DASXXT010000133.1:0-2213 GCA_036502965.1 Roseiarcus sp. | reverse complement strand
GCTTCAAGCCGGCCAGGACCTTTTCTTAACCGCGCCGGTCGCCGCGCTTCCCTTGGCGCGGCGGATCGTGGCCGAGGCGTACAAGGCGGGCGCGGGCCTGGTGACGCCGATCCTCTCCGACGAAGAAATCACGCTCACGCGATTCCGCTTCGCCCCGGACGCAAGCTTCGATCGCGCGCCGGGCTGGCTCTATGACGGCGTCGCGAAGGCTTTCGCCGCCAACACCGCGCGGCTCGCCATTGTCGGCGACGATCCGATGCTGCTGTCGCAGGAGGACCCGGCCAAGGTCGCGCGCGCCAACAAGGCCAATTCGATCGCCTACCAGCCGGCGCTTGAGAAAATCGCCGGTTTCGACATCAACTGGAACATCGTCGCCTATCCGACGGCCTCCTGGGCGAAGCGGGTTTTTCCGGGAGACGAGGACGAGGTCGCTGTCGGCAGGTTGGCGGACGCGATCTTCTCCGCTTCGCGGGTCGACAACGACGATCCGGTTCAAGCTTGGGCATCGCACAATTCGGCGCTAAGCCGCCGTACGGAATGGCTGAACGTAAGGAAATTTCACGCTCTCCATTATTCCGGCCCGGGGACGGACCTCACCATCGGCCTTGCCGACGGCCACGAGTGGGGGGGCGGCGCGGCGACGGCGAAGAACGGGATCAGCTGCAACCCGAACATTCCCACCGAAGAGGTCTTCACCACGCCGCATGCGCGCCGGGTCGACGGCCATGTCGTCAGCACCAAGCCGCTCTCCTATCAAGGCACGCTGATCGACGGCATTGCGGTCCGCTTTGAAGGGGGGCGCATTGTCGAGGCGAAGGCTGAGCGCGGCGAGGATGTCTTAAAGAAAGTGCTCGACACTGACGAGGGCGCGCGCCGCCTTGGCGAGGTCGCCCTGGTGCCGCACTCATCGCCGATCTCGAAGAGCGGCCTTTTGTTCTTCAATACGCTGTTCGACGAGAACGCCGCCTGTCACATCGCGCTTGGACAATGTTACGCGAAATGCTTCGTCGACGGCGCGAAGCTCACCCCAGAGCAGATCGCGGAGCAGGGCGGCAACAAGAGCATGATCCATATCGACTGGATGATCGGATCGGACAAAATCGACATCGACGGCCTCGATGCCAACGGCGCCCGCACGCCGGTGTTCCGCAAAGGCGAGTGGGCGTAAAGTCCGCACTGATTGAGTCCGGATCGCCGGGGCGCAGGCGGGAGCTGTCCTCTTAAGGTATGCTATTCCTACTTGCCGTCACACCAGATGCGGTAGACGGATATAGACTGCCACGCTTATTTCCCTGCGCAGTCGGCCATCTTGTCCATCGCTGCTTTGGCGGCCGCTTCGGATTCGTACGTGTTGCCTGTACCGACTTTGCCGGTCGTCGGATTCTCCTTGGCGACGCTGCACTTTTTCGAATCCATGTCGCGAACGACGTAGTATTTTTCCTTGCCCTCAATAGCCATTGCTGGCGTGACAAGCCCTGCGATCAAAACACCGGCCAATACGAACTTGAGCTTCATCGGTCTCTCCTTCGCTGCGTCAATGTGAGGCGCCTCATTGGCGAGAAACGTTTGGATTGATGCTAAGTTCCGAGATCAGCGCCCGTTCGCGTGACCTCTCGCTCCAAGCCTACCTCCAACCCGAGCACGATAGCGGCACTCCGCGGCAAGTCATTTCAGCGATTGGAGAGTTCCCGGCGCAGTTCCAAAGCTCAGTGGGAACTCTTTCCGATTTGGGGGTGATAGAGTCCTATTTAGCCGAGCAGAGGGCGCGGCGCCGCACAGCAAAACTGACGCCTACAACTTCGGCGGCTGCAAGGTCACGCCATAGCGGCCATAGATTCCGGCAATCGTCCCGTCGGCGCTGAGTTTGTCGATCGCCTTGTCCATCGCGTCGCGTAGCGCTTGGTCCGGCTTGCGCATGCCGATCGCGATGTTCCAGACGAGCCGCTGATCGGCCTCATCCGGCGGCAGGATGGTCAGCTTGTGGTCGGGATGCGCAAGGTTGAAATATCCCGCTGAGACCGGCGTCACCGCCGCGGCGTCAGCCTCGCCGTCCGCCACCGCCTGCAACATCTCGTCCTCGAAGGCATAAGTCGAGAGGCCGACATGGCGTTGACCCAGGACCATCGCGACAACCGATCCAACCTGGACGGCCACTGTTGTGTGACCATCAAGCGTGGCGAAGGATTTGATCGGGCTGTTCTGCGGCACAACCA
>DASXXT010000132.1:0-10002 GCA_036502965.1 Roseiarcus sp. | reverse complement strand
GAGGATGTCATGGAAAACGCTATTGGTGTGCCGCACGGCATTGATCCCCTTTCGTGTCCAAGTGAGTCGCGAAACTCCGGAAACGAGTAGAATCAATGTCGTGCGCCAGTTCAAGCAAAACACGTACCGGACAGCCGTGGGCTCGACCCGGCCATCCACGCCGCTCTGCTTCGAAGGCGAGTCGGAACTCGTCCGCCCATGCGGGCCGAAGATCGCACGGAGCGCTTGCAGCGATCGTGCGGATTGGAGACACGTGGATGGCCGGGCTCGACCCGGCCATGACGGTTGAGGCGGTCAGCCCTCGGAAACGTCGGCCGGACTTATACGGTCCAGAGAGCCGCATGCAAACGGGCCGGTCGTCCGGCCGCAACCCGGCTAGCTTTGCCGGGAAGGGGAGAGGTTGAGCTTGGCGATAACGGCGGCGACCTCTTCATCGGGAGATCCGCTCGCGTCGACCGTGACGACCTTCTCGTCCGGCGTCGGCTCTTCCAGCGTGTCGAATTGGCTGCGCAGCAGCGAGGCCGGCATGTATTCGTGATGGCGCGCGGCGACCCGAGCCTGGATCAACGCTTCCGAGCCTTTCACGTAGATGAAGCGAACGTCGGGGCGGGCCGCGCGGATGCGATCACGATAGGCGCGCTTGAGAGCCGAGCAGGTCATGACGCCAGACTTCCCCTCTGCAGCCCATCTTTTAAGCTCCTCGCCGATTCGATCGAGCCAGGGGGCGCGGTCGGCGTCGGTCAGCGGAATGCCCTGCCGCATCTTCTCGACATGGGCCGGAGGATGCAGCCGGTCGCCCTCCATGAATGGCCAGCCGAGCTTCTTGGCGAGCAGCTCGGCAACGGTCGTCTTGCCGCTGCCCGACACGCCCATGACGACCAACGCGGTTCCGTGTTTGGCGTCGTTCATCGGTTGCCTCACGCCGGCGCGGGCGCAGCCGCGACCGCCTCCGGCTCGGGGATCGGCTCGATCCGGCCCAACACCACGACGAAGAAGAAGATGCCGACGAGCAGCACGACCCCCGCCACCAGGAATGCGAGCGAAAAGGAATTCGTCGCGCCGACAACGAACCCTGTGACTGCGGGAGCAATCGCGCCCATGAGATTGTTGAAGAAGTTCATCACCCCGCCGATCGTGCCTGTGCCGCCCCTGGGAGCAATGAGCGACGGAATCGACCACCCGACCGGGGCCGCCGCCGCCAGCCCGCTGAGCGCAATCGTAATCCAGAAGATCGCCCATACCGGGCTTGTCGTCATGGTCGCGCCGAACACAGCGAGGCCGAGAACCATGCCGCCGACCAACACTGCCTTGCGCGTCTTCGTGTCATCGTAGCCCTTCGCGAGCAAGCGATCGATGAGCCAGCCGCCGACGACGAGATCGGAGATGGTCGCAAAAGCCCATGGAATCGCCGCGTAGCCCGCCGACTTGATGATGCTCATGTGCATCTCGCTGACGAGATAGCCCGGCAGCCAGGTGAGGAAGAGGTAGAATGAATAGCCGTAAGCGGCGAAGCCAATGGTGAGGCCCCAAACCTTGCGATTGCGCAGCAGGTACCCCAGCATCCCGATGGGGCTCGCCTCGGACTCGCCTTCGGGCGTTGCGCCGCCCTTGCGGATGTAGTCGCGCTCCTCGCTGCTGAGCTTCGGATCGGCGCTCGGGTCGCGGTAGATGAACCAATAGACAAGAAAGTAAGCGAAGCTGAGGATCGCTGTGAGGCCGAAGCCCCAGCGCCAGCCGAAGGTCACGACGGCGACCGCCACCAGCGGCACGCCGATGACGTTGGAGAATTTCGCTGCCGCGTCGAAGATCGCGGTCGCCGTCGCGCGCTCGCCGCGCGGGAACCAATAGCCCGTGGCCTTGGAATTGGCCGGAAAGGCTGGCGCTTCCGCGACGCCGAGCAGGACACGCGCCGCGAAAATCGAGCCGAAGCCTGTCGCGAACGCGACTACGCCGGAAGCGACGCCCCAGAGAAACGCGCCAATGCGGCTCACCGTCGTTACGCCAAGCCGGTCGAGCACGATTCCAACCGGGATCTGCAGAATCGCGTACGACCAGAAGAAGGCGCTGAACAGCAATCCGAGATCAGCTGGCGTCAGGCCAAACTCCTGCTGGAGCTGGGGCGCTGCGACCGAGATGTTCACACGGTCGAAATAATTGATGAGAATGCCGGCGCCGAGTAGGACCCCGATCCCCCACCGCCGCCGGCCGACGATTGGCGCCTGCGCCATGATGTCTCCTCCACAAAGGCAGGAGACTCTTCGGCCCGCTGGTTGTCAATCTGCGCAGCTCGCAGTCTCACCCCGCGGGACGCCTGGATGCGTCTCAGCGTCGCGAGCGCCTGAGCCCCGGCCTCCGGAGCGACTCCGGCTCGGAGGCGCCGAGCGGCCAGATCACCCGGCGGACAACCTCGATGACGATGAGCATGATGAGCCCGCCGAGCAGCACGTCGCTGAGGTAATGGCCGCCAAAAGCGAGCCGCAGCAGGCTCGCGCCGAAGCCGAAGGCGAACGCGGCGATGATCGCGGGAGCGCGCCAGGGCGGGGGCAGCACGCTGGCCGGCGCCACCATCCAGAAGCCGGTCGCCGCTTCGCCGGAGACGAACGAACAGTTCTTCTTACAGGCGCCATTGTCGTCATACCACGGCGTGAAGGGGCTCGGGCCATTGAAGTCCTGGGTCTGAACCGGACGGGGACGATGCCAATGGTCCTTGAGACCCAAATTGACGATGAGGCCCGGCCCAATGATCATCGTGGCGATGAGAAAGATCACGGCTCGGCCGCTCGGCGCCCAGCGAAGTCGGACTCCCCGATGCTTCGCGAGCCAGAGCGCCGCATAGGCCGCCAGAACCACGAACGGCGTGACACGGAAGAAGTCGCGGCCAAAGCGCTCAAAGCCGCTACGGCCGAAGAAGCCCCCGCCATGGTAGAAGTAGCGCGCGCCTGCCAAGTCGAGCTCGGGCCTGATCGCGAAAACGACAAGCGCCAGCGCAGCCAGGACGACGTAGACGAATAGCGCTTTGCTCATTCGCTGCGTCAGTAGATCCGATAGGTCTTGCCGGTCTCGAGCCCCTCAATGCTGCGGCTAAACCCGCGCGCCGCGCGGGCGACCGGCACCGGATCGAAGCCACGGAAGAACGGACCATAATCCGCCATCGACTCTTCGAACACCGTTGGACTTACTGCGTTGATGCGGATGCCGCGCGGCATTTCGATCGCCGCCGCCATGGCGAACGCTTCGATTGCCGCGCTGACCATGCTGGCGGACGACCCCGCGGCGATCGGCGTCTGGGACGAGACGCCGGCGATCAGCGTGATCGAGCCTCGGTCATTGAGATGGTCGCGAGCGGCGAGCGCCAGATTGACCTGGCCCATGAGTTTGTCGGTCAGCCCCAGTCCGTAGGAAGACTTTTCCAGCGGCGCGGGCTTGATCGCCGAAAGCGGGCTCCAGTTGACCGCACCGGCGGCGCAAGCGACGCCGTCCAGCGGCCCGGCCGCTTTCAGGCCCGCCACGATGCTCGCGGGGTCGGCGATGTCGATGCGGATGTCGCCCGACTTGGACCCCGCGGACACGATGTCGTGGCGCGGCGAAAGCTCGGCCACAATCGCGCGCCCGAGGACTCCGCTTGCGCCGATGACGAGAATGCGAAGTCGTTGCGACTCAGGCATCGGTTGGCTCTTCCGTTGGAAAGTATGGACGCATCGCGCGGGCTCGAATCTGGGGTTACGGGCGGGGCTTTCGCAGCGTCGAGACGAAGTCGATGAGGTTGCCCATCGCGACATTGACGTCGATGAGGTGCCAGCCCCAGCTCTCGAGGAGCCGCCCGTCCACCACGAGGTCGCCGGGGAGGGTCGCAGGCCACGCGCCGGTCGCCAGCGGTGAGTTGATCGAGACCGAAAGATAGGAGGCCTTCGCCCCCTCGACGCAGTGGCCGGCCGCGATCCCGGGCAGCGACACGAAGGGCGCGTCGAGCGGCTTGACGAACGCCGCCCAGCCCGGATCGAGCGGGGGCTCGCCAAGCAGGTTCGTCTGGGTCGCGAGAATGGGATCGAGCCTGCCGCCGGCAAGCGCGGCGGGATCGGTGCAGGCGATCTCCATGCCTGGCGTTTCAGGATGGCTGAAACGGGAATCGTCCGGCGGGAGCGAGCTCGCCGGGAAAGTCTCGTAGGCGACGACGCAGCCGCTCTGCCCAGCCGCGCGGCAGAGCGGGATCGCCTTGAACGTCCCGCCGACGTCCTTGCCTTCTGGGACCTCGACGTCGAACCCGAGGATGAGGGCTCCGGCGAGGAGGCGCTGCTCGGGCTTGCCTTCGATCTCATGGACGAGGAGCCGCGCGAGGATACGCGAGCCCTGCGAATGGCCGATCAGCACGACCCCACGACCGTCGTTGTCATGCGCGAGGTAGTGTCGCCACGCCGCCCGCACGTCCTCATACGGAAGCGCGAAATCCACTGGGAGCGGCTCGTGTCGGAGCACGGCCTCGACGCCGGCGATCGTCACCTGACGATAGATCGGCGCGAACGGCCGGCAGATTGAGGCGAAGGCCGCGAACTGCTGGGCGACCGCCCGCTTCTCACCGGGTCCGCTAGTCATGCCGCTGTTGCCAGCCGGATCTTCGGAGACGGTCGGATAGACGTAGAAACAGTCGATCGGCGCCGCGGGGTTCGGCTTCAAAACCCGGGTTGCGCGCGAGCCGTCGTGTTGCACGACCGTCGCGACCACGGGCGCGGCGCAAACATCGGACGCGCCCGGCCGGCAGAGCCAGGCTTCGGGCCGTGCATAAGGGTCGTCGTCCGCGGCGCGCGCAGGCGCGGCGGCGCCCGCAAGAGCAGACAGGAATCCAGCCGCCGCGAGCAGCCAGCCCCGGACGGTCCTGGCGTTGCGCCGGTTGGGTAAACGTTTGGCCATCGACACTCCACCCGCAATAGCGGGCTCCACCGGGGGGCGCAAACTAGCGACAACCAGCGACGAGCGCCAGCGGGCCCGCTCAAGCCGGTTGCCATCCGTGGAGGGCGGCCTGTAAACCGGCGGCCAAACTGGAGAGGCCTTCATGTTCAGACTCGACGACAAGCTCGCGCGCATTCGCAGCGGCGCCTATCGACGCTCGGACTTCATCATCGCCGACGCCAAGGACCCGGATATGGGCCCGGGCCTGCATGCGGTTGGGCCGGCGTCCGGCGAGGCGCGTTTCAAGACGCGCGCCGAGTTCCTCGATTCGATCAAGGCGATCGTCAAGCAGGACGTCGTCGACATCATGCTGACCTCGGTCTCGAATCTGGCAAACCTCGTCGAGCGCAACGTCTTCGCTGGAACGGGGGTCAAGCCAGTTATTCGCGCTAATGACACGACCGACGTTTGGCGCCATCGCGGAGCGTCTTTTCATAACCAGCCGTCGCGGCCGTTCCGCACCGCGTCGCTCAAGCATGTGAAGCCGCTGACCGACCTTGGGCTCTATTCGATCACGTTCACCAACGACATCGACGCCGACCATGCCTCGCTCGAGGCGTTCAAGGATTTTCGCGACGACGCCGAAGCCAACGGCTTCTCTTATTTCCTCGAGGTGTTCAATCCGAACGTCGAGCGCGGCTTGACGCCGGAGACCATGCCTCAGTTCGTCAACGACGCGATCGTGCGGTGCCTCGCCGGCCTCACCGAGGCGGAGCGGCCAAAATTCCTCAAGATCGCCTATAACGGACCGAGAGCGCTGGAGGAGCTGGCGTCGTTCGACCCCGGCCTCGTGGTTGGCGTATTGGGCGGCGGTGCCGGCACGACCCGCGATTGTTTCGAGCTCATTCATCAGGCGGAAAAGTATGGCGCGCGCGTCGCGTTGTTCGGCCGCAAGATCAACCTCGCCGAATCGCCGCTCGACATCGTGCGGCTCATGCGCGCGGTCGCAGACGGCGTTATCACCCCGCCCGAGGCGGTCAAAGACTACCATTCGGCGCTTGAGAAGCAGGGTCTGAAACCGACGCGCGAAATCGCGATCGACAGCGCGATCACAGAAACTGTCCTCAAGTCGGGCTGACCGATGAGCGAGCGGCGCGGCGTGCTGTCGGCGGGCACTTGGTGTGTCGACTTCAATAAATCGATCGCACGCTGGCCCGATGAGGATACATCGAACGAGGTGCTGGCGATCGACCGCCAGGGTGGCGGGGCAGGCTTCAATATGGCGCTCGACCTCAAGCGCCTCGATCCCGAATTTCCGGTCGAAGCGATGGGCGTCGTCGGCGATGACGATCTCGGTCGCTTTCTCTTCGAGGAATGCGATGCGCGCGGCGTCAACCGGGCAGCGCTTCACGCGCTGCCCGGGGGCGCGACGATGAGCGTCGACGCCTTCAATGTCGAGGCCAACGGCCGGCGCACCCATTTCTACCATCAGGGCGTGGCGGCCGAAATGACGCCAGACGACTTCGATTTCTCTTCGACCACGGCGAAAATTCTGCATCTTGGGTTGCCAGGAGCGCACAAGGCCATGGATCGGCCGTGGCGCGGTGAGGCCAACGGCTGGGTCGCCGTGTTGCGCAAGGCTCGCGCCGTTGGCCTCAGCGCCAATCTCGAATTGATGACCACCCGAGCCGACCGGCTGGCCGAGCTCGGACGCCCGTGTCTGCCGCATCTCGATTACCTCATCGTCAACGACTACGAGATCGGCGCGCTGGCCGGACGCGAGACGCGGCGCGCCGACGGCTCGACCGACGCGGGCGCGGTCGCGCGGGCAATTGACGATGTGCTTGCGCTCGGCTCCATACGTTGGGCCGCGGCTCACTTTCCTGAGGGCGGGGTGGTAGTCGGACGCGACGGATCGCGGCTCGCGCTGGGCTCGGTCGCCCTGCCCGTGAGCGCCATTGTAGGCGCGAACGGCGCGGGCGACGCGTTCGCCGCCGGCATACTTTATGGGCTGCATGAGCAATGGCCAATGGTTGAGTGCCTGGAACTCGGGCATGCATGCGCCGCAGCGTCGATGCGCGCGGTCTCAACGACTGCCGGCGTCGCAACGGTCGCGGACTGCCGGGCGCTGGCGAAGCAATGGGGATTCCGACCGCTGGCGCTCGATAGCTGAGCGCTCAAAGCGCCGGTCGAATTTGTTCGAGGGGGATTGTCTCCGCGTGCCGGAATTTCCGCATCGCCTTATCTTCGTGCGCCACGGCGAGACGGCGTATAATGCCGATCGCCGTCTGCAGGGACAGCTCGACATCCCTCTCAACGCGCGGGGGCGCGAGCAGGCGCGGGCGGTCGGCGGAACATTGCGGAGCCTTGTCGGACCCGAGATCGACCGGCTTGATGAGGCCCGCGCCTTTTTCGCCTCGCCGCTCGAGCGCACGCGGGAGACGATGGAGATCGCGCGCGACGCGATGGGCCTCGCGCCCCGGCGTTACCGCCTCGACGCGGTCTTGAAAGAGCTCAGCTTCGGCGTCTGGGAAGGGCTGACCTGGTCGGAGATCGAAGTCAAGGATCCCAAAGGCTTACGGGCGCGGCGCGCGGATCGATGGGCCTTTGTGCCCGAGGGCGGAGAAAGCTACGCCATGCTCGCGGACCGCCTGCGTCCGTGGCTCGACGGCCTGAACGAACACGCTTTTGTGATTTCGCACGGCGGGGTCGCCCGAGTCCTTATGGCGCTGATTGCGGGGATTCCGCCTGCGAAGGCGGCCGGCGCGCCAATCATTCAAGGGAGGGCTATCGTATTTGAGAACGGGAGTTGTCGGTGGATCGGGTGAAGATTTCGGAGGCCGTCTTTGAACCGACGCTCGTGCCGGCGCTGCGCGAGTCGCCTCGGCCGCCGGATGTATCGTCCGGCACGATCCTGACCTTGGCCGCCGCCTGCGGCCTCCTTGTCGCCAATATCTATTACGCACAACCGCTGATCGCGGAGATCGCCCAATCGCTTGGCCTTGCGACTGGAGCGGCGGGCCTCATCGTGACCATGTCGCAGATCGGCTATGGCCTCGGCCTCCTGTTCGTCGTGCCGCTCGGCGATCTCGTTGAGAACCGTAGGCTCATCTTGATATCGGTGGCGCTCAGCGCGGTCTCGCTCGCGTGCGCTGCTTTCGCGCCATCTGCAGGCGTCTTTCTGACCTGCGCCGCCGTGGTCGGCTTGGGCTCCGTTGCGGTGCAAATCCTGATCCCGCTCGCTGCGCATCTCGCGCCTGACGCGACGCGCGGGCGCGTGGTTGGCATGGTGTCGAGCGGGCTCATGATTGGCATCATGCTCGCGCGTCCCGTTTCGAGCTTCATCGCCGCGCAGTCATCATGGCGCGTTGTGTTCGGGCTCTCCGCCGTGGCGATGGCAGCGCTCGCTGCCGCCCTCTCGCGAGCGCTGCCTTCGCGAGCGCCCCGAACCAGGATGACTTATGGCGAACTGATGGGCTCGATGGTCCATCTGGTAAAGGGGACGCCGATCCTCCGCCGGCGCGCCTTCTATCAGGGCTGCCTGTTCTTCGCCTTCAGCCTCTTCTGGACGACCACGCCCCTGCTGCTTGCAGGGCCGCACTATGGCCTGACGCAGAACGGCATCGCGCTTTTCGCGCTCGCCGGCGTGTCCGGGGCCATCGCTGCGCCAATCGGCGGCCGAGTTGCCGATCGGGGCTGGGGCCGTCCCGCGACCGGCGGCGCAATCGCACTCGTTGCGGTCGCGATGTTCGCCTCGATCCTGATCCCGCAAGGCTCGACCGTCGCCCTATCGCTGCTGGTCGTTGCCGCCATAGCGATCGATTTCGGCGTCCAGGCCAATCTGGTGTTGGGCTTCCGCGCCATTTTTTCCCTGGCTCCCGACGCGCGCGGGCGCCTTAACGGCGTCTACCTGTCGACGGCGTTCGTGGGCGGAGCGATAGGCTCAGCGCTCGGCGCATGGGCTTACGCGCGCGGGGGATGGGCGTTGGCATGTTGTGTTGGACTGACGGCGCCGATCATTGCGCTCGCTCGATTCGCCATCGGCGTTGCAATTGGGAAAGAATGAGATGGCGGCCAGCAGGGGTGACGCCGGCCGCCTAAACCTGGGGGCCTTCAGGCCGCCTTCATGTTGATGGTCGAGGTCGCGATCTTGGTGAGAAGCTGGTCCGTCTCGATTTCTTCCTTCAACGTCTCGTCGAGGAGCTTCGCGGCGTCGTTGAGGCCAAGTTCCTTGGCCCAGGTCTTGAGCGTGCCGTAACGGGCGATCTCGTAATGCTCGACTGCCTGGGCGGATGATGCGAGGCCGGCGTCGAGCGCCTCCGCGCCCTTGAATTCATCCATGATCTCCTTGGCTTCATCGATGATGCCGAGGATGGCCTCGCAGGTCTTGCCGCGCGCGGGCCGGCCGAGTTGCTCGAACACCTCGTTAAGGCGCTCCACGTGGCCTTCCGTCTGATCGCGATGGGTCTCGAAAGCCTGCTTGAGTTCAGGCGATCCAGCTTCCTTGGCCATTTTGGGCAAGGCGCGCAAAATCTGCTTCTCGGCGAAATAGATATCCTTCAGGGTCTCGGAAAACAGGTCTTCAAGGTTCTTGCGATTCGGCATGGGGCGCTCCTCGGGGGGTAAGAGTATAGCGACAAACAACGGGCTCGCGCGCTTTAGGTTCCGGCGCCTTCTCGGCTTCGCGCTTGCTTATGACGCGCCGAGGCGCGACAATCGCCGGAAACGGGTACGCGTTTGGGGTAAAAGGAAGTTGCCGAAGGAGGCTCGTCCATGACCAGTAAGCTCGAGCAGTTGCGCGCTATGACCACCGTCGTCTCGGACACCGGCGACATGGATTCGATTCGCGCCTACAAGCCGACCGACGCCACGACAAATCCGTCGCTGATCCTGAAGGCTGCGGAGATGCCCGCCTATGCGCGTCTTGTCGACGAGGCGATCGTGTGGGGGGGCAAACGAGGCGCTTCGGTCGGTGAAGTGACGGACCGCATCGCGGTGAACTTCGGCTCCGAACTGACGAAGATCGTTCCGGGCCGCGTGTCGACCGAAGTTGACGCCGATCTCTCCTTTGACACGGAGGGTATGGTCGCCAAAGCGAAGTCCTTCGTCGCCCTCTAC
>DASXXT010000131.1:0-2466 GCA_036502965.1 Roseiarcus sp. | reverse complement strand
CGATTGGGAGGCTCGATAATCTGGCGAGGGCGCTTCGAGCTGATGCTGATCGGTCCGTCGGACGAGCGCTGGGACCTCTGCTTCATCGCGCAATATCCCAGCGTCGCCGCGTTCGTCGAAATGATCCGCGACCCCGTCTATCGCGAAGCGGTCAAGCATCGGCAGGCGGCGGTGGAAGATTCGCGGCTCATTCGGCTGGCGCCGGGCGCGGCGGGAGTGGGCTTCGGCTGAGGCGGGGCCCCGCGCCCGAAGAGCGACGCTGAGGGCCTTGCACAAAGACCGTACCGGTCATCGCGAGCAAAGCGACGCGATCCAGACTGAGGGTCTCCAACTGCGGCTTAGCCCGTCTTCGCGGATTGGGGCAAAAACGCCGACCCGGGTCGTTTTGAATCAATGATTTAGATCAAAAGGTCTTCACTACGCCGGGTTGGTTTGCCCAGAGCCGCGGCGGTGATTTTGGGCGGCGGCTGCGCCGGCAAAGTCAGGCGGAGTCGGTCGATCAGCAGTTGCAACTCGGGCTCGGGTTGGGTGTAGCGGGTCAGCACGATCTCGCGGCCGTCGGTGGTCGGCAGATGGACGTCGATCATCTGGACGGCGGCGAACTTTTCCAACGCGCTGCGCGCGGTCAGTCCCGGAGCCAGGGCATGGAGCCGGCGCGTCAGGGTGACCTGAAGGGCATAGGCGAGAAAGGCGACGAAGATATGCGCCTCGATGCGCCGCTCGTCCTTGTGGAAGATCGGGCGGATCGCGAGATCGCCCTTCAGGTTCTTGAACGCCTCTTCGACCGCGACGAGTTGAACGTAGTACTGCCAGAGGACCGCCGGGTCCTGGTTGGTCAGATTTGTGCGCAGCAGATAGCGCCCCTCGCGACGCCGCGCGATCCGCAGCTTTCCGCGATTGAGCGAATAGCTCAGCGTGGCGCTCTGTTTGTCGAGCGTCACATCGACCAGACGCCAGGCGGTCGGCGCCTTGGAGCGCGCCGCGCCGAGCTTCATCAGCTTCTCTTCGTAGGAGATGTTCATGGCGGCGAGTTTGCCGAGCCGCGTCCATAGCCATTTCAATTGCCGCCGACGCATCGCGCGCTCCTTGGCGACGCGGTCGGCGCTCTGCGCGAAGACATAGAGTTCCTCGTCCTGCGCCAGCAGTTTGACCTCGACGCCTTCGCGCGCCTTGCGCCAGGGCTTCTCGATCAGATGTTTCTCCAGCCGGTTCAATCGGCCCTTGGGCGTTCCCACCAGATATTGCACCGGCGGATCGCAGGCGCGCATTTCCGCCAGCGCCGCCTCGGTCGGCACGCCGCGATCCATCACCCACACGCGCCGCGCCTTGCCGTATTGCGTCTCGATCTTGCTCAGGAACAACCGCAGCGTCTTGCTGTCGGCGGTGTTGCCGGGCAGAACCTCATAGGCCAGCGGCAGGCCCTCCGGCGTAACGACGAGCGCGATCACGAGTTGCGGACAGTCCGGCCGCTTGTCGCGGCTGTAGCCGTGCCGCCGCTTGGTCCCCTCGGGCAGATCGGCCGCGTTCACCTCGAAATACGTACTGGTCAGATCGTACAGCAGCACTTCGAAATCGGCGTTGAACAGGTCGCGCCAGCGTTGCGTCAGATGCGAAAACAGCGCGTCCTTGTGCGCGAGCAACAGGTCGTGACAGGCGTAGAGCTTGTGCGCCTCGGCGAGGCCGAAGTCCGAGCCCAGCAGATCGGCCATCGCGCTCTTGCCGAACCATTCTCGATGCAGCCGCCACTCGCTGCCGGGTAAGATCAGCCGGTACGCGACCAGCACCTGGAGCACATGATCCCAGCGCGTCCGCTTGCGGCTCGCCGGCAGGCGCTCGGCCCAGAATTGGTCGAGCTTCAGATCGCGCCACAACAGCCCCGCCAACCAACAGGCGCCCCATTGCCGCGGGCGATGCAAGCGCATCTCGGAAAGCCGCAGCCGCACGACCGAGGCGTCGTCCACCGCGATTTCGCAGCGATCCTCGGGGAACAGGGCGAGCGTTCGTGAGCGGCCGGCGTCGGGGTCGAACACTTCGATCGCCTTGCGCCAAGCTTCCGCCTGCGAGGAATTGATCTCGCCCAAATAATAAACGTGTCGCTGCACCACTCGGCCATCGTCGAGACGCTTGTTCTCGACGATGGTCCAATAGAGGTGCGTCTTGCCGTTCTTCCGTCGTTCGATTCGTCGCAGGAACATGACGATGGAATTCAAACACAAACGCGCGTCGCTGGGAATCCGGGTCAGACTTAGTTGGTCTTCACTACAGCCCTTTTCGACGCTATTTCCAGCACCCCGTCCATTCGAAATCAATTACTTAGGTCGAACCCAAAATCGCAAAACCGCGTTTTCCAACTACGAATCCGCGAAGACGGGCTAAGGCCATAGCTAAAAGCCAAGAGAGGACAGCGAAGAAAGGTGCGGATGGCGCTTTATCGGAATACCGTTGCTGCAAGATCTCAGTATACAG
>DASXXT010000130.1:0-4099 GCA_036502965.1 Roseiarcus sp. | reverse complement strand
TTCATCTCCAACCGAACGGACAAGGTGCGCTATGGCTCGACCGGTTGGCCGGTGCCGGGCTACGACATTGAACTGCGCGGCGAGGATGGGCGCGCTGCTGCCGAAGGCGAGCCTGGCGATCTTCATATTCGTGGGCCATCGGCGGCGCTTATGTACTGGGGCGATCGCGACAAGACGCGCGAGACTTTCAAGGGCGGCTGGACCAGGAGCGGCGACAAATACATCCGCAATGCCGATGGAACCTTCACTTACGCCGGCCGCTCGGACGACATGTTGAAGGTCGGCGGCGTCTGGGTGAGCCCATTCGAGGTCGAGGCGACGCTGGTGCAGCACCCTTGTGTCCTCGAGGCGGCGGTGATCGGCGCGCCCGACGCCGACGGTCTGATCAAGTCCAAAGCGTTCGTGGTCTTGAAGGAGGGCGCTTCCGCCGACGAGGCGGAGCTCAAGGGCTTCGTCAAGGATCGCCTCGCACCGTACAAATACCCGCGCTCGATCGCCTTCATCGCCGAACTGCCGAAGACCGCGACCGGCAAGATCCAGCGCTTCCGGTTGCGGGAGCGCGAGGCGGCGAAGGAGTGAGTGACAGATCGGAGAAGCTTATCTCGATTCCGTCTGACAGGCGCAGTCCGAATCGGCTTGCGAATGAGCGCGCGGGCCCTGGCCCTCTGGCCTCTCCCAGATGTGGAGCTATTATAGCTGTGCCCCGTCGGCGAACTTGACGTAGGCTGAATTTTTCAAGTCCGAGTTAAACAATGCGAAGAAGCGAGCGTTCCATCAATCTGACCTACTTAAGGAGTGCGGGTTTTAAGCGCATTGGATATTGGGAGTTCACTAGAAATAGCACATTAAAACTTAAAAAGACCCGCCGATTTGATGAGAAGACTCCGGCTATCTATCTCTTTGTTATTAAAGGAACTATTCATTATGTGGGCAAGTCAGAAGGCATCCAAGCGCGGTTTACACAGTATGTAAGAGGCGTTACTAAGGGCAATCGCAAAGTAGACAAGGGTATCGTCGACGCTCTCAATGATGGGGACGAAGTGGGCGTCTATATTCTGGCCATACCTAAGCAGCAGATGTTTTGGAAAAAGGGCCTGCCTGTCTACTTCCTCAGTTGCCTGGAAGATGGACTGATTAAACACGTTGAATCAACGTGGAATCGTAGGGAGAAAGATAATATCGCTCCCAGTGTTTGAGGACGGCTTCGCGCCGGGGCGTGGATGCGGCATCGCCACTTGTCCGGTGCGCCCTGTGGCCTCCCGTCTCGGCTTCGTCTGGCCTCAACTCTGCGAATCGAGGACGACGAACCCGTCGCCCGACCTGGTCTTGGCGTCCGCCGGTTGATCGGTGGTGACGAGGGTCATGCCGAATTGGAGCGGCTTGCGGACGGCTTCGCGCGCCGGCAGGTCGGCCTCGATGTGACCTTTCGACCGACGTTGGCGCCTCGCGTTGACCGCCGCGGCGCCACGTGTTCAATCGGCCGTCATGTCGCCTGCGCTCATCGCTATAGACTTGACGTATTCCGGCGCAGCCCGACCGCGCCGGCTTACCGGCAATTTTCCTGATAGACGAACGCCTTAGCCCCGGTTAAAGATATCTTGAGAGTGACCGACCGCGCCTGAAGAGCCCGGTTGAGCTGCTAGGGTCGGCGCTAGGGCCGGCGGTAAAAGGACAAGATACCTATGGCGCGACTCGTAAACCGCCTCACGCCGTTGCGCGTGAAGGCGCTGACGGCTCCCGGTCGCTATGCGGACGGCGGCCGGCTCTATCTCATAGTCAGCGAAACCGGCTCGAAATCGTGGGCGTTTATGTATCGCTGGCACGGCCGCACGCGCGAAGCCGGGCTCGGCGCTGTCGCTGACGTGTCGCTCAAGGCCGCGCGCGCCGAGGCGGAAAAGGGCGGCAAGCTTCTAACAAGCAAGCCGCCGATTGATCCGCTGACCGAGTGGCGCGGTCGACCAAAAAGCGGGCGCATCCCGACATTCGCGGAGGCCGCCGCCATCTATCTTGAGGGTAAGGCGCTCGGATGGCGCGCCGACTACGGGCGGCAAATGGCCGCCCTATTGACGAAACCTTGCGAGACGATCGCCCGCCTTCCCGTGAACGAAATCGACACGGCCGACGTGCTTAAGGTCATCAAAGCGGTTTGGGCTAAAACCCCCGACACGGCCGGCCGGCTGCGCGTGCAAATCGAGGGCGTGCTTAACTCCGCCAGAGCGCTCGGTTACATCAATAGCGACTGCGCAAATCCCGCCCGCTGGCGCGGCCATCTGGAGTCGCTATTGCCGAAGCGCAAGACGATCGCGCGCTCGAATTTCGCCGCCTTGCCTTACGCACAAGTCCCGGCCTTCGTCGCCGAACTGCGCGACGCGCGGCGCGACGCTGACGGCGTGTTTCACGTCGTCGCCTATGCGCTCGAATTTTTGATCCTGACCGGCGCGCGAGCGGGCGAGGCGCTTGGCGCGCGCTGGTCTGAAATCGATTTGGAGGCCCGCACATGGACGCTGCCGGCCGCCCGCACGAAGGCGCAGCGCGAGCATATTGTCCCGCTTAGCGCGCCCGCGCTGGCGATCCTTGAGGGCGTGCGCGCGTTAAGCTCAAGTCCGCTGGTTTTCCCCGGCGCGCGGAAATACGCGCCTGCATCGAGCAAGAATTTCGAGCGGCTGTTACAGCGCTTAGGGCAGCCCGTGACGACGCACGGATTCCGTTCGAGCTTTCGCGATTGGGCGGGCGACGAAACCGAGTTCGCGCGCGAGATTGCGGAGGCCGCCTTGTCGCACGCTGTCGGCGACGAAACCGAACGCCGCTATCGTCGCGGCCACGCTCTCGAAAGGCGGCGGGCGCTTATGGACGCGTGGGCCGCCTACGTCACGGGCGCTCCGCCACGAGACAACGTTGTCGAGTTGAGGCGCGCATGAAAGGCAGTCGATGGCGCGATGCGCTTTACCACTATCTCGCCACGGCGGCGGACAACATGGCCGCGCGGGGCGGGCATTGGGAACACGACGTAGTAACGTTTTTCGTCATGTCGAAACGTCGTCAGTTGGGAAAATTTGCGCGCGATTTCTTGGCGACGAATAGCACTGACGAGTTTCCCTACCCCGTCAACCCTGAGGCGGCCGACGCCATACGATTTATAGGGCCGGCCGAAATCGTGAGAGGGCTATCATTGCCGATCGCTGGCAACCTTGAAACGACAACGCTTGTTCGCACGCCGTTCGCCGATTTGACGGACGCGCAACGCCGCCAAGTTGACGCGCTGGCGGTTTTGATCCTGACGGCGTTGTTCGCAGATCGGCAACCGACGAGCGTTGCGGTCGACGGGCCGACTAGTCCGAGCGATCCCGGCGACATTGTAGGCGGTTTTAAGCGTCTCCCGTCCAAGCGAGCGCAAGACCAAGGCGTGAGCTATCTGCAAATCAACCACGCCAAAGGCGTTACGTGCAAGACACTCGGGGCAATGTTTGAGCTGTTCGGCCGCTGGCGTTGGCAGTCGGTTTGCACCTTGGTTGAACTCGTTACCGGCGTGCGGTTCACTGACCGCGAAATGCGAACGATGGTCGCCACGTTGCGGCGCACCGAAAACGACACCTAACGATATCAATAATTTAGGCGGTCTAGCCCGGCGCAATAAAAGGCGGCGGGCTAGGCCGCCGCCTTTTATTGCGCCGCCCTCAAAACGACCCTCCTAGTTTTAGCGACGAGATAAGCGCCTAGGCTTTCCTTTGGCGGCGCGTTGCTGACGCGTCCGGCGCAGGGAGAGGACAAGATGCGAATCGACAAGGCGGAGCGGCAGCGCGTCTCCGAGACGGAGCCGCTGCTTATGTCGCGGACGGAGGCGGCGCGGGCGCTCGGCGGGATACACATTCAAACCGTCACTAAGCTCGCGCGCGCCAAGAAACTCGAACGCGTGTTCGTCGGCCGGCGATCGATGCTGACAGTTGCGAGCGTGCGCGCCTTGGCGAGCGGCCGAACGGCGACGCCGACGCCGACGCCGACGCGGTTTAACCGTCGCCGCATCAACCCGGCAAAGACGACAGCGGACGCCGAGCCCGCGCTGTGACGATCGCGACGGACGCTGGCGACGGCCGGCGGCGGC
>DASXXT010000129.1:0-1886 GCA_036502965.1 Roseiarcus sp. | reverse complement strand
GGCCGTGCGGGGATGGGCAAGAAGCCCTTGAGCCTTGCGAGCATGCGCACGCATATTGCGCAGGTTAAGGCATTGCTGCGCGGCGACATTGCCGACATCGACGGCGGTCTCGCTCAGATCCTTGCGTCCGACGGCTGGTTGCCCGATCGTCCGATCAACGTGCCAGTCTACATGGCAGGCCAAGGCCCCAAGGCCCGCGCGCTCGCCAAAGAAATTACCGACGGCCTGATTTCCCTCGGCGGCCCGGCCGAAGGGTTCGAGACCTGCCTCGTGTCGACCGGCGGCACGGTCCTCGATGATGG
This sequence comes from Roseiarcus sp., assembly GCA_036502965.1. GTDB lineage: Bacteria > Pseudomonadota > Alphaproteobacteria > Rhizobiales > Beijerinckiaceae > Roseiarcus. Next base: position 1,584 of record DASXXT010000129.1, on the reverse strand, counting down.
CGAGGACGTCACCTCGCCGCGCGCCGCGACCGCCGTCAAACCGCTCATCGCGCTCGCCTATCACCTCAGATACACGACCGATCCGGAAAGCGTGAAAGCGCTGCCGAACGGCGAAGCGTGGCTGGCCAGCGTCGAACGTGCGGACGAAAAAATCCGCCACCTCTCCGTTCACCGCGGTCATTCCCTCGACATTTCTAACGGCCATGACGCGCTCGTCGACGTATCCGGCGCCAAACAGATGACCTTCACAGGCACTCGCGAGGAGTTGCGCGAACGTCTCGCCCAGCTCGAGGCCCGCGGCGCCACTGGCATCATCTTCGGGACCAGCGGTTACGATGTGGAACGGGAGCTGAGGGCCTACGCGGAGGTTGCTGGATTGAGATGACGGAGGCGCGTCGCTTATTTGTGATCGCCCGCCGCCCTTCGTACTGAGCAAGGACCGCAATGGGGCATGAAGGGCGGTTCCTACAGCGGAGACTGAGCGTCCGGTGTTGCTTGGAGGATCAGGTCATCGCCGGAATACGCGGCAAAGGGCGAGACGCGCCGTGCGCTCGTTCGTGACGCGCGGCTAATGACGGACTGGCCCTCCGTCCTCGCCAGCGCGAACCCGCTGCGCAAAGGCTAACGCTTCGTGCGACCATTTCGCAAAGACGCTGGCCGCGACCTCTGCGGCCGAAGCAATGGCGTGTTCGAGGTTTCCAGGACCAAGCCGTGCGCGCAGCTCGAAGCGCTCATAGCCGAAACGGAACACGGCCACCGGCTCGGCGTCGAATTGAACGGATGCTAGTTCAAAGGTTTTCTCGTCGGCCATGATCCTTTTCCTTTCCTTACATGGTGAAAAAAATCTGACTACCGGCTTGCGCCTCGCCCGAAACGGCGAGGCGGTCAGAGAGACGCTTCGCGATCGAACGCCAATTGGCAGCTGTGGTGAAGGTTTCGGATGCCGGCCCGTGGAGAGCGATCCGCGCGCACTGAGGGCCGGCGTCCGAAAGCCCCCAAGGAAGGAACCCGCGGGGGGCCGTGTGGGCGGTTGCCGTCTATTGGGATTTGACGGGGCGGCGGCTTGGGTAGGGGACGCGCGGGCCGGCGTGGTTGGCGTCGGATCGACGATCGCAGTGCCAGGATCGTCGTCGCGGCGGCGGTCGACAGGGCGATTTTGGCCTGATCGAAGGTGTAAGAGGTGGCTTCGGAGACGGCGGGGCGACAGCGGTGCAATGGCGGAGGCGAGGTTCCCCGGTGGGCAGCAGTTGTGAAGAGGCGGTGATGGGCGTCATGGCATTGCGGTCCCGACCCCGGCTTGCGAGGGCGGGGCGCGAGGTGCGCCGGCAGGTCCGAAACTCTCGACGATGATCATGCGGCCGCCGCAACAGGGGCATGGCGGGCGGTAGTCGGCCCGGGCGCCGGCGGCCACGTCGGCATCGTCCTGTTCCGTTGACGGATCGATCGACGGCGCGGGCGCGGCGATCAGCTCCCTGGCGCGCGCGATATTGGCCTTGCGGGTGGCGCTGGCGAGCAATCCGTAGTGACGGATGCGATGGAACCCCTTCGGCAGAACATGCAGCAGGAAGCGCCTGATGAACTCGC
>DASXXT010000128.1:0-2689 GCA_036502965.1 Roseiarcus sp. | reverse complement strand
CACTCTCCTCACCGTTCAGGCGTGTGATCGACGATTGAGGGTGCAAATGGCCGGGGGCAGTCAATCGCTAAGCGGATAGCGCGCCTACGAGAGTCGCCTCGTGAAGGACCGGAGTTCGCGCCAAAGCCGGCGTTCCATTGCTAGCGCGAATTCGCGGCTCAAATCCGCGCAGACTCTGTACGCTAATTGCCGTTTGCGGGCGGGCCCACGCGCTGACTGGCGTACTGTTTGGCAATCCAGTCGATGAAAACCCGCACCTTCTGACTGAGCTGGCGACTTCGCGGAAAGAGGGCATAGACCGACGTCGACGAGGGCGGCGTGTCGGATAGGCATTCCACCAACGCGCCGTCTATCAGGTCCTGCTCGACGGAGTATCGGGGCACCTGAATCAGACCCAGGCCCTGCAGAGCCGCCGCTCTGTAGGCGTCCGCGCCATTGACCGAAAGAATGGAGGGCAGCGTCACGGTTCTGCGGGTCCCGTTCACCATAAACTCGAGCGGCAAGATGCCGCCGGTCGCCGTGGAGTGGAATCCGATCATGAGATGCCCGTCCAACGCGTCCCAACGCCGGGGAGCGCCGAGGCGGGCAACGTATTCGGCCGACGCCACAGTGACCTCCGGCAAGACAGCGACACGTCGAGCGATCAAGTCGCTGTCTTTCGGCTCACCAGCGCGCAGCACGCAGTCAAAACCTTCGCGGATGAGATCGACGAAGCGGTCTCCCTCGCTCAGAAACAGTTGCACATCAGGATAGTCGGCAAAGAATTTGGGCAAAGCGGGCACAATGAACCGTCGCGCCTGCGTGCCTTGAACGTCGACGCGTAAAAGACCGCGTGGGCGACCGCCCCGAAAAGCGCTTTCGGCCTCCTCGATATCGTCGAGAATCGAAAGGCATCGCCGGTAGTACGCCTCGCCATCGAGCGTCACGCGCACATGTCGGGTTGTCCGCTGCAGCAACTGGACGCCAAGCCGCGATTCGAGCTGCTTGACCGCGTCCGTAGCACTCGAGGGTGGCAGCGCCAAATCCTCCGCCGCACGGACGAAGCTGCCGCGCTCCACGACACGCGCAAACACCCGCATAGCTTCGATCCGATCCATTCTTCGCGGCTTTCGAATAGTGATCCCGAAATTTGACCGATTATCTGGCGTACCGGAAGAGTCATGTACGACGCGAGGCCGAAGTCGAACAGGAGACACACGATGACAGGCAACGCCAAGGTAGCGCTGGTGACCGGCGCCAGCCGCGGTCTCGGTCGCAACATGGCGGTCGCCCTTGCGCGCAGGGGCGTCGACGTGATCGGCGCCTATCACAACAACAAAGCCGAGGCTGACGGCGCGGCGGCGGCCATCGAAGCGCTTGGGCGCAAGGCGGCGATGTTCCAGCTCGATACCGGCAGAATCACCGACTTCGCGCCGTTCGCCGCGGATCTGAAGCGGGCGCTGGCAGAAGGCTGGAGCCGCTCAAATTTTGACTATCTCGTCAACAACGCCGGCATCGGCATCCATTCGCCTTTCGCGGAAACGACCGAAGCCGATTTCGACCGATTGATGAATATCAACCTCAAGGGCGTCTTCTTCCTAACCCAGACGCTTCTGCCGATGCTCGCCGACGGCGGCCGGATCGTGAACCTCTCGAGTGGCCTCGCTCGGTTCAGCCTGCCTGGCTACGCCGCCTATGGAGCGACGAAGGGCGGCGTCGAAGTGCTGACGCGCTATCTCGCCAAGGAGCTGGGAGCGCGCGGCATCGCGGTGAACACGATTGCTCCCGGCGCGATCGAAACCGACTTTGCCGGCGGCTCCGTGCGCGATAACAAACAGGTCAACGACTTCATCGCGAGCGTGACAGCGCTCGGGCGCCCAGGTCTGCCCGAGGACATCGGGCCCGCAGTCGCGGCGCTGCTCAGCGAGGACAACCACTGGATCAACGCCCAGCGGATCGAAGTCTCCGGCGGCATGTTCGTCTGACCGCGTCCGCGCGGAACTTTTGCGTTTGATCGACCTCGCCGATCTGCTCCGTCCATCGGCTTAGGTCCCCGCCTTCAGAGAGAAGTTCGATGCCATTTGCGAACATCAAAGCGCCACAGGCGGCGCTGTCGAAGACTCAAAAAGAGGAGATCGTGCATCGGGTCACCGCCATGTTCGTCGAGTATTTCGGCGAAGCAGCGCGTCCTCACACCATGGTGTTGATCGAGGAAGTGCCGGACGGCGGTTACGGCCGGGCCGACGAAGTGTTCGTCATTCCCGACGCCTACCGCGCAAAAGACTAGCGCTCGCGACAGTAGGACGCCCGCGCGCGGACCGTGGCCGCAATCTTCGGGTCAGACGACGCGGCCATTTGTCTCCGGCTACGCCCTCGTTGCCGATGGCGACTTCACGATCGCCTGAGCGGGGCGGCGCATTGCCAACAGCTGTCCCGCGAAATTTAATTGCTTTGCTCACGAAACCCGATCATGCGCCCCCTGTTGGTGCAACCCACGCCTTCAGCGGAAGACTGCTTTCTCGCGCTTACCGCGCGTTCATAGGGCCGATTTCAAAGGGCAGCTCAGGGCGGAGAGCGACGGTTGGCCGAATGGCGGGAACGGGCGGGATAGCCGACCTACAGAGCTGCCGAGAAAGGCTTGGTGTCCGTCCTTCGCGACAGGCCGTCGAGCTCCGACGAATGCGTGCTTTGGGCGACCTAGCGGGAGGAA
>DASXXT010000127.1:0-14455 GCA_036502965.1 Roseiarcus sp. | reverse complement strand
AACGCCCCCATGATGCCGCCAGCGACGACCTTCATCCCTTGAGCTGTTATGAGGCTCGTGTCGGGAAGCGGGAGGCGGTAGATCGCAACAGCAACCAAAACGAGCGTCAGCGCGGAGACGGTGGCGGACATCGCGCCAATCCAAAGAGCGCCCACGCCCGACCGCACCACTGATCCGTTGGACATGGCCTGCAGGGCTTGGAAGCAGCCGCACGCCATCGCAATCAGCCAAAAGTTCGCTTTCAAGATCCCTCTCCGGATTCAAGGCTCAGCTCGGAAGGTCAACGTCCCATCGATAAAGCGCTGCTTGGCGAGGAACGCCGACAAGCGTTTGGCGAAAGCCTTTCTGAGAGTCGTGAGCGGCGGCCGGGTCCGCCGCCATGGCGGCGTGGCCGGAGCCTGCGCCAAGTCCGGCCAGGGCGACTCCGCGAACCAGGCGCGGTAGGTCTCGGCGAACCGCGCCTCGCCCCGCCATGAGCCAACCTCCCAGGGCTTCGGCGCGTTGACGAAATGCAGCACGATCGGCTCGAGCCGGCGTTCAAGATCAAGCAGGAAAAAGTCGCCCATGAAATTGAAGCGCGGCGACAGCGGAGCGAAATTGCCCTTAAGCGTGGCGTTAAGCGCGTCCTGCTCCATGAACGGATAGCGTTTCGGGTCGTCGCGAAGCGCCTTGGTCACGCGCTCCGTCAGCTTCTCGGCCCGCCACGCGGCCCGGTCGATCGCCATGAGCCCAGCGTTGAAGTACGGCGCGTCGAGCGAAAGCCCGAGCGAGCGGCGCGAACGTTGGAACTGCCGCGCCAGCGCGTCGCCTTTGAAGTCCATGAGAAAGATCATGTCATAGGCGGCGGCGAGCGGCCTTCCGCCAAGATCGAAGCTTTCGAGCCGCTTAAGCCCGGGGCGGACGATCAGCATGTCGGAATCGACGGTGACGATCCGCTCAATCTCAGCGGGCAGGATTTCGTCAAGAAACAGGCGGCGGAATACTGCGCGTGAAAAACGGCCTCTTCCAGCGAGGTCGCCGTAGAAGCGCGAGAAGTCGAGGGTCATGAGCTTGATGCGCTGGCGCAAACGCTCCGGGAGCTTGTCGAAGCCCGGCGCCACCTCATCCGGCTCGCAGATCAGGAAAATCTCGCGCTCGACGTCCGATTCGGCCTCGATGAGCGACGCGATCGCGCGCAAAGCCGGCGCAAAGAACGCGCGGTCCGGCGTAAAGCAATAGGCGGTTCGCATGCCGTCCCCATTTCCAATCGACGCCTAAGCCGGTCACAACCACACGCGCGCCGGCGAGGCGTTCTGCTTTGAGCCCAGGCCTAGAGGATTGCCAGCCGAACCGCCCGCTTTTTCTCAATGCCGCCGCAAAAGAGCGGTGAGCAGGAGGCAGGCGAAGGCGCCGACCGCGGCGGCGAGAAATCCGTCGATGTAGGAGAGAACGGCGGCCTGCTTCGCGACGGCGGACCCAAGCAGGCTCGTCGCGCGCGCGGCGGCGAGCGCAGCGTCGCTCGAGTGCGCGCCGACCGCGTTGCGATAAGCCGCCAGCCGATCGGCAGTTTGGCCGCCGAGGCTGTCGACATGCAGGCCGATGAGATTGGAGTGGACCTGCTCGCGCACGCGCACGAAGGTCTGCATGAAGGCAGTTCCGATCTCGCCGCCGAAAAGGCGACTGGTCTGGAGCAGCGTACCGATCGTCAATACATCGGCGGGACTCATCGATTGAACCGCGAGAACGATGACAGAGGTCAGCGCAAACGACTGGCCGAGCGCCTGCAGGATCTGGGAGGGAAGAAAATCGTTGGTGGCCCAGTCCTGCGTGAGGAGTGTCCCCATGAGTGAGGCGATTCCGATCAAAATCGCGCCGAACCCAAGGACCCAACGCGCGTCGATACGTGAAAGAAGCCAGCCGAGAGGAAGGACGATCGCCAACTGGGGCAGGGCGATCCATAGGAGCACGGCGCCGACCTGCAGCTCGCGATAGTTCTGCACGACCTGAAGGTAGGTCGGGATAATATAGGCGGTCGAGAGAATGATAAAGCGGAAGCCGGCGAGCAAGAGCAGGATGGGCACAAGCCCCTCTTTGGCGAGCAGCCGAAGATTGAGGAACGGCTTTTCGACGTAAAGCTCCCGCGCGACGAAAGCGAGAGTGAGCAATCCACCCGAAAGCAAGAGGCCATTGACCAGGCCGTTGTTGTTCCAGTCCAGCCGGTTGCCCTGGTCGAGGCCGGCGTAAAGAAGAGCAAAACCGACGCCGGCATAGACGAGCCCGGGCCAGTCGAGGTGGCGCAGCAGCGCCATGTTGATCTTCTCGCGCGGCACTCCGTACCAGATGCAGGCGAACATGAGAGGCAGCGCCACGCAATTCTGCCATTCGATCCAACGCCATGACAGGTTATCCGTGTACCAGCCCTCGAGAGAAGCCGAGACGTTCTGTGACAGCTCGGAGTTCATCGCGTACACGGCGAGACCGTAGACGATCAGACGCTGCGGCAGACTGCGGACGATGAAGCCGATCGTGAGCGGGATGAACGTGCCCGTGCCCACGCCGGCCAGGAATTGCGCCGTGAGGAAGGCGGTGAGATTGGGCGACAACGGTCCGAGCAGGCTGGCGACGAACAGGAGCGCCATTCCGTACAAAAGGATTCGCCTGACGCTGAAAATGGCGCCGAGATAGGGGCAGGCGACGCCGACCATCATCTGGCCGACGCCGAAGCTGGTCGTCATCCATGCGCCTTCGTCGAACCCGAAGTGCAACCCTCCGCGCAGGTCGGCGAGCCCAAAGCTCGTGATGCGGCTACCGACGAATGACAGGACCGCGCCGATCAGAACGCCGAGGATGCCGACGTAGGGCCTGAGCGAATCGGCGCTGAGCCGCGGCGGAATCCACCCCGCCGCATCGGTGGCGACGCCGGCTGAGGTGAGCGGCGCCGGGGCGCGGACGTCCGCACCAGCTGAGGTGACCGGGGCGGGGACCGCGGTCACGGCTTGGACGCCGATTCGCTCGTTGCCGTTCCGCCGCTCTGCACCGGGCCCGCGCCGGTATCGACCGTGGCTTCGACCGACATGCCGGGCCTCACCAGCGCTCCAAGTGAAGGGTTGTTGTCGAGCACGATCTTTACCGGGACGCGCTGGACCACCTTGGTGAAGTTTCCGGTTGCGTTGTCAGGCGGAAGCAGCGCGAAGGTGCTGCCCGTCCCCGGCGACCAGCTGTCCACGTGGCCGGTGAGCACGAGATCGGGAAAGGCGTCGACGGTGATGCGGGCTGGCTGGCCGAGCCGGATGTTGGTCATCTGGGTTTCCTTGTAGTTCGCAATCACCCAGATGTTGGGCAGCGGAAGAACGGCGATCACTTGCGTGCCGACATTGACGAATTGGCCGAGCCGCACTTGCCGCTGGCCCACGAGGCCATCGGCGGGTGACAGAATTCGCGTATAGCGTAAATTGTCCGAGGCGAGCGCGACCTGCGCTTCCGCCGCGTGGATCTGGGCGCGAAGTTGTTTTTCCTGAATGTCGATCGCCGCCAGCGCGGCCTTTTGCTGGTCCAACTGGGCTTCATTCAGGCGCCGTTGCGCGATCGCTTTCTTCGCGTTGTCGTCGGCCTGTTCGACCAGCTGTTGTGTGCCGGCGATTCCGGTTTTGTACAGATCGCGCTGGCGCTTGTCCTCGAGCTGGAAGCGCAGCACGTCGGCCTCGGTCGCGTCGATCGTCGCCTCAGCCTCCCGGACAAGCGCCTGCTGGATGCTGCGCTGGTTCTCGAGGTTGGCGAGCGTGGCCTCAGCCGCGGCGAGATTGGCTTGAGCCAAGTCAAGTTGGGCCTTGTAGTCGGACGGATCAATGACTGCGATCAAATCGTCCTTGCGAATGGTCTGGAAGTCATTGACCGGCATTTCCGTGATGTATCCCGACACGCGCGCGGAGAGCGGCGTCACGTCGCCCGCAACGAAGGCGTCATCGGTCGATTCGAGGCGCGCTGCCCCGGTCCAGCGGTTCCAATGTCCGGCCGTGTACCAGACAAGCCACGCGGCGAAGATGAGGAAAGCGATGCGGAGAATCGGGAACAGCCAGCTGCGCAGCCGATCCGAGGTCGAAACCGACGTCCGGGACGAAGCGTTATCCGTCAATTGCGAATCGGCCATAGGGGCTCCCCAGGGCTCTCAACCGAGAACGCCCAGGTCCATGATTACGCCCCTGCCGGCCCGGCTCAAGCGTACCGAAGCATGAGCGGGAGATCGATCCTGGCGGCCACTGAGGCGAACGGGGACGCATCCCCGTCATCGGCGAACCGCTCAACGGGCCAAAGCGCGACGTGGCGCCGTAGCGCGGTTGGGAGTCGCGGTTAGCGCTGCCCGCATGGCTGCTCGTCAAGGCGCCTTTGTCCAGAGTTAGCGTCTCAGCCCATGGACGAGCCCAAGCTTGTCAAGAAGCGCCTGCGGCTCGAAATAGGCGACCCACAGCTCTACGGCTTTGCCGTTCCGGACCGTCCACAGATCAAGGATCTTGATGACGTGATCCGTGCCGGTCACGCCCATATTGATGATCGCCGCTACCCGATCGTCCTCTGCGGTTACGCTCATGTAGCTGAAGCGCGAGAAGTCGAAGACCTGCGGCAGACTGGGCAGAATGTCGCCTGAGAAGAACGCCGCGCCCTTGTGCGGGCCGCCCCAGGGCAGATAGTTGGGCGCCGTCACGAGGAAATCCGGGTCGAGATATTGGGCGAAACTCGTGAGCCGTCCCTCGACACCCGCCTGATAAAAGGCGTCCGCCACCGCTTTGTTGGTCTCGATCTCCGATTGAGCGTCCATTCCTTTGGGCCTCCTCTTGAGCGAAGCTCTTGGTTCAAGCCGCCGTCTTGCCGCCATCCACGGTGACGATCTGGCCGGTCATGAAAGACGCAGCTTTGGAGGCGACGAAAAGAATCGCGCGCGCGATCTCCTCGGGCTCGGCGACCCGGCCAAGCGGCACCCGCGACGCGAGTGCCGCCTTGCGCTCAGGGGCGCCAGTGAAGCGATTGAGCATTCCGGTCTCGGTCGGCCCCGGCGCTACGGCGTTGACCCGCACGCCCGACCCCGCCGCTTCGAGCGCCGCCGACTTCGTCATGTCTTCGACGGCATGCTTGCTCCCAGCATAGACTGACGCGCCCTTTGCGCCCTCGTGGCCGTAGGTCGAGGAGATGTTGACGATGCTGCCCGAGCCTTGGGTCTGCATGACTCGCAACTCATGCTTCATACTGAGCAGCGTGCGGAGCACGTTGGTGTCGAAGGTCGCGGCGTAACCCTCGGCGCTCTGGTCGGTCAGCGGCCCGGGCTTGCCGTCCGTGCCGGCGGCGTTGACCGCTGCGTCGAGCCGCCCGAAGCGCGCGACCGTCTTGTCGACCAAATTGCTCACCTCGTCCTCCTGGCGCACGTCCGCGCGAATGAACGCCGCCTTAGCGCCAAGGCCGATGAGTTCAGCCTCCAGCGCCTTCCCTTCGGCGTCTTTGCGGCCAGACACCACGACGCTCGCGCCCTCTTTGGCGAAGGCAAGGGCGGCGGCGCGGCCGATGCCCGTGAGTGCGCCGGTGATTAAGACGACTGACTCGTTGCTCAAATTTGAATCCTCGCGCGTTGCTCCATCCCTGCCGGCAGAGCATGGCCAAGCAGGAACACTGCGGCGCCTTGGAGGCCGCAGACGGGTTCCGCGTCTCGTTGAGGCGCTATTTAGGCGCCCTTGGCGCCGTGGAAAAAGACTTTGTAAGCTGAGCAGCATGCCTTGCAGGTATGGAAGGCCGCCATGGAGCTCCGGCATCTTCGCTATTTCGTCGCGGTCGCCGAAGAGGGAAGCCTGACCGTCGCGGCCGAGAAGCGGCTGCACACGGCGCAACCATCGCTCAGCCGCCAAATGCGCGATCTCGAAGATCAGGTCGGCGTCGCACTGATGAGCCGCAGCGTGCGCGGCGTCGAACTGACCGCCGCAGGACGCGCTTTTCTCGACCATGCGCGGCTTGCGCTCACCCAGGCGGAGGCGGCGGTCGAAGCGGCGCGGCGGGCCGCCGAACCGCTCAAGCCAGCCCTCGCGCTTGGCTTCATGACCGGCACGGAGATTGACTGGCTGCCAAAGGCGATGCGCATTCTTCACGACCAACTGCCCAACATGAAGCTCACCATCGCGAGCCAATACTCGCCCGACTTGGCGGCGGAGCTGATGCGGGGCACGCTCGACGCCGCATTCATGCGCGCGGAGCCACATGCCGAAAACCTGGTCTACCGGCGCGTGCTGACGGAGCCGCTCATCCTGGTGTTCCCGAGCGATCATCGCCTGGCCGCGCAAGAGACCGTCGATCTGCGGGAGATCGTCGGCGAGACATTCATCATTCCCTCGAATACGGCGCCAACCTTACACCCTGTGATTGCGGGCTACCTTGAACGATCCGGTCTGCACATCAAGCCTGCGCACGAGGTGGACCATCTCGCCCACGCGGTGTCGATGGTCGCCTCGACCGGCGCGGTAATGCTCTTGCCCGCCTATGCGAGGAATTTCCTACCCTGGTCGGTGACCAGCCGCCCGCTGCACGGGACTGCGCCGACGATCGACCTCGTCGTTGGCTACAACAAGGTCCGCAGGTCCCCGATCCTCGAGCTCTTCCTCTCGAGGTTGGACGAGATGCCCGCCACGCAGTTACCCACGCCCTGAGGCTCGCCGGCGCTAGCCGCCTGCCTCTGTCCCTGCGGGTTCGGCGTGCCCTACGACCCGGCGAGCTTCGGGAAAGGCCTCCCGCACCGAGCGCTCGAGAGAATCAACGGCGGCGTGAACGGTCTCGACCGGCGTCGCCGGATCGACGCGGCAGTGGAAGAGGACGAATACGCCGCCCGGAGTCTTGCGCACCCGCACATTGTGGATGTCGCGCACGCGGCCTTGCTCCGCGGCCGTAGCCGCGAGCGAGGCTTCGATGCGATGAGCAAGGTCCGGCTCGGCGAATTGCCCACTGGACTCCGGCTCGGCCGGCTCAATGTGGGTCTCGACTTCGACGTCCTCGCCGATTTCCTCGGCAATCGCATCTTCAAGCTCGGATGCAAGTCGATGGGCGTCGCCGAGAGTCATCGCGCCGTTGACTTCGAGGTCGAGGGCGACTGTCTTGCGCGCTTCAATGTCCTGGATGGTCACATGGTGCACTGGCAGACCTCGGCGCGCGGCGATCACAAGCACCCGTTCGAGGATCGTCTCGTTGTCGAGCGCGAGCGGATTGGCGGTAATGGTCAGTTCGGCCTCGGGCCACCGTCGAGCGATCCGGGATTGTAGCTCGGCCTTGATCCCCGCGACGCGTTCGAGCGGCAGAGTGCGCGACACGGAGACGACGACGTCGCCCACGATCTTGGCGCCGCTTGGCCTGAGGCGGATCGCCTCAATCCCAGCGACGCTTGTGTTGTGCATGACCAAGGTGCGGAGCGCGTCGGCCAGTCCCTCGGGCGCGCGGTCGACGAGCGCATCGATCGTCGCCCGGCCGAGGCGATAGCCTGCGACGGCGATGAAGCCGGAGACGCCGATCGCCGCCAACGCATCGGCGTGGGCGTATCCGGCCCGCGTGGCGATAAGACCAATCAGCACCAACACGGACGAAACAAGATCGCTCGAATAATGCAGCGCGTCCGCGCTGAGCGCATGGCTCGAGGTTGCGCGCGCCACATGGGTGAGCGCGCGCCAGCGCACGACGTCGACAATGATCGAGAATAGGATCGCGCCGATGGCGAAGGCGCCGACGTCGACGGGAGCGCCGCCGTCGCGGATGCGCCCGATCGCCTCGACCGCGACAGCGATCGAGAGCGCGGCGAGAAAACCGGTCTCGGCGAGCGCCGCCACCGCCTCGATCTTGGCGTGACCAAACGGATGATCGACGTCGGCGGGTTTGTCGGCCTCGCGCACCGCGAAAAGGGTGAGCGCGCTCGCGCCGACATCGATGGTGTTATGCGCGCCTTCCGAGAGAAGCGCGAGCGATCCGGAAGCCGTGCCCGCTGCGAGCTTGAGCACGGCCAAGATTGTGCTCGCGACGATCGAGGCCGCCGCCGCGCGCTGCTTCAGCGTCGAGTGGCCCTCGGCTGGGTCCGGCTGTTCTGTCGGTCCCATGATTTAAGCCCCTCTAGTCTCGATCCTTTGGGCTCCTGGCAGAATTTGCGCGGTCGGCGCCGATGATGAGGCCGCCGCCGGTTAGATCTCGCCCGCGTCGGCGAGCAGCATAGTGAAATGCCGGAAAATCTGTCCGCGCAGCGGCAGAATCGCTTGATATTCGGGAAGTTGGAATATGGTCGATGCAATCTCCCGACTCGGAAAATCGATCAGCATGATGAGGTCGGCCGGCCGCCCTCAAGCGTCTGGGACACCCGTTGGCGCCGGACAACTACGCCGGAATGGCTATCGAGGAAGTCGCGCACGCGCCCTGAATATTCGGCGAAGTGAGCCTCCATAGCACTCAGCGAACACGCCCAAGACGACAATTGTCGCCGCTCCCAAGGATTCCTCCTAGTTAAGGGCTTCTCCCTTCGAATGGACAGGTTATGCTCCCGACCGTGAACCGAGGCAACGAGGCAAGTCCATGGAATACCTGCATACAATGATCCGCGTGACGGACCTCAATGCGACAATCGCATTTTTCGAGCTCATGGGTTTTGTCGAGACGCGGCGCATCGACAACGAAAAGGGCCGCTTCACCCTGGTCTTTCTCGCCGCACCCGATGACGTCGAGTCTGCGAAGGCAAGCCGGAAGCCGACCGTCGAGCTCACCTACAACTGGGACCCGGAGGCCTATGCCGGCGGGCGCAATTTCGGCCACCTCGCCTATGGCGTCGACGACATCTACGCGACCTGCGCCAAGCTCAAGGCGGCCGGCGTGACCATCAACCGGCCGCCGCGCGACGGCCATATGGCCTTCATCCGCACGCCGGACAACATCTCGATCGAACTCATCCAGAACGGCGAGTCGAAGGCGCCGGCGGAGCCGTGGGCGTCGATGGCGAATACGGGAGTGTGGTAAGCGGCCGGCGATTTCAAACGATCGCCGCGCTGACCAGGTTACGGAACAGCACGCGGAAAAATTCGCGGTTCTCCGGCGTCTGAACCATAAGGGCGGCGAACAGGGAGTCGCGCGGCGACACCCAGAACGCCGTGCCCATCATGCCGCCCCAGAAAAACTCGCCGACGCTGCCCGCCGTCGGCGCTTTGCCCGGATCGGTGCGCACCGCGAAGCCGAGGCCGAAGCCGTGACCGGGCCACAACAGATAGTGGCCCTTCCTCACGCTTGCGCTGAGGTGGTCGCTTGCCATGAAGGCGAGTGTCTGCGGCCCGAGAATGCGCTTGGCCTCGATCGCGCCGCCGCCGCTCAACATGGCGGCGAAGCGGGTATAGTCGGCGAGCGTCGACATCAGGCCGCCGCCGCCGGACTGGAATTTCGGCGCCGCCGTCCAGTTGCAGGTGTCGACGCCCCCGCCGGTCATGAAGTCGAACGAGAATGGATCGGCGCGCCGCGCTAGCTTCGATTCCGGCGTGAAGAAGGCGGTGTCGACCATCTGGAGCGGGCCGAACAGGCGCTGCTGCAGGATCTCGCCCAGCGAAGCGCCTTCGACGATCTCGACAACACGACCGAGCACGTCGGTGGACACGCTATACTCCCAGACTTCGCCAGGCTGATGCATGAGCGGAAGCGCGGCCATCGCCCCTACGTTTTCGGCCAACGTCCGGTTCGAATCCACGACGTTCGCCGCCTTGATCAGCTTCTGCACTGGCGACGCCCCGGTGAAGCCATAGGTCAGTCCCGACGTGTGGCGCATGAGGTCCTGGACGGTGATCGGACGCTTGAGCGGCGCAAGATCGAGCTTATCGCCGTTGACGACGCCGACCTTCACGTTTGCAAAAGCCGGGATGTATTTCGAGACGAGATCAGTTACGAGGAGCCGTCCCTCCTCGACCAGCATCATCGCCGCGACCGAAACGATCGGCTTGGTCATCGAATAGATGCGGAAGATCGCGTCGTCGGTCATCGGGGGCCCGCCGGGGCGCAGCGCGCCGACCGATTGGCGGTAAGCGATCTTGCCGTGTCGGGCGATCAGCATTGAGACGCCCGGAGCCTTCTTCTCCTCGACCTGATGGGCCATGATTGCGGTGAGCCGCTCAAGCCTTTCCGGAATAAAGCCCAGCGTTTCAGACGGGGCGTAGGGCAGGGCGAAGGAACTCATCCAAAGGCTCTTGGGTTTGAAGGGACGGCGGACAATGGCGCGCTCACGAGCCTCGGGCAAGCTGGCGCTCGCCCGGCTGGACAGCGGATCGTCCGCGCGGGACAAAGCGCCATGAGTCTTCTCGAGGGCATGGAGCCAAAGGCCGAGCCGCCGCCGGCGCCGCTCGCCGAACGGCTGCGGCCGATGACGCTGGCCGAGGTTTCGGGCCAGGAGCATCTGACCGGTCCGGATGGGGCGCTGACCCGCCTGCTCGCGGGGCGATCGCTCGGCTCGATGATCTTCTGGGGGCCGCCGGGTAGCGGCAAGACGACGGTCGCGCGGCTGATTGGCGCCAGCCGCAATGACACGTTCGTGCAGGTTTCGGCGATCCATACCGGAGTCGCGGAACTAAAGAAGATCTTCGACGCCGCCCGCGCGCGTCGTTCACAAGGGCAGGGCACGCTGCTCTTCGTCGACGAGATCCATCGCTTCAACCGCGCGCAGCAGGATTCCTTCCTGCCCGTGATGGAGGACGGCTCGATCACCCTGATCGGCGCGACGACCGAGAATCCTTCGTTCGAACTCAACGCGTCGTTGCTCTCCCGCGCGCGCGTGCTCGTCTTTCGCCCGCTGGGCCCCGAAGCGCTCGAAGCGCTGCTCGAGCGCGGCGAGCGGCTGCTGGCCAAGCCTTTGCCGCTCGATCCGCAAGCGCGAGAAGCGCTGATCGGCATGGCCGACGGCGACGGCCGCGCGCTGCTTACCCTCGCCGAAGAGGTCTGGCGCGCCGCGCGCCCGGGCGAGACGCTCGATGCGGCCCGTCTGGTCGAAGTCGTGCAGCGGCGCGCGCCGATCTACGACAAGGCCCAGGACGGTCATTACAATCTGATCTCAGCCTTGCATAAAAGCGTGCGCGGCTCCGATCCGGACGCGGCGCTGTACTATCTCGCGCGCATGTTCGACGCCGGCGAGGACCCTCTGTTCATTGCGCGACGCGTCGTGCGCATGGCCTCCGAGGACATCGGCCTCGCCGACCCGCAGGCGCTCCTCGTCGCCAACGCCGCCAAGGACGCTTACGATTTTCTCGGCAGTCCCGAGGGCGAACTGGCGATCGCTGAGGCCGTGGTCTATATGGCGACCGCGCCGAAATCGAACGCAGTCTACAAGGCGTTCGGGGCCGCTCAGGCGCTCGCGAAAGAGCATGGTTCGCCCGCGCCGCCCAAGACCATCCTCAACGCCCCGACGCGGCTCATGAAGCGCGAGGGCTACGGCGGGGATTATCAATATGATCACGACGCGCCCGAGGGCTTCAGCGGCCAGAACTATTGGCCGGAGAAGGTCGGCCGGCACACGCTCTACGACCCCGTCGAGCGGGGTTTCGAGCGCGAGATCAAAAAGCGGCTCGAATACTGGTCGCGCCTGCGGGAGGAGCGAGGGGAGGGGTAGGGGGCGTCACCCTCATCCGGCCGCGCCAAAGGGCGTTCGTAAGAACGCCGGTCCTTTGACGGGCTATGGCGCAACCACCTTCTCCCAAAGGGAGAAGGGATTCGCCGGCCGTCGAAGTGCGCTCCCTTCTCCCGCTGGGAGAAGAGCCTGTCCCCGGGCTTTGACCCGGATGGCCCGAAGGCCGGATGACGGTGCTGGGCCTGGCTCTTCAGGAGCTCTTAGCAAACTTCGCTTTCAGCGCTTTGATGACATTGGGCGGCGCGAAGGGGGAGGCGTCGCCGCCCATCGAGGCGATCTGCCGCACCAGCGTCGCCGTGATCGGCCTCACCGGCGAGGAGGCGGGCAGAAAGACGGTGCGCAGCTCGGGCGCCATCGCGCCGTTCATGCCCGCCATCTGCATCTCATAGTCGAAATCGGTTCCGTCCCGCAGGCCTCGGAAGATCAGAGTCGCGCCTGCTTTGCGCGCGGCCTCGATGGCGAGGCCGGTGAATTCGACGACCTCGAGTTCGCATTGCGCCTTAGCCATGATTGGCGCTGCCGCCTCGCGGATGAGTTTCAGCCGCTCCTTGACCGTGAACAACGCGGCCTTGTTCGGGTTAGAGCCGACGCCGACGACCAGCCGGTCGCAAAGTGCCGCGGCATGCTCGATCACGTCCAAGTGCCCGTTGGTCATCGGATCGAACGAGCCGGAGAAGAAGCCAACGCGGGTCATCGCGCAAGCGTTAGCCCGGCGGGCGGGCGCCGACAAGCGAACTTGCGTCGTCCACGTCCGCCTGGGGCCGCCGTTGAGTCGGACGCGGGTTCGGGCTAAATCGCCGCGGTACACGCCCCACGCTTCATTGGCGCCACGCGGCCCGCCACGCGATTGAGCCGCGCCGAACCGCATTGAACACCGAAAGACGTAATCAGCATGCCAATTGCCACGGCCAGCGTTCCCACCGTCAATGCCGCCAAATACATGCAGCAGCTCTGTAAGCATTGGAGCCACAAGCTGGGAGTCGACCTTTCGGAGCAAAGAGGCGTGGTTAAGTTTCAGGCCGCAGTCGCCACATTCGACGCGCGCGCCGATGCGCTTCAGGTCACAATCGAAAGTGAAGAGAGCGAAGCGGTCGAGCGCATGAAAGGCGTGGTCGCCTCGCACCTCGACCGGTTTGCATTCCGCGAAGCGCCGCTGCGGTTCGGCTGGGAGGACGGTTGAAGGAGGCCCTGGACCGCCAGACGGCGAGCTTGGCCTAAGCAAATCAAAGAGGAGACCAAAGAAGGTGGACGCTGACGGATTGCGCGCTATCCAGGCGCCGCTCAAGGAACGCTACCGCGCCGACGCCGGGGCGGGGCTGGTCACGCTCAAAGCCAACGGCGCGCTCGATTCCGCGACAATTGCCTGCAAGGTCGACACGGGACGAGCGCTCGCCGTCGCCGGGCTTCATCCGGCGACCGGGGGAAGCGGGGCGGAACTCTGCTCCGGCGACATGCTGCTCGAGGCCTTGGTCGCCTGCGCCGGCGTGACGATGAAGGCGGTCGCGACCTCGATGGGGATCCAACTGCGCTCGGGCAAAGTGGCGGCGGAAGGCGATCTCGACTTTCGCGGCACGCTCGGCGTCGACAAGCAGGCGCCTGTCGGGTTCACCGACGTCCGGCTCAAATTTGAACTGGAGACGGACGCGCCGCAGGACCAGGTCGACACGTTGCTGAAACTCACCGAGCGCTATTGCGTCGTGCTGCAGACGCTGAGGCGTTCGCCGAAGATCGAAGCGAAGCTCGTACGAGCGTAGCATCTGTCGGGGAAGCGCGCCTCGGTCCTCGCGGCGCGCTGCGTCTCTCGACGCCCGAGCGCGATCGAGGGAAGCCAGGCGCGAGGTCCGACAATCTTCACGGGCGGGGCCCGGTCGGGTCGCAGGGGGCGGCTCAGAGGAAGCCCATGACATAGGCGGCATGGTGCGCGGTGCCCAGCGCGTATCGGGGGCGCGCCTTCCCTTCAAGTCAAGCGAGACGCGTGAGGTTGATGTTTCCGTACAGGAGCACGCCGACCTGATCCTCGTATCGCGCTCGAACACTGAAACGCCCGTATAGCGGCTGTCTATGGCAACTCTACCTAGCGCGCCAGAGGCGCATCGCGCCGAGCGGCCTCAGCGGATCGGGATCTCGATCAGCGACGGGCCATCACGCTTGAGCGCTCGATGAACCGCCGCGCCGATCGCATGGCGATCATCCGCCTGCTCAGCCGGCACGCCCATCGACGCCCCCAGCGCCTGAAAGTCGATCGCCGGATCGGCGAGGTCCATGCCCACGAACCGGCCCGCTTTCGCGTTGTCGTAGCCCAGAGACTTGGCGACATTCTGCAACACGCCATAGCGGCGATTGTTGAAGACGACGAAGATCGTCCGCGCGGCATAGTGCGCGGCGCTCCACAAAGCCTGCGGCGAATACATCGCGCCCCCGTCGCCGACGAACGAGGCGACCCAACCCCGAGTCGCGAGCGCGGCGCCAACGGCGGCGGGCATGCTGCAGCCGAGCACGCCGCCGCGGGCGAAGAAGTAGCGGCCAGGCTCGGTCGTCATGAGATCCTGAACGCGGCCGAAGGTCGCCGCGGAATCATTGGCGATGATCGCGTCCTTCGGCAGCGCGTCCAGCACCGCCAGCACCGCGGCGTCCGCGCTGAGCGGCGCGTTCGCGCTTTCGGCCAAAATGTCCTTGCGCGTCGCCTCCCTGGCTTCGCGCCGCCGCGCGCCCCACGCGGCGAGTCCCGCCGCGACCTTCCCGTTGTCGACCAGCTCTTTGAGGCGTCCGGCCGCCGCGGCGAGCGTCTGGCCAATGTCGCCAAGGAGCGCCATGTCGGCCGCGTGT
>DASXXT010000126.1:0-3946 GCA_036502965.1 Roseiarcus sp. | reverse complement strand
GCCTCACTCCGCCGCCTTCACGTAGAGGGCGGCGCCGCCCTCAAGAAACTCGCGCGACTTCTCCGCCATGCCGGCCATCGCCTCGGCTTCCTTACGAAGATCCTGGGTGATCTGCATCGAGCAGAATTTCGGCCCGCACATGGAGCAGAAATGCGCCACCTTGTGGCCGTCCTTCGGCAAGGTCTCGTCGTGGAACTTGCGCGCGGTGTCGGGGTCGAGCGACAGGTTGAACTGGTCCTCCCAGCGGAAGTCGAAGCGCGCCCGAGACACCGCGTCATCGCGAATCTGCGCCGCGGGATGGCCCTTGGCGAGATCGGCGGCATGGGCCGCGATGCGGTAGGTGATGACGCCAGTCTTGACGTCTTCGCGGTCGGGCAGGCCGAGATGCTCCTTCGGCGTCACGTAGCAGAGCATCGCGGTGCCGAACCAGCCGATCATCGCGGCGCCAATCCCCGACGTGATGTGGTCGTAGCCCGGCGCGATGTCCGTCGTCAGCGGCCCAAGCGTATAGAAAGGCGCCTCGCCGCATTCGCGAAGCTGCTTCTCCATGTTCACCTTGATCTTGTGCATCGGCACGTGGCCGGGGCCCTCGATCATCACCTGACAGCCCTTGTCCCAGGCGACCTTGGTCAATTCGCCAAGCGTCTCCAATTCCGCGAATTGCGCGCGGTCGTTGGCGTCGGCGATCGAGCCCGGACGCAGGCCGTCGCCGAGCGAGAACGACACGTCATACTTGCGCATGATGTCGCAGATCTCGTCGAACTTCGCATAGAGGAAGCTCTCGCGATGGCCCGCGAGGCACCAGCGCGCCATGATCGAGCCGCCGCGCGAGACGATGCCGGTGACGCGCTTCGCGGTCAGCGGCACATAGGCCAACCGCACGCCGGCATGGATGGTGAAATAATCGACGCCCTGCTCGGCTTGCTCGATCAGCGTATCCCTGAACACCTCCCAGTCGAGCTTGAGCGGATCGCCGCCAACCTTCTCCAGCGCTTGGTAGATCGGCACCGTTCCGATCGGAACCGGCGCGTTGCGCAGGATCCAGGAGCGGATGTTGTGAATGTTGCGCCCGGTCGAAAGGTCCATGACCGTGTCGGCGCCCCAGCGGATCGCCCACACCATCTTTTCGACTTCCTCCGCGATGCCCGAGCTCACCGCGGAATTGCCGATGTTGGCGTTGACCTTGACCAGAAAGTTGCGGCCGATCGCCATCGGCTCAAGTTCGAGGTGATTGATGTTGGCGGGAATGATCGCTCGTCCCCGCGCGACTTCCTCGCGCACGAATTCCGGCGTGATGAACTCGGGGATGGCCGCGCCGAAGCTCTCGCCATCGCCTCGACGCTCAGCAGCGTGTTCCACCGCGGCCTCGCGCGCCAGATTCTCACGATGGGCGACATAGATCATCTCTTCGGTGACGATCCCGGCGCGGGCGAATTCGAACTGGGTGACGAGTTGGCCAGGCCTGCCTGCGCGGAGCGTCCGTTCGGCGGGACAGAGCGGCGCAAGACGATCCATGGAAACGTTGCCGTTGTCCTCGGGCTTGACCGCGCGCGGCTGCGCTTCGGCGAAGTTGCGCGCTTCAATCCAGGCCTCGCGCACTGGCTTCAGCCCCGCGGCAAGATCGATCGTTGCGTTGCTCTCGGTATAAGGCCCGGACGGATCGTAGACGCGCATCGGCGCCTCGTTCGGGTCGGAGAGCGCGATCTCGCGAAACGGAACGCGGATGTCGGCACTCCCCTTGAGCGTGGCGTAGACCTTGCGCGAGCCCACAATCGGCCCGGTGGTCACGGTCTGCGGCGCGGCGAATTTGGGAATCTCATTCATGGCCGTCTCCTCGCGGAAAAGGCCGGCGGTGAGAAACAGGCGGTCCAAATTAGGGAGCTAGGCCGCTGCGTCCCTTCGCCGGCATGACCCGGATCAGGTTCAAAGGGTTCGGCCTGTCGCCGTCTCAGCCCCCTTTGGGACGCCCCTCGAGCAAAGCAAATGTGGTCCGAGCGCCTCGGTCTGTCAACTCTCTCTCAAAGCATGACTTTTATGCGGCTTGGGGCGCGACGCCGTCCCGCAAGGTGAGGTGTTAGCGCCGCCCTACCCCGCTTGACGGCATAGCCGGCCGCCCGCTTGCCCGCTTGCGGGCGGCGAAGCGCGCGGCGAGATGGGCAAGGCCGGGAACGCGTCTTGTCACCGTGGCGGCACGCATGCGCCATTGGCGGATTACCGCGGCGGCGGCGTGCTTGTAAGGAGCGACGATTTGGTCGGCGTAGTGATGAAACGCCATCACCTTCCCATACGCCCGGACGAACCACGGCATGGTCATCAGCCTGTGCTTCGTCAGATCGAAGATCGCCGGGATGAGCGCGACCGCTAGAAATTTCAGTACGATCCACGCGAGCGCTCCAGAGAGGACATAGCCCATCGCGATCGCGATGGTGGCCCCCACCAGAAGCGGCTCAACGATCAAAAACGGCACCAAGAAAACCAGCAGGACCATCGGCCCCGGCAGGCGGTCGACCAGGGTGGCGAAGGCCTGCTTGAAGCGCGTCCACGGTATAAAGCTGGCAAGCGCCCGCCCGACCGCGACCAAGCCGTCCCACACCCACGCGACAGCCAAAAAGACCGTCGCCAGCGCGAGCAGGACCGTCCGTCTCACTCTAAAGCGCTTCATCCGAAGAAGAATCCCGTGAATCCCCTCAACAACTCGCCTTCACGAGCGCGTGATGATGCCAATCAAACGAGGCGAGCACAAGGCATTTTGCGCCGCAATATGGCCATTAATCCGCTGTTAACGCTGCCGGCGGGTTGCGACGCGTTGGTAATCGCGCGGCAAAGAGTCGGTAAGCTTATCGGAACCTTGCATTAACTCTTAGGGCTGCTAGCTCGCGGGCTGGCGGGGCCGTCAGGAGTGGCAGCATGTTTGCGAACGTGACCCGGAGTTCGATCGCGCTTGTCGCGGCGCTCGCGCTGGGCCTCGCCTTGAGCGCCTGCGCGCACAACAACAATAACCTCGCCGCGGGTTATGGCGCGGCCGGCCCCGGCAGCGTGCAGGAATTCAACCAGAGCGTCGGCGACCGCGTCTTCTTCGATACTGATCAGACCGATCTCTCGCCGACCGCCCAGGCGACACTCGACAAGCAGGCGGCTTGGCTCAATCAGTACAGCAAATATAGCTTCACCATCGAGGGCCACGCCGATGAGCGGGGCACGCGCGAATACAATTTCGCGCTTGGCTCGCGCCGCGCCCAGGCGGTCCACGACTATCTCGCCGCCAAGGGCGTCTCCGCTTCGCGCATGAGGACGATCAGCTATGGCAAGGAGCGGCCCGTCGCGGTCTGCGACGACATTTCCTGCTGGTCGCAAAATCGCCGCGCCGTCACCGTCCTCAACGGCGTTGCTGCCGGCAGCAGTTGAGCGCCTTCTGCAAGCCTTCGGCTTGACTTGAAATCGACCGATGCGGGGCGTATGGGCGACTCAAACCGAACCCCATCAGGAAGCGGCTGGTGACGTCATTGTTTCGCCCTAGCCTCGTCGCGGCGGTCGTCGCCTGCCTTGCTGTTTTGGGGCCGGCTGAAGCGCAGTTCGATATCTTCCACCGCCAGCCGGCGCCGCCCGCCGACGTTCCAGGGGGAGATCCCAACGACGCGGCCGGGCTGGTGATGCGCATCAACCGGCTCGAGGAAGAACTTCGGCAGGCCAGCGGCCGGATCGAGGAATTAGAGAACGCGCAGCGTCGGCTCGAGGCCCAGCTGCAAAAGTTCCGTCAGGACGTTGAATTCCGCTTCGGCGATCGGTCCGGTGGCGCTCCGCCAGAGCCGGACGTCGCCGAAGCGCCCTTGGCCCCGGCCCAGCCAGGAGTCCCTCCAAGACCAAGAAGGTCGGACGCATTCGATCCCAACGCTGATCCGGCCGCGCCGGGCGCGCCGCGCCCGCTTGGAACCACGGCGCCGAGCGC
>DASXXT010000125.1:0-8389 GCA_036502965.1 Roseiarcus sp. | reverse complement strand
GGCCTGCCGATGTTCGACTTGCATGACGCGAAGGGGGTGCTGATGGAGTTGCACGCCTGCCGCAAGATTTACGGCGACCAGTACATCCGCCTCTCGGCCTTCGATTCATCGCACGGT
This sequence comes from Roseiarcus sp., assembly GCA_036502965.1. Taxonomy (GTDB): domain Bacteria; phylum Pseudomonadota; class Alphaproteobacteria; order Rhizobiales; family Beijerinckiaceae; genus Roseiarcus. The sequence goes on along the minus strand of DASXXT010000125.1, from coordinate 8,272 downwards.
TGGGAATCGGTGCGCATTTCCTTCATTGTCAACCGGCCAAAGAACGAGGAAGGTTTCCGTCTCGATCGCTCCGAGGCCCAAGGCCGCGTGCAGCGCTACACGACGCGAGCCTATGCGACCGACCGGCCGGAAGGAAAGCGCTACGCATGAGCGAGGGCGTCAAAACCGCGCCTTCGGCCCGAGCTAGGATCGATCTTGCGGACGAGTTCGCGCGCTCCGGCGTCGGTCCGGTGCTGCAACAGCTCGACGACGAGTTGATTGGGCTCGCGCCCGTCAAACGGCGCATTCGCGAGATCGCGGCGCTTCTGCTGGTCGATCGCGTGCGGTCGAAATTCGGTCTCAGCTCGCAAGCGCCGACCTTGCATATGAGCTTCACCGGCAATCCGGGCACCGGCAAAACGACGGTGGCGGCGCGCATGGCCGAGATCCTTCACCGGCTCGGCTATGTGCGCCGCGGACACCTAGTCGCGGTGACTCGCGACGACCTGGTGGGGCAATATATCGGCCACACCGCGCCCAAAACGAAAGAGGTGCTCAAGAAGGCGATGGGCGGCGTGTTGTTCATAGACGAGGCCTATTACCTCTACCGCCAGGAGAACGAACGGGATTACGGGCAGGAGGCGATCGAGATTCTGCTGCAGATCATGGAGAACAACCGTGACGATCTCGTCGTGATCCTCGCCGGCTATGCCGACAAGATGGACAGGTTCTTCCATTCCAATCCGGGCTTCCGCTCGCGCGTCGCCCATCACATCGATTTTCCCGATTACGCCGACTCCGATCTCCTGGCGATCGGGGAGAAGATGCTCGCTTTCCTCAACTACGGGCTGAGCCCCGACGCGAAGCTTGCGCTCAGCGAATATGTTTCGCTACGCCGAACGCAGCCGCTCTTCGCTAACGCGCGTTCTATCCGCAACGCCTTGGACCGCGCCCGCCTGCGTCAGGCCAATCGCCTGTTCGCTGCGGCGGATGAGGGCGTCACCCTTGAGAAACTGATCACGATCGAGGCCGAAGACATTCGCCAGAGCCGCGTATTTCGGCAAAGGGGGAATCGCACGTGAGCCGCCCGCTCATCATCGCGCCGTCGGTTCTGGCCGCGGACTTCTCCAGGCTCGGCGAGGAGGTGCGCGCCGTAGCCGCAGCGGGCGCGGACTGGATTCATCTCGACGTCATGGATGGGCATTTCGTCCCGAACATAACGTTCGGACCGCCGGTCATCGCGGCATTGCGCCCGCACGCGGAATTGATCTTCGACTGCCACTTGATGATTGAGCCCTGCGATCCCTTTCTCGAAGCCTTCGCCAAGGCGGGCGCTGACATCATCACTATTCATGCCGAAGCGACGAGGCACCTCGACAGATCGCTCCAAAAAATCCGCGAGCTTGGAAAGAAGGCGGGCGTCTCCTTGAACCCGGGGACGCCGGAGAGCGCGATCGAATATGTGCTCGACCGGTTGGACCTCGTTCTCCTGATGACCGTCAACCCCGGATTCGGCGGCCAGGCCTTCATTCCGGGGGTGGCGGACAAGGTCGCGCGGGTGAAGCGGATGATCGGCGAACGCAAGGTCCAAATTGAGATCGACGGCGGCGTGACGGCAGAGACCGCGGACCTCATGACCCGCGCCGGCGCGGATGTGCTGGTCGCGGGCTCCGCTGTGTTCAAGGATGGACCGCAGGCCTACGCCCGCAACATCGCTGCGCTCCGCGGATATTCAACGAGACGGAAAATCGCGCAGCTCCCCGAACTTGGGTGGTCAAGTTGAGGGATTCGAACGTCGCACCTTTCTGATCATCCCAAAGTCCAGGAGCTTCGCGAACTCTCCGCCTGGTCGGAAGGGCATGTCTGGGTGCAGCCCCGAGCCATGACGCTATGACGGCGATCATGGGCGGCCGCGAGGCTGATAACCGATGTTGCGAATCTCGGCGACGTTCTCGCCGGTACGATCTGACACAAATGCGCCGCGCGCGCCTCTTAAGACTGGATCAGCGTCGCCCGAGAGGAAGGCAATGGCCGAGAGCACCGCTCGACCGAAGAAGCCTGATACGGTAATACCGTCAAAGAAAACGGGCTGGTGCTCTATCCCGACGACAAAGCCGTTGGCCTTCAGTTTCAGGAGGGCGCCGGCAAGCAGGTGTTTCTCTGGTTGCCCGGCTCGCTCCTCTCCGCTTTAGGGGAGCAGCTCAGCCAAGCCGTCGTGGATTATCCCCAGACCGCGACTTGGGAAGCGAGAATCTTGAAACCCAACTGAACTTTAGGCGGATTGTCACGCCCCGGCAAACTGCAGATAATACAAGCCAAAGTCATGTCTGCGCCGACCGCCAAAGGAGGAAGCTTCGTGTCACATGAGTCTCTGTATCCTGTCCCCGACGAGGTCGCGCGCAAAGCTTGGGTCGACGAGAAGAAATATCTCAAAATGTACGACAGTTCTCTGCGCGATCCCCAAAGCTTCTGGGGAGAACAGGGCAAAAGGTTGGATTGGATAAAGCCCTATACGAAAGTGAAGGACACCAGTTTCGAAGGCGATGTGCAGATTCGTTGGTATGAAGACGGCGTTCTCAACGCGTCCTATAATTGCATTGACAGGCATTTGAATTCCCGCGGCAGTGAACCCGCGATTTTGTGGCAAGGCGACAGCCCAGAGAAGAAAAGGAGCGTAAGTTACGTCGAGCTTCATGAGAATGTTTGTCGCTTTGCCAATGTTCTGAAGGAGCGAGGGGTCGGAAGAGGCGATCGGGTCACAATCTATATGCCCATGATACCGGAGACGGTCTTCGCCATGCTCGCCTGCGCTCGCATCGGCGCCATTCATTCGATCGTATTCGGTGGGTTCTCTCCCGAAAGCCTGGCGGTTCGCATCCGAGACTGCCGGTCGAAGTGGGTTGTGACCGCAGACGAAGGCTTGCGTGGTGGGCGCATTGTGCCGCTCAAAGCCAATTTAGACGAGGCTCTTAAGCAATGCCCCGATGTCGCGACGGTGATCGTCGTGCGTCACGTCGGCCGCCCCATTGCCTGGGTCGAAGGCCGAGACGTTTGGCATCACGAAGCGATCGCAAACGTCGCGCGTGATTGTCCGCCGGCGGAAATGAATGCGGAGGATCCGCTCTTTATTCTCTATACCTCCGGCTCAACGGGGCGACCGAAGGCGGTCGTCCACACGACGGGCGGCTATCTGGTATATGTCGCGATGACACACCAATATGTCTTCGACTATCACGACGGCGACGTATATTGGTGCACCGCCGACATCGGGTGGGTTACCGGCCATAGCTACGTTGTTTATGGACCTCTCGCCAATGGCGCCACCACTGTGATGTTCGAGGGTATCCCTAACTATCCCGACGCTTCGCGATTCTGGCGGATCGTCGACGAATACAAGGTTAATATTTTCTACACGGCTCCGACAGCAATCCGCGCGCTAATGCGTGAAGGCGATGAATTCGTCAAGAGGACGTCGCGAGCTTCGCTGAAGCTCCTGGGCAGCGTCGGCGAGCCAATCAATCCCGAAGCATGGCTTTGGTACTACCGAGTCGTCGGTGATAGCCGCGTGCCGATCGTTGACACATGGTGGCAGACTGAGACGGGAGGGATTCTCATCACGCCATTGCCGGGCGCGACGCCGCTAAAGCCAGGTTCCGCGACAAGACCGTTTTTCGGGATCATCCCGTTAATCGTGGACCATGAAGGCAGGGCGCTGGAAGGCCCTAGCGAGGGCAACCTCTGCATTGCGGACAGTTGGCCGGGCCAGATGCGGACCATCTTCGAGGACCACAAGCGATTCATCGAGACCTATTTCTCCCCGTTTCCGGGTAAATACTTTACTGGCGATGGGGCGAAGCGCGACGAAGACGATTATTATTGGATAACCGGCCGCGTTGACGACGTGATAAACGTCTCAGGTCATCGCATTGGAACAGCTGAAGTTGAGAGCGCCCTCGTTGCTCATGACAAGGTCGCAGAGGCGGCTGTCGTGCCTTACCCTCACCACATAAAGGGGCAAGCCATCTACGCCTACGTCACCCTGAAGGCCAGCGCCGAGCCCTCGGAGGAACTGCGCAAGGAACTGGCTCTTTGGGTTCGAAAGGAAATCGGCGCCCTTGCCTCCCCCGACTTCATCCAGTGGGCGCCAAGTCTTCCCAAGACACGTTCAGGGAAGATCATGCGACGCATCCTCCGGAAGATTGCCTCCAACGACTACGATCAGCTTGGCGATGTCTCGACCCTCGCGGATCCGGGCGTCGTCGACGATCTGGTCGAGCAGCGTTTGAACCGGGCATGAGAAGGCACACGCGCCCGCGGGACGAGCTGAAATCGTCGCCCGTGAAGAACGCGCTCACGCCTTGGCGCATGTGAGGGTGTGATCGTCGGATTCGGCGGAGAGGGCGGCAGAAATAGGGACAACAAGAGCGTCAGCCATTCGACCAGGCGGCGGAAGATACTATGAGGCGTTCGCCCGTTTGCGCTCGTAAAGCATTAAGACCGCGAGGCCCGTGTCGGTCGCAACCGACGCTTCAGAACGAAATCCAGCATTTACGTAGGCACGCCTCGCGCGCAGATTGTCTTCCGCCGGGTCGACCGCAACCAGCGGCACGCCCTCGGCGCAGAGCCGCTCCGCCAGCAGGCGCAGATAAAGTCGCCCATGGCCGCGTCCGACCATCGACGGACGGCCGATGAAAGTGTCGATCGCCCGCGATCCTCGCGGCAAATGGGCAAGATGTGTTTGTGGCCAGGCGTGGACGTCATAGTCCTGCGCATACGCGAACGGCCGCCCGTTGAATGAGACGATGCGCATCGCCATGCGTGGGTCATTCAGGTCGGCGCGCAAAAGTTTGTATTGCTCGCGCGGCTCGCCCCACCAGCGCTTAACTTCAGGCGCATGGAGCCAGCGGCGAAGGCGAAGCAAGTCGTCGGCCGAGGCCAGTCGAAACGAATAGGTGAACAGATCGGCCTTCGTTGGCGTGGGCGAGCCGTCCTTGTTAACGCGTAAGTCGGCCATTGGGCGCCTCCCCTGGGTCGAGCCGAAGCTTGTCGCGGAGATCCCCTATTTTGACCTGGACGGTCGATGGATTGCTTGGCCACACCGTTTACGTCGGCCTTCGCGAGGACAAGCCTGCGAAGGATGTGAGGCGGAAGCTGCGGGAGTTCGGTAGAGCCGTCCTGCGCAACCATCACAGCTTTCCCTGCCGGTCGAGAAGCCTCCGTCGGAGGCCTCAGTGGCTGCCCGAAATCAAACTGGACGGCTTTCGCATGGCTGCGCGCATATCGAAAATGGCCGCGCGTGACGCGACCGCTTAATGATCCGCGGGACCGGACACTTTCTCGACCATGTTGACGATCGCCAGGCGAACCCTCGGGTCGGTGATCCGTAAGAATGCACGGACCAGTCGCGCCCCCTCTTTCGGATCATTGATCGGTGAAAAGCCCGTTTCGATCGCCGAAGACGCAGCAAGCGTGCGACGATGGGCTTTCCGGCCCGCGTCCTGTTCCAACATTGTGAAAACCCTCTAGGGAAACCGCCAAAATCGTTAGGTCTGCTCTGGCATGCGATGCGCCGGCCCAGCCCCTCTAACGCCTCAGCGAGGTCCACCATCAGCCGAGTGCTGCAAGATCTCATAGCTGAATCACGATCTTCAACTTTCCGACAGATTAAATCGCGTCCATCTTGAGCGTGATTTTGATCACAACTTCGTCGGAAAGCGTCGCGCAGTGAACTCAGACAGCACGCCGCCGCGGCCGTCGGGTCGGTTCTCGCCCCAACGGTGTCTGGGCGTACCGCTCACTGTGGCGCGCTTTAAGGCACGACCGGAATCAGCTTGCCCACGAAGACCGGCGGCCCGGACGGCTTGCCGTCGGGCGATCCGCCCCGCGGCTCGACCGTGACGGCATAGGTCGCATCCGCGACTACGACGGGATCGTAGGCGGACAGGCTCGCGGCGCGCGACGTTTCGCCAACCACGCCGAGCGAGCGCGCCCCCAGCTTCGCGTCGATAATCCACAATTCGTACGATTTGCCGGGCGGGGCTCGCGCCGCGACTGGACGAACCGTCAGCTCCTGCTTGTCAAGGTTGACTGTCACCTCGAAGGCCGGCGAAGCCGCGTCCTTCTGCAGGATCGCCACATATTCGCGTGGGGCCGATTGCCTGGTCGCCTCGCGCGCAATGAATCCAATCGCCAGCACGCCGGCGACGATGGACGCCGCGATCGCCGCAGCGCGCCAGCGCCTGATGCTGCGCTCAAGCGCCACAACCGCCGCACTTCCCGGCGCTTCGGGCGACGCGCCTCGAATGCGCGCCTCGATTGCGGGCAGAAGGTCGCCCGGCGGCTCGATCTCCGGCGCCGCCTCAGCGAGCGGCGCCAAGCGCGCCTCCCAGCCGCGGATCGCCTCGTCGAGTTCGGGCTCGCGCAACCGCCGCGCCGCGAGCGTAGCACGCTCGCTCGCGTCGAGCGTGCCGAGCGCATATTCGGCCGCGGCAAAATCATCATCTGGCGAGATCGTCATGACGCCAGGCAGTCCCTGAGCTGCGCAAGGCTGCGATGGAGCCAGGTCTTGATCGTCGCCACCGGCCGCCCGAAGCGCTTTGCCAGCGCCTCGCGGCTTAAACCGCGGTAATAGGCAAGCAAAATGATCGCGCGCTTCTCGTCATCCAACGCCTTAAGACAGTCGATGAGCCTCGCGAGCCCTTCGGAACGCTCACGCGCTGCAAGCGGGTCGATTTCCTCCGCTGCGGGTTCGAAGCCCTCCGGCTGATCCTCCAGCGAAGCTGGTCGCACGCGCCGCACCTCGTCGAGCGCACGGTTGCGGGCGATGGTCGCCATCCAGGCAAGGGCCGAGCCTTTAAGGGGATCGAAGTCGCCGGCCTTTTCCCAGATGCGCACATAGGCCTCCTGAAGCACGTCGGCCGCGACGTCGCCTCGGGTCAAGATGCGGGCGACAACTCCATAGAGTTTCGCACTTGTCAGCTTGTAGAGGGCCGCAAACGCCGCGGCGTCGCGCGCCGCGATGCGGATCAAGAGGCCGGTCAGATCGTCTCCGGCTCCAGTCGGCGCTGGCTCGCCTGGCGCCCCTCCGCGGATCGTCATTCCGGCATCCTAAGTAGCCCGCGCCGCCGGCGCAAACCGACCCGCCAATGCGCCGCACGCGAAAAGGGCGGACGCTAATGGCGCCCGCCCGCCGCTTCCTCCGTGAGCCGTAGGAGGGAGGCTCAACTCGGGAGCAGCACCCTGTTGATCACCTGGATGACCCCGTTCGACTGCATCACGTTCGGGATCGTGACTTCGGCCTTGTCGCCCTTGGCGTCGATGACCCAAAGATGGCCCGCGCCGCGCGCAAAGGTGAGGTCTTCGCCCTGCACGGTCTTCAGCATCGCTTTGCCGCCACCTTGCTTGATCTTGGCGTCGATGTCGGCCTCGGTGAGGCGCCCCGGCACGACATGGTAGGTCAGCACCGTGGTCAACATTTGTTTGTTTTCCGGCTTCAATAGGGTCTCAACCGTTCCCGCCGGTAGATGGGCGAAAAGCCGCGTTGGTCGGCGCAAAGACCGTGAACGGCCCGGCGCCTTGCAGCGTGTCGACGAGGCCGGCTGCCTTGACCGCGGCGACGAGCGTCGTGTGATCTTTCGAGTTGACCGCGTTTTCGATGATATTCTTCGATGGATACATCGGCGCGCCGCCGACCATCTTGGTCATCTCGGCCAAGGCCGGGAGGGTGTAAGAGGGCGCGGCGAGGCCAATTCCGGCCGCGAGCGCCGCGGCGCAGTACAAGATCTTGGCGTTCATGTTCGTCTCCGTTGATCGTTCCAACCGATCGTTGTCTCGTCCGCCTTCAATTGGCGTGAGGGTGTTACGGAGCGCCCCTCACGAGGTTTCAGGCGCGCGCGAAAAAAACGCCAAACAAAAATCACGATTCCGGCGCGAAACGCCGGGCTAAGCGGGAACGTATTAGAACGCGGGCCGCGACCATATTGGAGACCTAGATTGACATCACTTTCTTCCGCCCTGCCCGCGCGCGCCGCGCCGGAGGGCCGCCTCATCGTCAGACATTCCGCGCTGGTGCGCGTCTGTCACTGGGTCAATGCGATCTGCTTTGTCGTGCTGCTGATGAGCGGGATGCAGATCTTCAACGCCAACCCGATGCTCACCTGGGGGCAAACGACCAATTTCACTCGGCCCTTCCTCTCACTCTCGGCGCGCGAGAAAGACAATGGAGATCCGCCGGCAGGCCTAACGACGATCTTCGGACACGCCTTCGACACGACCGGGGTGCTCGGGGCCTCGC
>DASXXT010000124.1:0-7739 GCA_036502965.1 Roseiarcus sp. | reverse complement strand
TACCCTGCATCACGGAATAGGGTTCCAGCATGAACCATTGCGGCCAGTCGCCGCTCTCCTCGTATTGCTGAGCGAAGAGAGTGCGCAGAATCTCTTTAACCGGCTTATCATGCTCGAGCGTCAGCAGGAGTTCGATCGAGCCCTGGCAGACATCGCGTGTACCCCACGCGCCGCCGGTATATTGTTCGAGACCGTGCGGCGCGGTGAGGTGAATCATTGCGTCGTGCGCGAGCCAGGGGAAGATCGTGTCGACGGCAAGCGCGTCCGCCGAATCCTTGGCGCTCTTCACCCGAACCCCATGGGTAAGGTTTCGCCAGAAGCGATCGGCGGGCTTGAGCATCTGAGCTTCGTCGACCGGCTTGGCGTATTTTGACGCCAGCGCATCGGCCTGCTTCGCATCGATCATCGAGCCGACGACCGCGAACGCGAATTCATTCGTTGGGCGCGTCCGAATCGCGGCGTACCCACCACAGCGACGTTTGCCGTCGGCGTACAGCAGTTCGTCACCGCCAATGGCTTCAACGCGTCCTGGCGTGCTCGTGACGAGGCGATAGACAGCCTCAGGGTATTGCTGGCCCCAACGGTTATTAAGATCCGGCCGGAAAGTGAAACGCTTTCGCTTGGAGTCGATCTCAATGCGGCCGACATCAGCGAATTCCTGCTCGCCAAGGACGAGGTGGCCGAAAACGAGAAAGCGGCATCTTGGCCCTTCGACGATAACGCGCCACTGCATGGCAGGCTCGTCGCCAGAAACCGTTGCGAAGACCGTGACGGATCGCTCGCCCAGCTGATAGACCCAGCGGCAATCGCTGAGCCCCATCTCGAAGGCGGAAGGGACGGTCAGCAGCCGCCATCCGTCTTTTACCTCCATCAACATCCGTAGCCCGCTGGCGCGAGTGATGTTGTAGGGATCGCGCGACACGGAAAAGAGCTTGTGGAACGACGTATTGCCGATGGTGAGTTGCGCGCCGAACACGCCATGCATCCATGCGGTCGCGCACAAAATTGTCTCGTCGGGCAGCAACGCTTGGCCACTGCGCACCAAGGAACCGTGGCGTCGCGCCACGATGTGCTCCTTGTCGCGCAGGACGACGTGGCGGCTGTGCGTTCTTCCCGGAACAAAGAAAGACAGAAGTTGATCTTCGACTCGCTCGACATGTATGCGCCCGCGATATCGCGCTCTGATCGCTTTATCGTCGAGGGCTTCCGCGACGGCGGAACGGGCGTCATGCAGCAGACTTCGCGGCGGCTCGGACAGAGCGACATCGCGCGGCGTCCAGTTCTTGCTGGCGTCTTCGACAGTCTCGATCCGGCTCAGATCGGAGTCGCTCGAGGCCGCAGGGTGGTCGGGCTCGTACAGACCAAAGAACGTCCACGACGCCGTCGCGCCAGGCTCAAGCGTCAGCGCGTTTGACTGTAGAGCCGCGCACGCGGTCTCGTACTGAAGACGCTCCGACGGTAAGCTCGTCCCGAATGGAATCCCGAGCTGATCCGCGTCGCGGTAGGCGGGTCCCATCAGCTGCCGAAAATCGGTGGCGAAGCCCACGGCGCTCTCAAGGCAGCCATGCATGGCCCACGGATAGGCTCCGCCCTGCGACAGATTTTGCCTGCCCATCAGAACATGGTTCAGACGGGAATGATGCGCGACATGATGGTCGAGATACTGGCTGGCGTACGCCTCGTTGTTCATCAGGAGGCCCTGATCGCCGAGCCCCAGATCCTGGATGAAGACAGCGTCGCCGGGGAGCTCTCCATCGCGGCGGTTGGCAACCTCGACTCGCCAGAACCACGCGTTCAAGCGTGGGTGCAGCCAGAGGGTGACCCGATGGTTGACGCCGCTCCCCTGCCCCTCCCAGACATAACGGTCGTCCAAAGCGCCGACGCGAAGCCCAATCTCAGGGCCCATGATGGGCAGAATCGTCGGCTGAGGTCCGCCCAGGCGCAAATAGAGGCGCCCCATGCCATTGGCGATGGGCAAAGCGAACGTCTGATGGATCATGATCCGACGATTGGCTTGCGTGTGCTCGAAGGCGAAGACCGCGCCGGTGGGCAGGACGCTGATCGATAGCCCGGAGCCGTTGGCGATCTGCAGAAGGCCGAGATCGTCCCGGCGCGGCGTCGTTAGGATCTCAATCGACGAGTCCAATATCCCCTCCCCTCGCGCGCTATGCTTTCCCAACATCGGCCGGTAGGCAGCGTCTGTAAATGGCGCCGCAATCCTCTTTGGGGGCTCTGGCGGCCCGAAGACCATCTTCGATCCGGACAACAGCGACAGCCGCGGGATGAATGCGGGCAGGAATTGCGCTATTGAGTATCGACGGTCTGGATCAGAAACCGGTGCCGCCGGTCGGGTGAGGCGATGGAAACAAAATTTCCGAGCTATTGGATGTGGTCGGAGGCCTTCGAGATGCTCGCGCGCGCAGAGCGCATGCATCGGCAATTCTTTCGGCCGTCGGGCTCGCCCGCCACTGTCGCTTGGGAGCCGCCAGTCGACATCCTTGAGACCGAACGCGCAGTGCTGGTGCTGGTCGCTCTGCCGGGGGTCGACTTCGACGATGTCAAGGCGATCATCAATCAAGGCGAATTGCTGATCTCGGGGTGTCGGACCTATCCGGACGAGATGCGGACCGCCATCATCCACCGTCTCGAACTGCCGCAAGGCCGATTTGAACGCCGTATCCGTCTGCCTGCGGGCCGCTACAACGCCATTCATCGATCGGACTCCAACGGATACCTGCTGATTACTCTGCAGAAGGCGGAGCCTTCAAATGGCTGACGCCGCGACCAGCTCCGAAGAGACCCTTGGTTCGGCCCCTTCACCGCCATTGCCTCCCGACGCCCTGATCATCGTGCCGGTGCGCGGCATGGTGCTCTTTCCCGGAACGGTGTTGCCGATCACCCTCGGCCGCCCCCGTTCGGTGCTAGCGGCGCAGAGAGCGGTAAGGGAACAAAAGCCGGTCGGCATTGTGATGCAACGCAGCGCCGAGGTCGCCGATCCCCTTCCAATCGACCTGCATCGAATGGGGACGGTCGCCAATATCGTTCGCTACATCACCGCGCCGGACGGCACCAATCATCTCATTTGCCAGGGAGAGCAACGGTTCCGGGTCGCCGACTATCTGACCGGTTGGCCGTTCTTCGTCGCCAGGACGGAGAGGATCCCGGAGCCCAGTCCGACCTCAAATGAGATCGAAGCCCGTTTCGTCCATCTCAAGGGTCAAGCGATCGAGGCGATCCAGCTCCTGCCGCAAGCACCCAACGAATTGCTGGCGACCATCCAGGGCGTCGATTCACCGGGCGCCCTGGCCGATTTGGTGGCGACCTTTATGGATGCGACACCCGACGAGAAGCAAGAGATCCTCGAGACGGTCGACATCGGCGCTCGAATGGAACGTGTCTCGCGACTGCTCGCGCATCGGATCGAGGTGCTTCGGCTGTCGCAGGAAATCGGTCGGGAAACCAAGGCCTCGCTCGACTCCCGCAACCGCGAGGTCCTGCTGCGCGAGCAGATGGCGGCGATTCAGCGCCAGCTTGGCGAGGCGGATGAGGGCAAGTCGGCCGAGATCGCCGAACTCGAGAAGGCGATCACCAACGCGCATATGCCGAAGGAGGTCGATGACCAGGCCCGCAAGGAGTTGCGGCGGCTGCAGCGCATGCCCGAGGCCGCCGGCGAGTACGGCATGGTGCGGACCTACCTCGATTGGCTGGTAGACTTGCCGTGGGCGCTTCCCGAGGAGGCGCCGATCGACATCGCAGCAGCGCGCCGAATCCTCGATGAGGATCACTTCGGTCTCGAGAAGATCAAACGCAGGATCATCGAATATCTTGCCGTTCGCAAGCTGGCGCCGGACGGCAAGGCGCCGATCCTTTGCTTTGTCGGACCTCCCGGCGTCGGCAAGACATCGCTCGGTCAGTCGATCGCGCGCGCCATGAACCGCAAGTTTGTCCGGGTCAGTCTAGGCGGCGTGCACGACGAAGCGGAGATCCGCGGCCATCGGCGAACCTATATCGGCGCTTTGCCCGGCAACATCATTCAGGCGATCCGCAAGGCCGGCGCCCGCAACTGCGTGATGATGCTCGACGAGATCGACAAGCTTGGCGCCGGCATTCAGGGCGACCCGGCCTCGGCGATGCTGGAGGTGCTGGATCCGGAGCAGAACAACACCTTCCGGGACAATTACCTCGGGGTGCCGTTCGACCTCAGCCGCGTCGTGTTCATCGCCACGGCGAACATGCTCGACACCATCCCCGGCCCGCTTCGCGACCGCATGGAGATCATCAGCCTCGCCGGCTACACGGCGAGCGAAAAGTTTCAGATCGCCCGGCGATATCTTGTTCAACGTCAAGTGAACGCCAACGGCCTCAAGCCGGACCAGGTTGAGCTCGCCGACGACGCGATCCGGGCTATCATCGAGCGCTATACTCGCGAGGCCGGCGTTCGAAACCTGGAGCGCGAGATCGGCAGGGTGCTGCGCCAGGTCGCCATGCGGATCGCGGAGGGCGAGAGCGGCCCAATCGCGATCTCCGCCGGCGACCTCGTGACCATTCTGGGCCCGCCGCCGTTTGAGGACGAGGTCGCGATGCGGACCAGCATCCCAGGGGTGGCGACTGGGCTCGCGTGGACTCCGGTCGGCGGCGACATCCTGTTCATTGAAGCTACCGCCACGCCAGGCAATGGCCGGCTGATCCTCACCGGCCAGCTCGGCGAGGTGATGAAGGAAAGCGCGCAAGCTGCGCTAAGCATTGTCAAGAATCGCTGCGGCTTGTACGGAATTGACCCTTCGCGCTTCGAGAAGACCGACATTCACATCCACGTGCCGGCTGGGGCGACGCCGAAAGACGGCCCGAGCGCCGGCGTGGCGATGTTTATGGCGCTCGTTTCGCTCCTGACTGATCGCACCGTGCGCAGCGACACCGCGATGACCGGGGAAATCAGCTTAAGGGGCCTCGTCCTTCCGGTTGGCGGTATCAAAGAGAAGGTCGTCGCCGCGCACAGGGCCGGGATTCGGCGCGTGATGCTGCCGGCGCGCAACAGACGTGACTTCGACGACATACCTGAAGAGGTGCGGCAGCAATTGACGTTCATATGGCTCGAGCGGGTGGACGATGCGGTCGACTCCGCTCTCGAGCCGGTCAAGCCGACCAAGGCCGCGGACGAGTCGTCCGCCGATCGTGAGGCCGTTTCGCCTTCGTAAAGCAAGAAGCAGTCGGATCGAACGTCATCGCGAGGACCCCGGGTCCAAGCCCGGGGGACGCGGCGATCCAGAGCCGCCCCTCCGGCCCTTCATCTCTGGATCGCTTCGCTTACGTTCGCGATGACGCCCCCGGTTCGACCAAATCGCATCTTTGCTTCAGCGTGGGCCGGCCAAGGACCCTCGGTCGGATTGATTTTCGATCTCGTCCCGCTTGATCGTGTCAATGAAGATCATGGCGGCGACGTCCGTCGCCTCGCTGCAGAAACGTCCGCGGCCGAGATCGCGTCGTTGTAGCTATTGCCGAAATGAGTGCGGACGTAGTTGACGACATCGGCGACTTGCTGGTCGCTCATCATAGCTCCGACCGCCGGCATGCCCCTCAATCCGCCAAACAACTCAACGAGTATGAAGTCGGTCGACCCGAGGCTTTTGTCCTCGGCGAGCGGCGGATAGGTTGCGGCGCCGACCGCGCCCATCGCGTCGGCCTGATGGCAGGCGGCGCAGATATTGCGGAACAGGTCCGCTCCGCCCTGTTCGCTGAATTCCCATCCATGGCTCATGGCGGCGTTCCTCGTGGAAACATCATCGGCGAGCGCGGGCGCGCCCACGGTCGCCGAAGCGACGAGCGCAATGGCGCGCAACCGAACCAGTCTCATGATGCGACCACGCGCTTGTGCAGGCGCTGAATTGTGTCCAGCGCCGACAGGATCGCGCCCTCCTGCCAGGCCGGAATGTAGGAGGCATGCTCACCAGCCAGCACGATTCGGCCGTCGATTTCACAGAGGTCGTTGTAATGCGCTTTTCGCGCTTCGTCTGACCAGTCGCCCGCGCAGCCAAGCGTGAATGGGACCCTGTGCCAGGCGACCGAGACGCCGTTCTCGAACTCCGTTCGATATTGGGGGTGGATCTGGGCGCCGAACTCAACCGCGCGCTTCACTCTCTCGGCCGGCGGCATCGCCGTGAACTCATAAGAGTTCGGTCCGTCGAACGTGTATCCGCCGAGCAGCACCCCCTTGCCGCCGGCGTTGAAATTGGCGCTGGGATAGGAGATCTGCCGGATCGGCAGATCGGTGTAGCTGATTCCGCCGAAGATGTGCTCGTCCTCCTCCCAGAATCGGCGTGAGAACTGCAGCCCGAACTTCACTGCGGACGCATAAGGAACAGAATTGATCGCCGCCTTCATCCGCGCGGACACGTTGATGGGGATCTGGCTCAGAATTGTAAGCGGCAGCGCACACACGCACCAGTCCGCCCTTACCTCCTGGATCGTCCCGCCGCCCACGAGGTCCTCGAACGCGACGGCGACCCCGCTCTCGTTCTGCCGGATGGCGATGACTTTCACGCCGTATCGAATGCGACCTGGGATCTGTCGCGCGAACGCCTCGCCAATCCTGCCCATGCCGCCGACCGGCTGGAACATCGTCGTCTGAAAGTCGTACAGCAGGAAACTCTGCAGGCCTCGCCACAACCGCGATGTCAGAATGTCATGCAGCCCGATTGGGTCGCCGTCGATCGGCTCCGCGCCGAGGCCTCCTCCCGGATGCTTCGCATGGCCCCGATGAGCCGCCGAATCCTCGCCGGCGCGATAACGGAAGTCCTTGTCGAGCGCGCCTAGCGACCGCAGGGCCTCGAGCAGGATTTCCTGATCCTCCGTCGACACGGCGTCGTCGAGCGCTCCCTTTCGCGTCGCCTTGGCTAAGAGCTCGGCGACTCCGCCATCGAAATCGGCCTTGATGTCCCGAATGCGTTGCGGCTTGCCGTCGAACGCGTTGGCAGAATGCAAATAGGCGTTGTGATTGAGCTGGATGAAAGGCTCGAGCGTCACCCCGAAACGGCGGCAATAGTCCAGGATTGCGTAATGATGGTAAGGAATGCGCCATGGCCCGGGATTGAGGTAGAGGCCGGCGTCGAACTCGCATCTTTGCGCCGCTCCGCCGAGCTCCGTGTAGACGTCGCCGCCTCTCAGCGTCCAGTTCCGTCCGCCGGGACGGACGTTGAACTCGAGGACGCTCACATGGTAGCCCGCGCGCTCGAGCTCGATCGCCGCCGTCATTCCGGCGAGGCCAGCGCCCAAAATGACGACCGAGGCGCGCTTGGGGTCGCCATCGAGTTTGATTGGGCCTCGATATGGCGATTCCTCCGCGTGTCCAAGGCGAGTCATCGCCTGGTAGGCCGCCGCTCCGCCGACGCTCGCGCCGACAAGTTCAAACAGTCTTCGCCGACTTAGAACCGGCGCCGTGGCGTCGCCCATCGATCCGTCTCGTGTCCCTTCAGGGGCCGGCGGCATTCTCGCATCTCGAATGCGGTGCGCAAAGCGGCGAAAATCGGGCGCTACGATCGTCCCTTCGGGCTCCCACAGCGTAGCTGTTGTTCAGGTTTGCGCTGCGCCTCTAGGCCTCTGAGGTCATGGCCGGGCTTGTCCCACGGCTGTCCGGTACGTGTTTTGCTTGAACTGGCGCACGACATTGATTCTACTCGTTTCCGGAGTTTCGCGACTCACTTGGACACGAAAGGGGATCAATGCCGTGCGGCACACCAATAGCG
>DASXXT010000123.1:0-5722 GCA_036502965.1 Roseiarcus sp. | reverse complement strand
CTGCGAAAGGCGGGAGCGCGAAGCTACGAGGCGATCTCCGAGGCCTGCGGCAAAATCCTCGCTCAGTACCCGCCCGCCGAATGCGCCGCATACCTCAAGAACGCAGGATACGCGTAGACCCAAAAGCAGGACGCTCTAGCCGCGCCTCGAGTCAGATCAGCCTCATGCCCTTCAGCGAGGCATGCCCGTCGCGTCCGACGATAATGTGATCATGGACGACGACGCCCAATGACTTGGCGACTGCGATGATGTCCAATGTCATCTTGATGTCTTGCGTCGATGGCGCCGGATCGCCCGATGGGTGGTTGTGAACGAGCACGATCGCTGTCGCCGACAATTCCAGCGCGCGGCGCATGACTTCGCGCGGATAGACCGGGGTGTGATCGACGGTCCCTGACCCTTGGACCTCGTCAGCGATCAGGCCATTCTTCTTGTCGAGAAACAGGATCCGGAAGCTTTCACGCCCTTCGAACGCCATCGACGTGCGGCAATAGTCGATCACCTCGCTCCACGAGCCCAGCGGGAGCCGCTTCTTGACCGCGCCCTTGGCGAAGCGTTGCGCGGCGGCCTCGACGATCTTGAACTCCGAGATGACCCCGGCGCTCATGCCCTCGATTTCAGCGAGCCTTCCGGAATCGGCCGCGATGACTTCGGCGAAGGAGCCGAAGCGGGCGATCAGGTTCTTGGCCAGCGGCTTCACGTCGCGTCGCGGAATCGCGCGAAAAAGAATGAGTTCGAGGAGTTCATAATCGGCAAGGGCGCCCGGGCCAGCTTCCCTCAGGCGGGAGCGCAACCGCTCGCGATGCCCGTGATAATGAGGCGTTTCGCCTTCACCGCCTTCCGGGACCACCGGATCGGAGGGCGACTGTGGTTGGACTCCCGCCAGCGCCGACGCGCCAGCCTCATGCAGCTGAGTGCGCCGCTCGCGGCGCCGATGATAAACCTTGCCGTCGCGGCCGGCTTCCGAGGTCATCGGATTGGCGCGCGATCGGCTCCGGTGGGCGAGAGGGTGAAAATCTCGCACCCGGTCTCCGTCACGCCGACCGTGTGCTCGAATTGGGCCGACAGTGACCGATCGCGCGTCACCGCAGTCCAACCGTCAGAGAGAATTTTCACCGCATAACCGCCGAGATTGATCATTGGTTCGACGGTGAAAAACATGCCTGGGCGGAGCGGAACGCCTTCGCCTTTTCGGCCCACATGCAGGATGTTCGGCTCGTCGTGGAAGAGCCTTCCGAGTCCGTGGCCGCAAAAGTCGCGCACGACCGAACAGCGCTCAGCTTCCGCGTAGGTCTGAATGGCGTAGCCAATGTCGCCCGTCGTACCGCCAGGCTTGATCGCCTCGATGCCGCGCATCATCGCCTCGTAGGTTACGTCGATCAGGCGCTGCGCCCGCCGTGGGGCCTCGCCCGCAACGAACATGCGGCTCGCGTCGCCATGCCAGCCGTCGACGATCAGAGTGACGTCGATATTGAGGATGTCGCCGTCGCGCAGCGGCTTCTCATCGGGTATGCCATGGCACACGACATGATTGATCGAGATGCATCCCGACTTGCGATAGCCCCGGTAGTTCAAGGGCGCAGGATAGGCGTCGTGGTCGCGGGCAAACTCAAATATGAACCGGTCGAGGCTCGCCGTCGTGACCCCTGGTTTGACGAGCGGACCTATCAGATCAAGCGCTTCCGCGGTAAGCGCGCCGGCCTTGCGCATCGCGGCGAAGTCTTCCGGCCCATGCAGCCGGATCTGCCCGCTGCGGCGGCCAGCCTTCTCGTTCGCGAGCACAAATGTCGTCGACGTCGCCACCAGCGTTTCCTTGGCCCATGTTCCAGAAACTCTCACACATATGCCCTGCTTCGCGCCGAAGACAAGTCACCAATTTGAGATTGGGAAAGGTTCGCCGGCCTGGCGGACTTTTCTGGCGTTCATGCTAGCGTCTCGCTAGGTCGCGCCGGTTCCGACTGTTGCGCGCGCGGAAGGGACTTGGCGATGACGAAACCGGCGACTGTAACCGCCGCCGTCCTGGTGATCGGCGACGAGATCTTGTCGGGGCGCACGAAGGACCGCAATCTCAGCTATATCGCCGAATATCTGGCGAAGATCGGCGTCGACGTTCGGGAAGCGCGGGTAGTCCCCGATGTCGAGGCCGAGATCGTCGCGGCTCTCAACGCGCTCAGGGGCCGCTACGACTATGTGGTCACCACCGGAGGCATTGGTCCGACCCACGACGACATCACCGCCGACGCGGTTGCGCGCGCGTTCGGCGTCACGATCGACGAGGATCCACGCGTCATCGCCGCCATGCTCCAACGCTATGCGCCGGGCGATCTGACGCCCGCGCGGCGGCGCATGGCGCGCATTCCGGCTGGCGCGGCGCTTATCGAGAACCCGGTCTCGATTGCGCCGGGTTTCCGCATTGGCAATGTGTATGTGATGGCCGGCGTCCCCGCCGTCATGCAGGCGATGCTCGACTTCGCCGTCAAGACGATGAAGACGGGCGCCGTGATGCAGGTCGAGACGATCGAGGCGGGCGGGGTTCCTGAGGGCCGGTACGGCGACCTGCTCAGCGCGATCGCCGCCGCCCATCCCAATGTGGCGATCGGCTCCTATCCGTCTTTTAAGGACGGGCGCTTCAACAACCAGATCGTGGTGCGCGGTAAGGACGAGGAAGCCGTCGCCGCCGCGCGGCGCGCCGTCGAGGCGATGGTCGCCGCGCTGTCGGGGGACGTCGTCGCGAGCTGAGCCTCGACCAGCCCGCCCACGCTGCAAAAAGGTGTTGATCTGGCGCGGCGGCTGCTCGCCCATCGTCCCCTCGATTGCTATGGAGAAGGCGATCTCTTGCGCCAAGGAGCCGCCGGTGACCGCCCCGCGCGACAAGGCCTTTCCGGTTTCGTGGGACCAGTTCCACCGGGATGCCCGGGCGCTGGCCTGGCGGCTCGCCTCGTCAGGGCCGTTCAACGCCATCGTTGCCATCACCCGCGGCGGTCTCGTTCCGGCGGCGATCGTCGCGCGGGAGCTCGAGGTCCGGGTGATCGAGACGGTGAGCATCGCCTCCTATCACGACTATAAGACCCAAGGAGGGCTCAAGGTCCTCAAGACGATCGCTCCAGAGGTCTCCAACCTCAATGACGGGGCGAAGATCCTCATTGTCGACGACCTGGTCGACACCGGCGCCACCGCCAGGTTGGTGCGCGAGATGCTGCCCAGAGCGCATTTCGCCACCGTCTACGCCAAACCCTTGGGGCGCCCATTGGTCGACACCTACATCACCGAGGTCTCCCAGGACACGTGGATCTACTTCCCTTGGGACATGGGCCTCGCCTTCCAGCCGCCGATCGCCAACGAAAAGGGCGGCTGAGGTTCATTTTCGCCGCGAACTGTGAAAGAAGCGCGCCTCATGCGGACGTGGCGAAACCGGTAGACGCAAGGGACTTAAAATCCCTCGGCCGCAAGGCTGTGCGGGTTCGACTCCCGCCGTCCGCACCAAGCGCTGTCGCGATACCCGAGCCTTGCCAAGGTTGGGGTCGAGGGTTCGAATCCTTCGCCCGCTCCAAATTAACTCAAGCCAATCAATGGCTTATAATGTCACATCGCGACCGCTTTTAGCTTCCCCGCCTCGGTCTGCAGAACCGGGGAAGCATGGGGGAAGCAGCAGGGGAATAGCGTAGCGGGCGCGCGGCCGCTTCCGGCATGGGCACCGCCTCGAAACCGTTGCGATAGGTCGATTCCAGCGAATGCGCGAGTTGGTTCGATGGCATGTCGTCGGTCCGGGTGCGCTGGCTTCCTCGAGACCGACACCATCTCGGATTTGCTTCCGCCAGTGCTCGGGGCGGGTAATAGCAGCGCCGTCATCCCTCGGGCCCCACACCGGGCGAACGAGAACCATGCTTGTCGTAGCAGGGGCCGAGCAGGGCCGTGAGCGCGCCGAGTCAATGGGTTAGAGAGCCAGTTGAGGACTGCCAGCGAGCCTTTACTTGCCGCGGCGTCATGCCAAGTCGGCTGGCGTTTTCGCTCTGCGCTAGAAATGAACTTTAACAATCAATAAATGGTGTATAAGCTCGCTTTTCAAACGCACTGACGGGTGGCAAAGTGTCCTGGGAGAAGGAATCATGCCGCCCATTGTCGTGCTTGTTGAATTCCTTGTGAAATCTCCTTTCATTGCGCAATTTCGCGATCTGATCGCCGCTAACGCGAAAGCTTCGCTTGAGCGCGAAGCGGGTTGCAAGCGCTTCGACGTCCTCTTCGATCCAGAGGAGCCGCGGCGCTTCGTCCTCTACGAAATCTACGAGGACCAAGCCGCATTCGACGAACATCTCGCCTCGAGCCATTACCTGATTTTCGCCGACGCGATCGAGGACGAGATTGAACAACGCTCCATCAGCCGCCTTGCCTTCTTCAATGCGATGGCGACGAGCGAAAGCAATTTCACGTGACGGCGGAACCGCGGCGCGCCGCACCGACGCGCCGAATTCAGCGGAACGGGATATAACCTAGGGCAAGAATAGCGCGACCGGCCAACCACATGGCCGGCGGCCATCGAGGGAGGAAGCCAAATGACGGATGATCGCGAACGGCGCGAGTTCAACGCAGGACTATCAGAAGAAGTTGACGCCTGGCTGAGAGGCGACGCATCGCGTCGCGAATTCCTGACGAAGCTGCTGCTCCTTGGCGGAGCGGCGATGCTTCCGGGATTGGGCTATACCGCATCCGGGTCGAAGGCTTGGGCGGCGATGGCGGACGTCTCCAAGGTCGAGCTCGCCGACAAGAGCACTCCACTTGGTCAAGCGCAGGCCGCCGCGGTGAAAGCGTCGAGCGAGGGTCCAACAGATGGATCGGCCTACCGCGCAGTGCAGGCGGCCCAGCCGTACAAAGACAAGGGGATCACGCTCAACCTGACCTATGAAGCCGGGCTTCAGGCGCTTGAGCCGAAGAATTTCTCCGGGCCTTTGTGGCAAGCGTTGACCGGCATCAATTTCAACGTCGTGGAGCTCCCGCACCCCGACCAGTATTCCAAGCCGATCGCGGAGCACATCGCTGGCTCCGGCGCGTATGACGTTCTCGACATCGAGCCGGCGTGGATCCCGGCCCTCGCGAACGGCGGCGTCATTGCGCCGATCGACGACTACGTCGCCAAGCACATGAACAAAGCGGACCTGGACGACTACCACCCGCTGTACAAGTCGATCACGATGTACAAAGGCAAGCGCTGGGGCGTGTTCGATGACGGGGATCAGTTCGCTCTCTACTATCGCAAGGACGTATTCGACGATCCGAAGCTAAAGGCGGCTTACCAGGCGAAGTTTGGCAAGCCTTTGGCCGTGCCGACGACCTGGGACGATTATACGCAGGTCGCCCAATTCATCACCGACCAGCTCGCACCCAACGTCTACGGTGCGGCCCATTTCCGCAAGTTCGGGAGTCCCGGCAACCAGTTCAGCTTCCTGCAACAGTTCCGCGCCAATGGAGGAAAATTCTTCGACGCGGATATGAAGGCCCAACTGACGACTCCCGCGGGCGAGACTACGCTCAACCAAATGATCGCCCAGAACAAGGCGTCAATGCCCGGCAACAATGATCTCGACGCGGTGGCGTTGTGGGCGGCATGGCTGCAGGGCAAAGTTGCGATGATTTTCTCCTGGCCGCCGACGGGCCGGATGTCGTCGAACTATGCCCAGCGCGACAAGGCGATCAACTTCATTCCCCAGTCGACCATCGCCGACAAGGT
>DASXXT010000122.1:0-5160 GCA_036502965.1 Roseiarcus sp. | reverse complement strand
GATCGGCGTCCCCTTCTCCAATTGCGCGGTGCGCGCATTGAAGGCCTTGCAGAATTCCATGATGTTGAGGCCGCGCTGGCCGAGCGCGGGACCGATCGGCGGCGACGGATTGGCCGCGCCTGCCGGCACTTGCAGTTTGATGTAGCCGGTTACTTTCTTCGCCATGAGGCTGCTCCATGCGCGGGCGCAGGCCTCGGAGCCTCATGCTCATTGGCCTACGCCAGGTTTGCAGTTCGTGGTGCGAACGTTGACCCCGGCTGGCGACCGGGCGCTCTCCCACGTTTTTCGTGAAGGCGCGGCCGATAGCAGGTTTGTGGGCGGACGGCAAGCGCGATATAGCCGTAGACGAGGTCAGGTGATGAGCGACAGCAAAGCAGGCGGCGCGTCTGTTCGTCGACCGCGGGCGCCGAGGGGACGGTCGGCCACGATATCCTACGACAAGGACGTGATCCTGTGGTCTGAAAAGCAGGCGCGGCTATTGCGCGCCGGCCGCTTCGCTGAGCTCGACGTTGAACATCTGGCCGACGAGATCGAAGACGTGGGCAAAAGCGAAAAACGCGAATTCGCGAGTCGGATGGCCGTGCTGCTGGCTCATCTTTTGAAATGGAGCCGCCAGCCGAAGATGAGAACCAACAGCTGGCGTTTGACAATCGTCGACCAGCGCAAGCGCATCGCGCTGGCGATCAAGGCGACGCCGAGCCTCAACGCGGTGATGCGCGACCCCGACTGGCGGGAAGACATCTGGCTCGACGCACGCGCCCAGGTGCGAAAGGAGACCGACTTGACGGAAGACGAATTGCCCGAGGCTTGCCCCTGGACGATGCAGCAGGCGGCCGATCAGGATTTCTGGCCGGAGTGACTGGGGAGGTTACCCGAAAAAGTAATTTCTTCGCTGGCTACCGCGATTAAGCGGACTTCTGATCCAATGTTACTCCGGCCAAAAGCCCTCATCCATCGCTTCGGCGAAACTCCATGGGCAGCGCGCCGGAAAATCGTCCTCGTCAAACTCCGTCTCAATCGCCGCCTTCAGACGCGCTGATCGGTAGGCCTGCTCCATCGCAGTATCGAGTACGGCCTTGAGACTGGGATTGTCCTCGAGATGGTCGGTGATCTCGTAGCGAGCGTTGGCGATCGTGAGCCGCCACGACTTGCCGCGATGGGACGGCTGATGGCGCCATTTGAGGAGATCCAGCAGGAGAACCGTGAGGCGGCTGACGAGCTCGCGCTTTTCGGTCTTGCCCATGCTCTCGATTTCCTCGGCTATGGCCTCAAGATCGGCCTCGCCGACGCGGCCCGCCCGCAGCAGCGCCGCCTGCTCGAGGCTCCACGCATAGAAATCGGTGTCGTGCAGAGAGCGTCGCGACGTCATGGAGCGAAGCCTACCCTCGCGCTTTCAGCCTGTCGATCTCGCGTCTCGCGCATGCTGAACACCGCCAGGAAACTGATCACGCCCGCCGCGGCGATGTAATAGCCGACCCAGGCGACGCCGCCGCTCGCCTCCAGAATCTGCGCCAGCGACGGCGCGAAGGAGGCGCCGAGGATGCCGCCGAGATTGTAAGCGCTGGCGGCGCCGGTGTAGCGGACGGGAACCGGGAACAGCTCCGGCAAAAGCGCGCCAAGCGGCGCGAAGGTGAGCCCCATCGCACTTAGCGCCAGCGCAAGGAAGGCGAAGACGCCAACCGTCCCCGCCGAAAGCAGTCCGGGCATCGCCATGCCCACGGCGATCGCGAGGACGGCGGAAACCAGCAGCACCGGCCGCCGGCCGAAACGGTCCGCTAGCGCGGCGGATAGCGGGGTTAAGAGCGCCATGAAGACAATTGCCGCACACAGCAACCCGAGAAATTGTGTGCGCGGGATCCCGAGCGCCTTGACCCCGTAGCCGAGCATATAGACGGTCGCGATATAGAAAAGCGCGTAACAGACGACGATCGCCAGCGACCCTTGGATCAGCGCTCCCAGATGGTCGCGAAGGATGGCCGTTAGCGGCACGGCGGCGCGCTGGCCATGCTCAAGCGCCTTGAACGCCGGGGTCTCCTCGAGAGAGACGCGCACATAGAGTCCGATCGCAACCAGCACGGCGCTCAGGAGAAACGGGACTCGCCACGCCCAATCGACAAAGGCCGCCTCGCCGAATCCGATGAGCAACAGAAGAAAGAGGCCGGTCGCAATGAGGAAGCCGATCGGAGGACCGAGTTGCGGGAACATGCCGTACCATGCGCGCTTTCCCTCAGGCGCGTTTTCGACCGCAATCAGCGCCGCGCCACCCCATTCGCCGCCAAGCCCAACCCCTTGCACGAAACGCAAGGCGGCGAGCGCCAGCGGCGCGAAGACGCCCGCGCTTGCGTAAGAGGGCAGCGCGCCGATCAGCGTCGTCGCCAGCCCCATGGTCAGCATGGTGGCGACGAGCGTCGATTTGCGTCCGATGCGATCGCCGAAATGACCGAACAGGAACGAACCCACGGGCCGCGCCAGGAAGGCGAGGCCGAATGTCAGATAGGCGTTGAGCGTCTGCGTTTCGGGGGCGGATTTCGGGAAGAACAGCGGCCCGAACACGAGCGCCGCCGCGGTGCCGAAGATATAGAAGTCGTAGAACTCGATCGTCGTGCCGACGAGGCTGGCGAGCGCGATCTTGCCGAGCCCCGTGCGCCGCGCTTCGTTTGTCCCTGCAGCCCCTATTGTGGTCATGATCGCTTCCTCTTTCCCCGCCTTCGCTGCTCGCCTTTCATTTTGCTTCAAATTTCTGCGTGCGCCTTATCAAAGGCCCACACCTCCTCGAATCCCATGAGGCGGTTCATCTCTGCAAAGGAATAGAGCGGCGCGGATGAGCCGAGCGAGGAGCCCGTCTCGCGGATCTGCCGATAAACCGTCTCCAGCGCCGCCGCGGCGCTGAGCAGGCCGGCGACCGGATAGATGGCGAGCGCGTAGCCGAGCTCGGCGAGGCGCGGGTTGCTCAACATAGGCGTGCGCCCGCCCTCAACCATGTTGGCGATGATCGGCTTGTCGCCGAGCTCGCGGCCGATCGTCGCCATCTCGTCTTCCGTCTCCGGCGATTCGACAAACAGCATGTCCGCCCCGGCCTCGGCGTAAGCGCGGGCGCGCCGGATCGCTTCGGGCAGACCCTTTGACGTTCGCGCGTCGGTGCGAGCGATGATGAGAAAATCGGAGCTTGTTCGCGCTTCTGCGGCGACCGCGATCTTGCGGACCATCTCCTCTGCCGGAACGACGCGGCGGTCCGGCGTGTGCCCGCACTTCTTGGGGAATTCCTGGTCCTCGAGCTGGATCGCCGCCGCACCGGCCCGCTCGTAGCCGCGAACGGCATGGCGCACATTGAGTAGCCCGCCATAGCCGGTGTCGCCGTCGGCGATGAGCGGCGCCTCGGCCATGCGCGCCATCGCTTCGACCCTGCCGACCATGTCGGCGTAGCTCGCCAGCCCGGCGTCGGGAAGCCCGAGATGGGAGGCGACCGTGCCATAACCGGTCATGTAGAGCGCCTCAAAACCCATTGCCGCCGCCATCCGCAGCGAAACCATGTCGAAGACGCCCGGCGCCGCGATCACACGGTCCTTTCGCCGGGCGTTCAGAACCTCACGCAAAGTTGTCATGGCGAAATTCTCCAACGATGTTCCTCGCGCCCATGCCACCGCTGGCCGCCCGTTACGAGCGGCTTGTCGTAGGGCGGCAAGACGGCGCGCTGCAACCTGCTGTTTAAGCTCTCGCGGGCGCGTTGGCTGGAATTCCCCGGAAGTCGCATCTCTCCCCTGTCACCGATCAGCCAAAAAGCCGGGCTAGGCTGTATGTGGGGTGGGTATTTTGAGGATGGAGAAACGCCGTGAAGAAGTTCCTCGCTCTCTATATGGCCGATATGGCCGGGATGGCCGACATGATGAAGAACTCCACGCCCGAACAACGAAAGAAGGGAACGGAGGCCTGGGAAAAGTGGATGGAGCATAACAAGGCCTCGCTCGCCGATCGTGGCGCCCCTGTCGGAAAGACCAAACGCATCGACGCAAAGGGGATCAAGGACGCCAAAAACGATGTATGCGGTTATTCCATAGTGCAGGCGGAGTCGGCTGACGCGGCGGCGAAGATATTCGCCAAGGATCAGCCGTTTCTGCAGATGCCGGGCGCGGCGATCGAAATGATCGAAATTATGGAGATGCCTGGGACGTAGCCGCCTAACCCCCAGGGAAACAAAACAGGGTCGCGGATGCGGCCCTTTTCTTTGCCAGGCGGCGAGGGCGGCGGCGCGGCTTAGCCGCCATCGCGCATTTCAACCACAATAGCAAATGCCTTAAGGTGGTTCGGTGCGCCTGACGCGCCGCGATAGCTGGGGAGGAAATCGGATGACAATTGTCAAGCACAGCGTTGACGCCGAAATGGCGGAGAAGGCGGTCGCTGCGGCAGCGAAGAAGGCGACAGAACTCAAGCTCAAGATGTGCATCGCTGTCGCCGACGAGGCGGGCGATCTCAAGGCCTTCCTTCGCATGGACGGCGCGCCGAAGCTTTCAATCGGGATCGCTCAGGACAAGGCCTATACCGCCGCGTCGTTTTCGATGCCGACGCACGCCTGGTTCGATTTCATCAAGGACGACCCGCCGCTGCTGTACGGGATCACCCATACGCCGCGGCTTACCGTCTTTGGCGGCGGATTTCCGATCAAGCTCGAGGACGAGATTGTCGGCGCGATCGGCTTGAGCGGCGGGCACTACACGCAAGACATGGAATGCGCGCGGGCCGCACTGGCGGCAATCGGCGCCGAGCCGTTGTAGGCAAGACGACTCCCTGGCTGAACTTAAAACTCGACGCGCAATACGTGATCTGTCCAGGCGGATATGCGACCCCGACGAATCGCAATGCGTTTGTGCTAGGCGTTAGAACGACGGTCGATTTCCGGTAGAGTTTTCTCTCAGGGGCGTAAGACCTGTCAGAAGGGGGAGGGGGCATGGCTGAGACACGGAGGCGCGGCGCAACAACCGCTCCCAACGGCCGTCCGCGAGGCGAACTCCCGGATCCGGCCCCCGATCATCTTCCCTTCGCCCGCCGCGAGCGTCATCGCCGTCGTTGTGTTGGCCGGCGCCCTCTTCGGCTACGACCAGGGGGTCATTTCAGGCGCCCTCCTCGGCATCCAGAAGGAGTTCGCGGTCGGTGCGATCGCGCTTG
>DASXXT010000121.1:0-26250 GCA_036502965.1 Roseiarcus sp. | reverse complement strand
ACGGATTGGCGCCGGAGGATCCCGCCAGGCGCACGGTCGAGGTCGAGGCGTTCTGCTCGTGGTCGGCGTGGAGGATGAAGATGCGATCGAGCGCGCGCGCCAGGACGGCGTTCACCTTGTAGTCCTCGCACGGGACCGAGACGCACATGCGCAAGAAATTCGCGGAGTAATCGAGATCATTCTTCGGATAGACGAATGGCTGGCCGATCGCATATTTGAAGGCCATAGCCGCGAGCGTCGGCATTTTCGCGATCATGCGGATCGAGGCGACTTCGCGCTGCCAGGGATCGGTGATGTCAGTCGAGTCGTGATAGAAGGCGGCTAGCGCGCCGACGCAAGCAACCATCACTGACATCGGATGCGCGTCGCGGCGGAAACCGTTGAAGAAACGGTTCATCTGATCGTGCACCATGGTGTGGCGGGTGACACGATAGTCGAAGTCGGCCTTCTGCGCGGCGGTCGGCAACTCGCCATACAGGAGGAGGTAGCAGGTCTCCAGGAAATCGCCGTGCTCGGCAAGGTCGTCGATTGGGTAGCCCCGGTAGAGGAGCACGCCCTCGTCGCCGTCAATGTAGGTGATCTCCGATTCCGTGCTCGCGGTCGAGGTGAAGCCCGGGTCGTAGGTGAACATGCCGGTCTGGGCGTAGAGCTTGCCGATGTCGATGACCGACGGGCCGACCGTACCCTTCCGGATCGGCAGTTCGACGGATTTCTGACCGACGGTAAGGGTGGCGGAGGCCGCGGCTGGCGCCTCGACGGTTTTGTCGCTCTTGGCAAGGGTAGCGGAGGTCGGCGTCATCGAGCGTCTCCCATGGACCTAAAGCGCTCTCGCACTGCAATATGGCTATTGCAGCGCATTACTCAAGGCAAGTCAAAACCCGGCGAGGAGCCGAATCCGCAGATCGCTATTGCGGATTCTCGTAGCTGAACGTCTGGCTGTTTTCATCATAAGCGAACAGCTCGCCATAGCGGCCGAGATTGATGATCGCCCGCAGCGTCCGCTCCGCATAATCCTCGGACATGTAGTCCTCGAGCTCTTCGCGGAAGCGGGTCGCGGGCGCCCGATGGGTCGGACGCTCGTCAAGAACACGCTTGATGTGGGAGGCGAGCGGGATGTGCGCCAGCACCTGGTCGCCGAACACCTTCTTGCGCTGGTCGACGTCCATGTCGACGAACCGCCGGCCGAGCTGCGTCAGCTTGATGTCGCCCTCCTCGAATTCCGCCAAGCGCAGCAATTGCAAGGTCTCGCCGAGCGGGAACAAGTCGTCGATTTCGAGTTGCAGCGAGTCGGCGAGATGCGGCAGGTCCGCCTTTCCGTCGTAGGGCGGAACGGCGATCTCCTCAAGCATGCCGGCGAGCGAATTGGTCGATACGCGCGGAAGGGCGAGGCCAAGACCGACCGCCGTCGCGGCTTCGCGCGTCGCCGGTTTCGTCGGATCCGGCCGTTGCGTCATCAGTGCGTAGATCTTATCGACCAGGGCGCGGAAATCGTTGTCCAGCCGATCGCGCGGGTGGGGAAGGGTGACCGGGATCTCGGAAGCGATGCGGCCGGGATTGGACGACAGTACGAGAATGCGGTCGGCCATCAGCACCGCCTCCTCGATATTATGGGTGACCATCAGGATCGCTTTGATCGGTATGCGCCCTTCTTGCCACAGATCGAGCAGGTCGGTGCGCAAGGTTTCGGCGGTGAGCACGTCGAGGGCTGAGAACGGCTCGTCCATCAGCAGGATCTTCGGCTGCATGACGAGAGCCCGCGCGAAGCCGACGCGCTGGCGCATTCCGCCCGACAGCTCCTTTGGGTAAGCTGATTCAAATCCGTCGAGGCCGATGGTGTCGATGGCTTTCAAAGCCCGCTTGCGGGTCTCATCGAGCGGCACGCCATTGGAGCGGGGCCCGATCTCGACATTGTCGAGGACGTCGAGCCAGGGAAAAAGCGCGAAGCTCTGAAACACCATCGCGACTTCCTTCGCCGGTCCATCGACCGGCTCGCCCCCAATCTTCACCGTTCCCTGCGTGGGACGCGTAAGGCCGGCGATGATCCTGAGAAGGGTAGACTTGCCGGAGCCGGAGCGGCCGAGCAGCGCAGCGATTTCGCCGGTCTTCATGCGCATGGAAACGTCGCTCAGCACCGGCGCCCGCGTTTCGCCCGAACCTGTCGAGAAGACCTGGCTGACGCTGTCGACGTCGAGGATCGTCGCGACGGTGGTGTCCAACATGGGCCGAACTCCTAATCAGCGATGCGGTCAGAGGCGCAGCCGCCGCTCCGCATAGGCATAGAGCCGTCGCCAGAACAGGCGGTTGAACAGCGTCACGAACAGCGACATCATCGCGACGCCCAGCACAATTCTCGGAAAGTCGCCCTTGTCCGTGGCCTTGGCGATGTAGGATCCGACGCCCTGCGCGACCACGCTGTGGTCTTTCCACTTGACATATTCAGCCACAATCGATGCGTTCCAGGAACCCCCCGACGCGGTGATCGCGCCGGTCAAATAAAAGGGGGCGACGGCGGGAATGATCACCTGAGACCACCAACGCCAGCCGCGAACGCCAAAGTTCGCTACGGCTTCCCGCAAGTCGTTGGGAAATGCGGCCGCGCCGCCGATCGTGTTGAAGACGATGTACCACTGGGTGCCGAAGACGATGAGGAAGCTGAGCCAGATGTTCGGGTTGAGATTGTAGGCGAGGACGAGGCTGACCGCCGCGCCGAACAGAAGGTTGACCGGGAAAGCGGCCAGGAATTGCGCAATCGGCTGAATGGCCTCGGCCCAGCGGGGCCGCAGCCCGATCCAGACGCTGATCGGAACCCAGACAAGAGTGGCGAGCGCCATCAGCAGTACGACGCGAATGAGCGTATAAAACGTCAGAACGAAGACATGCGCCACTTCGTCCCAACTGATTTCGGTCGCGATATAGGAAACCGTTAGCCACGCCGCCCAGGCGGCGACGGCGACGATGATGAGGATCCAGATGGCGTCGAGGAGCCGCGACGGCTCCTTTGACGTTTTCTGCGCCGGGACAATGGTCGGGAAACGCACCGGCCACAGGCTGACGCTTCGGAGAGCAGCGAGGACCGGACTGACGCCCAGGCGGAGCCAGTGCGTGCGCTTGATGAGGTTCAGCACCCAGGAGGACTCGACGTCCTGGCTCACCGACAATTCGACGCGGAACTTGGCCGCCCAGGCGACGATCGGGCGGAACAGCAACTGATCGTACAAGAGGATGACGATTCCCATGGTCAGCACCGCCGCTCCGATCGCCGACCAGTCGCCCGCATCGTTGGCCTTGGCGATGAAGGATCCCACTCCCGGCAGCGCGATCGTCGTATCGCCGACCGTGATCGCTTCGGAGGCAACGACGAAAAACCAGCCGCCCGACATCGACATCATCGTGTTCCAGATGAGGCCGGGCATCGCGAACGGCGCCTCGAGCTGCCAGAACTTCTGCCAGCCGGTCAGGCGGAAACCTCGGGCCACTTCATCGAGGTCGCGAGGCACGGTGCGCAGCGACTGGTAGAAGGAAAAGGCCATGTTCCAGGCTTGGCTGGTGAAGATCGCGAAGATGGCCGCGAGCTCCGCCCCCATGGTGTTGCCGGGGAAAAGGTTGAGAAAAAAGGTCACGGTGAAGGAGAGGAAGCCCAGGATCGGCACCGACTGCAGGACATCGAGCACCGGGATCAGAATCATCTCGGCGCGCCTGCTCTTGGCGGCGAGGGTGGCGTAGGTGAAGGTGAAAATAAGCGAAGCGGCGAGCGCGGCGAACATCCGCAACGTCGTTCTCAGCGCGTAATAGGGGAGCTGCCAATAGTCGAGCGAAACCGGGCTTTCGTTAGGCGCGGGCAGAGGCGCCGAAATGCCGTGATAGCTTTTCGCGATTGCGGTCAGAATCGCCAAAATTGCCGCGAAAGCGATGAGGTCCCATTGGTTCGGCAGGGCCCGCCGTCCGGCGGACGCAAGGGAGTTCAGCATGAGCGAATTCCGCCTGGCGCGTGTCAGGAACCTACAGTCTGAAGCGGCCAGACGGACGCGAAAAAACGTCAAACACGGTTGCCGCGGCGAAGGCAATCGGAATTTGCGCCGCCCGCCCCGGTTGATCTCGAGCTTAAGCCTTGATGAGCGGATGTGACGATATGACGACAGGTTCTTCGGCGCGCTGAAGCGAGTGCGCTGAGGGCGTCGTGCTTGCCTTTCCCTCGTGCCTCGCTTATATGCCGCGCCATTCCACAGGCGGATTTTACGCGGCTCCTGATCCAAGGTTCCGCTCCGGTGGCGAGCTCGTCTCGCTTCTCATGATCCGCCGAGGCTCAACCGGACAAGGATAAGCTCTATGGCTTTGCCAGATTTCAGCATGCGCCAACTGCTCGAGGCGGGCGCCCATTTCGGCCACCAGTCGCACCGCTGGAACCCGAAGATGGCGCCTTATAT
Source organism: Roseiarcus sp. (assembly GCA_036502965.1). Lineage (GTDB taxonomy): Bacteria > Pseudomonadota > Alphaproteobacteria > Rhizobiales > Beijerinckiaceae > Roseiarcus. Next base: position 21,826 of record DASXXT010000121.1, on the reverse strand, counting down.
CTACGGCTCGCGCAACTCGATCCACATCATCGACCTCGCCCAGACGGTGCCGCTGCTGCATCAGGCGCTGAAGGCGGTCTCCGACACCGTCGCCAAGGGCGGGCGGGTGCTGTTCGTCGGCACCAAGCGCCAGGCGTCGGATGAGATCGCGGCCGCCGCCACGCGCTCGGCGCAATATTTTGTCAACGCACGCTGGCTCGGCGGCATGCTGACCAACTGGAAGACGATTTCGGCGTCGATCTCGCGCCTGCGCAAAGTCGACGAGCTCCTCGGCGAGGGCGCGAAAGGCCTGACCAAGAAGGAGCGCCTCATGCTGTCGCGCGAACGCGAAAAGCTCGAGACCGCGCTCGGCGGCATCAAGGACATGGGCGGCGTTCCCAATCTGGTGTTCGTCATCGACACCAACAAGGAAGCGCTGGCGATCAAGGAGGCCAATCGCCTCAAGATTCCCGTGATCGCGATCCTCGACACCAACAGCGATCCGGACGGCATCAGCTATCCCGTCCCGGCCAACGACGACGCCGGCCGCGCCATCCAGCTCTATTGCGATCTCATCGCGCGCGCGGCGATCGACGGCATTTCGCGCGGCCAGGGCGCGCAGGGGGTCGATCTCGGCGAAGCCGAGGCGCCCGTCGCCGAGCCGCTGCCGGAGACGGTCGAGCCGGAAGCCTCGCCGACCGAGCCGGAAGCGTCGACCGAGCGGTTCGAGCTCCTGGCCGCGCCGCGCGGCGCGCCGGACGACCTGGCCAAGCTCACCGGCGTCGGTCCGCAGATCGTCAAGAAGCTCAACGAACATGGCGTGTTCCACTATTGGCAGCTCGCCGCGATGACGCCGGAGGAGGCCGCGAACCTCGACGCCGATCTCAGGTTCAACGGCCGCATCGCGCGCGACAAGTGGAGCGAGCAGGCGCGCGAGCTGATGGCCGCGGAGTAGGGGTTGAGCTGCGCGCGCGGCTCAAGAGCAAAAGAGGGACGTGCATGGCGACCGTTGCCGCCGGACTGGTCAAAGATCTGCGCGAAAAGACCGGCGCGGGCATGATGGATTGCAAGAATGCGCTGAGCGAGACCAACGGCGACATCGAGGCGGCGATCGATTGGCTGCGCAAGAAGGGCCTCGCCAAGGCGGCCAAGAAGAGCGGGCGGGTGGCGGCCGAAGGTCTTGTCGGCGCCGCCGTCGAGGACAATCTCGGCGTCCTTCTCGAGGTCAATTCCGAAACCGACTTCGTCGCCCGCAACGATGACTTCCAGGCGCTGGTGCGCGGCGTGCTCGCGGTCGCGCTCGACCAGGCGCCCGACGTCGACGCGACGACGGTGCTCGGCGCGCGTTATCCAGGCGGCGGCACGGTGACTGAGGCGATCGCCAACGCCATCGCCACCATTGGCGAAAACATGACGCTGCGTCGCGCGCAGGGCCTCCGAGTGGCCGAAGGCGCGATTGGTCATTACGTGCACGGGTCGGTCGCCGACGGGCTTGGCCGAATTGGCGTTATCGTCGCGCTCAAGTCGGCTGGCGACAGGGCAAAGCTCAGCGCGCTCGGGCGGCAGATCGCGATGCATGTCGCCGCCGCAAGTCCGGTCGCGCTCGACGCAGCCGGGATCGACCCGGCGACCGTTGCGCGCGAGCGCGCCGTGCTGACCGAGAAGAACGCCGGCAAGCCCGCAAACGTGATCGAGAAGATCGTCGATTCGGGCCTCAAGACCTTCTACAAGGAGGTCACTCTCCTCGATCAGGCCTATGTCCATGATCCGGCAAAAAGTGTCGCTCAGGCGATCAAGGAAGCTGAAAAAACGGTCGGCGCGCCGATCGCCGTTACCGGCTTTGTCCGCTACGCGCTCGGCGAAGGCATCGAGAAGACGGCGGAAGAGGCCTGACGGCCTGGCGATATTATCAAGCGGCCCTTAGGGCCGTTTTTTTTACCGCGCACGATGGCCGGACAGGCGATCGCGCGGCGGCGCGCGTCGCGAGGAGGGGCAGCATGTCGAAAGCGCCGCAACCGTTGTTCAAGCGCGTTGTCGTCAAGCTGTCGGGCGAGGCGCTGATGGGGCCGGACACGCATGGCCTGCACGCGGGGACGCTCCAGCGCATCGCCGAAGATCTGAAGGCGGCGGCGGACCTTGGGGTGCAAGTCGCGGTTGTCGTCGGCGGCGGCAATTTCTTTCGCGGCCTCCAGGGCGCGGATAAGGGGATCGAGCGCGCGCGCGCCGACTCGATCGGCATGCTGGCGACGGTGATGAACGCGCTGGCGATGGAGGGCGCGCTCGAACAGATCGACCAGCCCGCGCGCGTGCTCTCCGCGGTCGCCATGCCGTCCCTGTGCCAGCCCTACTCGCGTCAGGCCGCGCTCGCCCATCTGGTCAAGCATCGGGTGATCATTCTCGCCGCGGGCACCGGCAATCCGTTCTTCACTACCGACACAGGCGCGGCGCTGCGCGCGGCGGAGCTCTCTTGCGATGCGGTGATGAAGGCGACGCATGTCGACGGGATCTATTCCGCCGATCCGAAGAAGGATCCGGCCGCGACGCGCTTCGAGCGCCTGACCCACGACGAAGCGATCGCCCGCAACTTGCAAGTAATGGACACGGCTGCTTTTGCTCTTGCGCGCGACAACGGCATCCCGATCGTCGTCTTCTCCGTCAATGAGCCTGGCGCCATTCCCTCCGCGCTTTTGGGCAAGGGGCGCGCGACCTACGTGATGCCGTAAGCAGCGACATTCCGCGGGCCCATCGGTTTAAACCCGATGCGTCGGCGGCGGTCAATTCATCTGGTCCGCGGTCTGTCGGTCATGATCCTCGATCGCGAACGCTTGAGATCGAGTTTCACAACACCGGCGTTTACCAATATTATGGTGTGACTAGAACGGTGTTTGAAGAGCTCTTGCGCAGAATTCTCTTGGCGCGGATTTCAACAGGGAAATTCGTGACATCTACCCGTGCGCGCGGGTTCGATGATTCCACCCTTGGCGTTAGGAGCGCGTTCGCCGCGTTTATCGGACCGGTTGTTAGGGCCAGGCGCCAACGTTCTCGACTTGAGCAAATGACCGGTTGCGAATAAATTCGTGGGCTCAAGCGTTTTCTGGGTTCGTCACCTCCAACGGAAAGACCCAATCATGACAGATTCTTTTCCATTCCCCCACAAAGGCCATCATGGTCTCGCGTCGACCCTCTTCTGTGGAATTTTCGTCCTCGGCCTAGGACTAGCCGCGCCCGCTATGGCGGCAGGGGGAGACAATAGCGGCGGAACAGGAGCCAGCGCGGGAAGCGGCGCCAGCGGCGCACCGGGGGCCGCAACGAAGGATCAGCGCGGCGTCAAGAAGACCGACCTCACGACATGCGCGCCGGGTCAGGTTTGGGACAAGAAGACGCGCAAGTGCCTGGAGAGACACAGCGGCGTTTTGCCCGACCCTGACCTGACCGAATACGCCTATTCGCTCGCCAAGGCCGACCGGTACCAAGAGGCGATCGACGTCCTCGACATGCTTGGGAATCCCAATACCCCCCGCGCCCTCAACTATCGCGGCTACGCGACACGGAAACTTGGGCGGACCGACGAAGGGGTTGGCTATTATCTGCAATCCGTCGCTCTCGACCCGACCTATCCCCAGGTGCGCGAGTATCTGGGCGAAGCCTATGTCATCCAGGGCAAATTCGACTTGGCCAAGGATCAATTGGCGACGATCGAGAAGCTCTGCGGATCGAAAGACTGTGAATATTACGAGGATCTCGCGGACGCTCTTAAGACGGCGCACGCTCTTTAGAGCAGATTGCAGTTCCGAATGGGACTCTGCGGACGCGGTCGCCGACCGCGTCCGCCGCGCTCATCGAGCGCGGCTACAAATGGCCGCGTCGACTCAAACGCAATCTGCTCTAACGGGAGCCGCCCTGCGCGCGGCGGAAGCTAACGCCGCGCGCAAGGCTTTTTTGTTAGGTAAACTGCATCGCCCGACCGGAGAGGCTCGGGCAAGTGATCACTGCCCCCAGACGCCCATCAGCTCGGCCTTGGCGAGCGTGTGGAAGTGAAGCATGAAGCCGACGACAGCCGCGCTCGTAGTTTCGTCTCCGTCGAGCTTCGGAGTGTCCACGGCGAAAATCGTGAAGTGATAATGATGCGGCGCGTCGCCCTTGGGAGGGCAGGGGCCGCCGTAGCCGGGAACGCCAAAATCAGTGCGGCTCTGGACCGCGCCCTTGGGCGCCGCTGGACCCTTCGGATCGCCGGCGCCCTTGGGTAGGCTCGTCACATCCGGCGGGATGTTGAAGACGATCCAGTGCCAGAAGCCGCTGCCGGTCGGCGCATCGGGATCGTAAACGGAGAGCGCGAAGCTCTTCGTGTCCTTGGGGGCTCCGGACCAGGAGAGCGCGGGCGAAATGTTGCCGCCCGTACAGCCAAAGGCGTTGAAGACGTGCTCGTCAGCGATGCGCGCGCCCGGCGCAACGTCCGGACTGGTCAGGGTCATCGTTTGGGCGGCGGCGCTTTGCGCGCCAAGGAAGGCGGCGAAAAGCGCGAATGCGGTTGCTTTGAGCATGAGTCCTCCATTTCAAGTCGACGCAAATGACGATCCGAGCTCAATGACGAGGGGCGAAAACGCAATGAGTGTGATATTTAGCCCTTAATCTCGGGGATTGCGCTGACACGCCGGCAATTCCCCCAACCAAACACGCCACGCCCACCTGTATTCGTTCCAGCGGCTCGCGGGTCCCTACGGCTTTCGTCCCCTCACCCCGGCGCGAAGCGCTTGAACTCGCCCGCATAAGATTTGGCGAGCGGCGCGGCGTAAGTATTGCGCTTCGATGTCTTCAAGTCTAGCCGGACCAGGCTTTCGGCGAGGCCTGACCGCGCACGCCCCTGGCTTGCGCGTGACACAGGCGCCTCCTAAAGGCTGAGCGCGGGCGCGCGCCCGCGCTCACGAGCGGGAGGCTGGAAGGCATGTCGCACAAGATCCTTGTCGCCCAGGGAGGCGGGCCGACGGCGGTCATCAATCAGTCGCTGGCCGGCGTGGCGCTGGAGGCGCGGCGGTTTCCCGAGGTCACGCATGTCTATGGCGCGCTGCAGGGGGTGCGTGGGATCGTCAACGACGATCTTGTCGATCTCGGGCAGGAGACGGTCGCCAACCTCGAGGCGGTCGCGGCGACGCCGGCCGCCGCGCTCGGCTCGACCCGCGACAAGCCCGACCGGCAGTATTGCCAGGAGATCTTCAAGATCCTGAAAGCGCACGCGATCGACACTTTTCTCTATATCGGCGGCAACGATTCCTCCGACACGGTGCGCATCGTCGCCGAGGAGGCGAAGAAATCCGACCATGGCCTGCGCGCGGTTCATATCCCCAAAACCATCGACAACGATCTGGTCGGCTTCGACCACACGCCCGGATATCCGTCGGCGGCGCGCTTCGTCGTCCAGGCCTTCGCCGGCGCCAATCTCGACAATCTGGCGCTGAAGGGCGTCTATGTCGCCGTGGTGATGGGCCGGCACGCGGGTTTCCTCACCGCAGCTTCCGCACTGGCGCGCAAATATCCCGACGATGGGCCCCATCTCATCTATCTGCCGGAGCGGACGTTTCAGGTTGACAAGTTCGTGACCGACGTCAAGGAGACGTTCGAGCGCCATGGGCGCTGCATCGTCGCCGTCTCCGAAGGCATCCACGACGACAAGGGCGAGGCGATTATCACCAAGCTTATGGGCAAAGCCGAGAAGGATGCGCATGGCAACGTCCAACTCTCCGGCACCGGCGCGCTCGCCGATCTCCTTTGCGAGGAGGTGAAGTCCAAGCTGGGCATCAAGCGCGTGCGCGGCGACACCTTCGGCTATCTGCAGCGCTCATTTGTCGGCTGCGTCAGCAAGGTCGATCAGCGCGAGGCGCGCGAGGTTGGCGAGAAGGCGGTGCAATATGCGCTTCGAGGCGCGGGCGACGGCTCGGTGGCGATCCAACGTGTCGGCAACTACGCGGTCGACTATCCTCTGATTCCGCTCGAGACGGTCGCCGGCAAGACGCGCGTGATGGAGGATCATCTGATCAACACGGCGGGCAACGACGTGACCCCGGCGTTCCATGATTATCTGCGACCACTGCTTGGCGCCGACGTGATCGAGGTCGCGCGACTGCGCGCCGCGAAGGTCAAGAAGGCGGGCGTGCTGGTGGGGGATGCGACCTGAGGGCGGTGGGCCCATCGGCGCTCCGATTTAGTCAAATTTTGCAGCCGGCTTCCGCTTCGGCGTCACTCTCAGCGCCCTCAGCGCCAGCGGCGCCGTCAGGCCCTGGACGATGACGGAAAAGGCGACGACCGCGAACGCGGAAATGAGAATGTCGTCGCGACGGGGAAGATCGGCCGGCAGCGCCAGCGCCAGCGCCAATGCTAAAGCGCCCCGCAATCCGCCCCACCACATCAGGTGCTGCTGATTGAGCGGAATCGCCCAGCGCGAGCGTAGGAAGGCTAGGCAGACGGGATAGACTGCGACCGCGCGGCCCAGGAGGGCGAGCGCGATGACCAGCGCCAGGGCCACGAACCCTTCCCGAGCGAAATCGATGGTCGCCATTGCCGAGCCTATCAGCAGGAACACCAGCGAATTGGCGAGAAAAGCGGCGAACTCCCAGAACTCAAGCACGAACGCCCGCCCATGCGGGGTGAGCGACAGACCGAACCGCTCCCTCGGCATGAGGACGCCGAGATTGCCCATCGTCATGCCGGCGGCCACGGTCGCTAGCACGCCGGAGGCGCCGAAATGTTCGGCGATCAGGAACGAGCCGAAGGCCGCGACCACGGTCAGCGCCGTCTCGACCAGATGATCATCCGACGTTCCCGCGATCATGACTGCAATCATTCCGACGCCAAACCCTGCAGCGAGGCCGCCGGCGGCGACGACGGCGAAGGTCGTGGCAGCGGCGAGCGGATTCCCGCCCTCTGGACTATGAACCGCCCAGATGAGGATGAGGGTGAATAGGACTGCGGCGGCGCCGTCGTTGAACAGGCTCTCGGCTTCGATGAGGAGTCCAAGCCGACCGGTGACTCGCGATTCCTTAAGCAGCGCGATGACCGCGATCGGGTCGGTCGCGCTGATCAGCGCGCCGAAGACGAGTGCGGATTCGAGCGGCCAGCCAAGCCAATAAACGAGCCCGCCCGCCACCACAGCCGCGCACAGGACGACGCCGACCGTCGACAGCGCGACCACCGGAAAGAGATCGCGCTTGAGATCGCTCCAGCGCAGGTTCATCGCCGCCTCGAACAGGAGCGGCGGCAGCACCACGTCGAAGATGAGGTCGTGGGTCAGCGCCAGGCCGGCATCGATCCGGGTGGCGGCGAGCGCCGCGCCCGCGAGCGCGAGGCCGACTGTATAGGGCAGACGCAGGCGGCGCGCCGCGAGCGCGACCAGAATGGCGAGGCCAAGCAGGCTCAGCGCGCGAAACAGCAGAACGTCCAGCATGCGGCCCTGTTTAGCGGCCCGCCCTGGAAAGAGGAACTGCGGAACGTCGCTAGAGCGCGCTGCAATCGGATCGAGCAGCTTTCCCACCCGACCTCGTCCTGAGGCGCAGCGCAGCGGCCTCGAAGGACGTTCCAGTATGCGCAAGCGAGAGGCACCCTCGGGACTGTCCTTCGAGACGCGCCTTTAGCGCTCCTCAGGACGAGGGGGTGAGGAAACCAAAATGCAGCGCGCTATTCCGCCGCGGCAAGATCGGCGCCGGCGCGCAAATAACGCTCGGGATCGACCGGCTCGCCGTCGACGCGCACTTCATAGTGCAGATGCGGCCCGGTCGAGCGGCCGGTCGAGCCGAGCCTGCCTAAGACGGCTCGCCTGTCGACCTCCTGGCCTTCCTCGACCAGAGCTTCCGACATGTGCGCATAGCGGGTGGCGAGCCCGTTGCCGTGATCAATTTCGACCATGATTCCGTAGCCGCCCGCGGGTCCGGCATGCACGACGCGACCGGCGGCGGCGGCGTGGATTTCAGCGCCATAAGCCTCGGCGAGATCGACGCCTGGATGCAGCGCCAAACGGCCCAGGAACGGATCGACGCGATAGCCGAAGGTCGAGGTGAGGCTGGGATCGCCGGAGAGCGGCATGCGCAGGGGCACAAAGGGCATGAGCGCCTTGAGGCGTTCCGCGGTTGCAACCTCGCGAACAACGCGCGTGAGCGCCAGGTCGAGCGCGAGCGTGTTCGGATCAACCTCGGCTCGAATGTAGGGGCCGCCGACCCCGCCTTCGCCGTGAGGCAGAGAGAGTTTCGCCGGATCGAGCCCGGTCTCGGCGACGATCGCTGCGTCGCGCGCGGCGGAACGCTCAGCAGCGCGGTCGATGGCGGCGAGAGCCTTGGTCTGGTTGCCCTCTATCCGGTCAAGCGAGCGATCGACCAGCGCAAGGCGCGCCGAGGGCTCGAGACTGTCTGCGGCTCTCGCCACACTTGCCCTCGTGAACGGCGCGTCCGAGGGCAGGGCGCTCAAATTCTCTCCCGATTCATCGATCGGATGAGGCTTGACGGCCTGAGGCTCGACGCCAGGCTCCGGAAGAGGAGCGTAGGCGCGCGCGGCGTCCTCCACGCTTGCGCCTGGAGCTGTCGCCGCGCTGACAGCCCGGATCGCCCTGAGAGCATCGGGAGGGTTTGCGGTCGCGGCTTGGCGCCGGGCAGCCGAGCGCTGGTTGCGCGCCTCCGTCTCGGCCAGCGCAGCGACAATCGCGCCGCGTTGTTCCAGCCGGGCCTGCCGGGACATGACTTCGTTCACCTTACCTTTGAAGGAATTGCGCTCGAGCAATTGCCGGCTCGCAGCTTCATCGAGGCGCGCGCGCGCTTCGGCCAGACGGTCCTCGTAAGTCGCCTTCATTTCCACTTGGCGCGCGATGACCGCGCCCATCAGGTCGTCGTGGAAGGCGACATAAAGGGTGACGGAGGCTGTCCAGGCGAATGAGAGCAGCGCGAGCGCCGCGATCGCCCCAACGCCGGCCCGCCCGAGCCGAACGCTACGGATGGCGTCGCCCCGGGAGAGCGAAAGACAATAGTGCGGCCCCGGCGGCCCCCACTCCGGATAGTCCTCTCGCAACGACATGAACCAGCGCTCCAGCCTGGCGAAAGGGGCATCCCCGACCGCCGAGCAAAGCTCATTAAGGTTAATGGATCGAGAAGAGCTCAATTCCTTGATGATTCCTGACGACACGCGACGGTCGAACTCGTCGCTGAAGTTCGGCGCGGAGGGCTGCGTTTCTAGTGGTACGCGCTCGGTCGCATGCTGTCGAAGGCGCCGAACGGTCCTGGCGCCGACGACGTGGGCGATGATGCTGCTCGGTTTCGCGGGCTAGGCTGTCGCCGCGGCGCGAAACAACACGCCCGCGCGGTGTGGTGTGACCGTTTGGTAGGCCGCCTGTGGGCGGCCTGTGCCTTAGTCGCGGCCAGTCCTCGCGCCCGTCGGCGGAAGTTTACTTTGTAAACCAATGCAACTACCTCGCCCGTGCTGTTTAATCTGGGTAGTTTTACTCAGTTGACGCAATGTAGATGTCCCTAGTACAACCGACTGTCACTTATATTTCGATTTTTGCCACCTGAGGGAAGATTGTTCCCTCACCAGAATAGGGGGATCTTCTATGCTTAAGATAGCGACCCTTGGCGCCGCCGTTGCTCTGGCTGCGCTGTCCGTATTCGGGGTAACGGCGGCTCACGCGCAGTCCGCGACCTCATGCCCAGGCGGCTCCGACCCCAACGCGTCCGACTGCTTGCAATTCTTCAATCCCGACGGCTCGCAGCTGAGCCTGCTGGCGATTACTGAACAAGACGACCTGGATTTCCCAGGAAAGATGTGGTCTATTAGCATACTCCCGACCAACCCCGATTTTCTCGGCAAGTGGATTGGGCTGATTGAGCCAGGCACCGACGCGCTCAGCGACATTGTCGGCGTCCCAAATAACGGCACTGTGGCATTCATATCGGATGCTGCGGACTTTACTCAATTCACCATTGTCTCGACCTTTGCAGAAACGGCGAGCCCGCTTGATGTGAGTATCTTGTTGAGCGCCGGCGCCAGGGCCGACGGTTTCACGGCCTCCTTCCAGTCTGACCTCAACGCGGTGCCCGAGCCCTCCACGTGGGCGATGATGCTGCTTGGCTTCGCGGGCCTCGGCTATGCGGGCTATCGTAGAGCGCGACAGACGAGAACGCTCGCCGCCTGAAACCTGCCACTACGCATCTATGTAGGAAGGCCGCCCGCCGAGGCGGCCTTCTCATGGTTGGCGCCTACGAAAGCCTTCCCGCGTCAGAGCGCCTTGGTCGCCGCCAGGACCTCGTCGGCGTGGCCCGTCACTTTCACCTTGCGCCAGACCTTGGCGATGCGACCATCGCGATCGATGAGAAAGGTCGAGCGCTCGACGCCGAAATATTTGCGGCCGTACATGCTTTTTTCCTTCCACACTCCATAGGCTTCGATCGCTAAGCGCTCCGGATCAGCGGCGAGCGCGATCTTCAGATCGTGCTTGTGCTTGAACTTGTCGTGGCTCGCAGCGCTATCCGGCGAAACGCCGATGACCGTGGCGCCGGCGGCGGCGAATTTGGCCCGCAAGCCGTTGAAGGCGATGGCTTCGGCGGTGCAGCCGGAGGTGTCGTCCTTGGGGTAGAAGTAGATCACCACCGGCTTGCCCTTCAGATCCTTAAGATGTGTCCGGCCGCCGCCGTCGGTCGGCAGCTCAAAATCGGGCGCCTGATCGCCCTCAACCAGTTCCTTCGCCATATCGCCCTCGTTTTGTCTCATTATGGGATCACTCGCGTCCTCGCCGAACGCGGCTTCGCCGTCGGGCCGACATTGTCTCGGGGCGTCCGCCGTTTCAACTGGCGGTCTGCGGCAAGCGCCGCGAGCGCCAGGGACAGGCGGGCTTGGCGCCTTCGAATCAACGAAGATTGGGCTTACGTTGCTCTCGGCACGGAGGGTGATCGGTATTGGTCGGTCGGTATAGCATGACGACGCGGGCTCGCGCCCGGTCCGCCGTGCGCAGCATGGCGGCGGACGCACAGGGTCCTCGCCTCCGCTCGCGCTGGCGCCGGATCCCCGCTCGCCACATCACTCATGTTTGTCTGCGGACCGTCGAACTCGTCGCGGCCCTGTTCATTGTTGGCGGATTGGCGCTGGCGTCTTTGCTGGCGCGGGGTCCACTTCGGCTGGTCGGCATGCACGACCAGATCCAAACTTCGCTCCAGGAGCGCGTCGGCGACCGTTACGCCATCGTTCTCGGACCCACCTATCTCATGCACGATTCGTGGGGCTTGGGTCTGGGGTTCAAGGGCCTGACGGTGCGCGACGCCGCTGGCCGAACGGTCCTTTCGGCGCCGAGCGGCAAACTTGGCCTCGATCCTTTCGCGGCGGCGCTGCTCGACGTCCGGGTGCGGCGGCTTGAACTCGACGGGCTCGACCTGCGCCTGCGCGTCGCCGCCGACGGCGCGCTGTCGCTTGCGGTCGCCAGCGATTCGGGCGCGACCCCAATCCCTTTGCCCGGCGCGACTTCAGCCGGAACGACCCCCGGGCTTGCCGCTCTCGTCCGCGCCGCCGCCGAAACCATGGCCGGCGCCACCCAGGCGCTCGACCGGCTGACTCTCGGCAAGGGCCATTTCGAGATCGACAACGAAGCGATGCAGCGCTCCGTCGTATATAAGGATTTCGCCGTCACATTCGATCATACGGGTCCGAGGGCGGACGCCACGATCTCGGCGACCGGTCCAGCCGGACCGTGGACAATCGCAGCCCAGGCCTCGGACGGCGATGCGCCGACCCTCTCGATCCAGGGCCACGATCTCAGCCTTGCCGACCTCCAGGCGTTCGACAAGAGGCCTCCGCCCCTGACCGCCGAGGGTCCGATTGCCTTCAAGCTCGACGCCGAGCTCGGGCCCGAGTCGGTGCTGCGCGCGTTCACCGGCCGGTTCACTGTCGGCGCCGGACGCATGCGCATCAACAACCCCGACGCGGCGCCGTTTTTCATCGACGAGGCGAGCGGCGCCATGGCCTGGGATGAGGACGCCCGGCGGTTTCGCGTCGACAGGCTTCAGGTTCTCGCCGGACTGACGCATGTCGAGACGCAAGGCTGGATCGCCCCGCCGGCCGATGCGGCCAGGGTCTGGACAGCGCATCTCGACTCGCGCGGCGCGCAATTCGGTCCCGAGGGGCCCGGCGCCAACCCGGTCGCCCTCGAGTCCATGGTCTTCGATGCCCGTTTCCTCGAAACGACGTCCCAGTTCATCATCGACGGCCTCACGGCGCGCGGACCGACTGTCGACGTGGCGATTAAGGCCGAGACCGCGCCGGACGGCGAAGGATCTTCGCTCAAGCTCGGCATTGAAGCCGGCCCGAGCGCCACGTCCGACCTTGTTCGTCTGTGGCCGCAATTCATCAATCCCGATGTTCGCGAATGGTGCGCGCAGAATCTGCACGGGGGACGGCTTCAGGGATCGCTGAAAGCCAACTGGACTGCCGCCGACCTCGACGCGATGGCGCACAAACGCGGCTTGCCGCGCGAAAGCCTGCACGGCGAGTTCACCACCCGTGATGTCGGCGTCGACCTCTTGCCGGGCTTGCCGATGATGATGACCGATGAGGGGACGGGATCCTTCACCGGTCATGAGTTCGCCGTCTCGGGCAACCACGCGACCATGGTGTTGTCGCCGTCGCGGCGGGTGCGCGCGAACGACCTCGCCTTCACTGTCCCCGATATTACGCCGAGACCCATCGTCGACGCTTCCGCGAAGGCGCACATGACCGGAACGGCAGACGCGCTCGCCGATCTGCTCATGCGCGAACCGTTGCGCCGCCAGGCGGGCCTCACACTTGATCCTGCGGCCGTCAAAGGGCAGGCAGAAGGCGATCTTGTCCTCGATCTCAAGCTCGGGAAGACCGCGCGTCCGGAGGACACACAGTTCCACGCCAGCGGGGCGCTCGACAATCTCCAGATCGAGAAGTTTCTCGCCGACGAGAAGCTCGACTCGGCGACTGCCGCGTTCGAGGCCGATCGCAACGTGCTGAAGATTTCCGGCGATGGAGAGCTTCTCGGCGCCGCGACCCATGTGGATGTTGCCCGCGCGCCCGGCGAGGAAGGGTCAGCGACCGTGACTTTCGCCCTCGACGCGGCCGGACGGGCTAAACGGGGTATCAGTCTCGGCTCGTGGCTGACCGGGCCGCTCCCCATCAAGCTCAAGGCGCCCCTGACCCGCGCCAGCGCGGAGGTCGAAATCGACCTAACGCCGGCAGGCATCGACAATCCCGTCCCGGGGCTCTCGAAGCCGGCTGGAAAGCCGGGCAAGGCGACGTTCCTTGTCAAACCCTCGCCGGAGGGCGCTTCGCTTAGCAACATCGCCATCGAACTGGGCGTACCGATGTTGCGGGGTTCGGCCCAAATGGACACCGACGGCGCCGTGGAGACCGCGACGATCACTCAGGCGCGCATCGCGCCCGGCGACGATTTCAAGCTTGACGTCGTCAATGGCCCGACTTCGCTAAAGGCTTCGGTGCGCGGCGCTTCGCTGGACGCCCGCGCGTTTGTCAGGTCGTTGTTGGAGGGGACCTCTTCCGGACAAAGCTCTGCGAAGGATTTCGACATCGACGCCAGGATCGCGAGCGTCATGGGCTCCAACAAACAGGCGATCATGAACATGGAGCTCACCGCGTCCCGGCGCGGCGGCGAAACACGACTCGGGAGCTTGCGCGGACGAATTGGCGGCGGCGCGGTGAGGGCGACCGGAAGCGGTGGGGAAACCCGGATCTCGACGTCCGACGCCGGTGCGCTTGTCCGTTTCGCCAATCTCTATTCGCATCTCGAAGGCGGCGACCTCAATCTGCTTCTCCGCTCTCGCGGCGATCTGAGCGCCGGCGAGGCTACGCTCACCGACTTCGTCCTCCGCGACGAACCGGCGTTTCGCCAGCTGGTCAGCGCTGCGCCGCAGCGTGCATCGGAAAGCGGAGGCGCCCCTATCGATGCGTCGCGCGTTCGTTTTGAGAAGATGACGGCGTCCTTTGAGCGTAGCCCTGGCAAGCTCGCGATTCAGGACGGCGTCATCTACAATCCAAGTATAGGACTTACGACCCAAGGCGGGATTGATTTCGAACACAACCAAATCGACATCAGCGGCTCGTTCGTGCCCGCCTACACGGTCAATACAATGCTGACGAAAATCCCGCTCGTTGGAGTCCTGCTCAGTGGCGGAGACAACGACGGCGTTTTCGGCCTCAGCTATCGTATGCATGGGTCGATGAGCAGTCCGACGCTGACTGTCAATCCGCTGTCCGCGATCGCCCCTGGCATTTTGCGACGGATGCTGGGCGCCATCGACGGGACGACGTCTCGCGGCGGCGCTCGCGATCCAGCCGAGACAGGCGACGCACCAACGCACCGGCCGGCGCGATAGGTAGGGCAGGCAGATGCGCGGCCAAGTCTAGCCGCGCTCGCTGAGCGCGGGGGACGCGGTCGGCGACCGCGTCTACACCGCCCTGAGCAGGACGTGCTTCTTGCGGCCGAGCGACAGCTTGACGATTCCGCCGGCTTTCAGCGCCTCACGGGTGATGAGCGCCTTCTCGTCGCCAAGTGTCGCGTCATTGACTCGTAAGCCGCCGCCGCGGATCTGGCGGCGCGCTTCGCCAGTCGAGGCGACGAGGCCGGCGCGCACGAAGGCGCTGAGCGCGCCGAAGCCGGCGTCGAACTCCGTCCCCGGCACATCGACCGTCGGCAGGCTGTCCGCGAGCTCCCGCTCCTCGAAGGTTTTGCGCGCAGTGGCCGCGGCCACTTCAGCGGCAGCGCGCCCGTGAAGCAGCGCGGTCGCCTCGTTGGCCAGCGCCTTCTTCGCCTCGTTGATCTCGGCCCCCGGCAAATTTTCGAGCTGGCCGATTTCGTCAAGCGGCAGCAGCGTGAACAATCTGAGAAAACGGCCGACGTCGGAGTCATCGGCGTTGCGCCAGAACTGCCAGTACTCGTAAGGCGCGAGCATGGTCTCGTCGAGCCAGATGGCGCCTGCGGCTGTCTTACCCATTTTAGCGCCCGAAGCCGTGGTGATGAGCGGCGACGTCAAAGCATAGAACGGCTCCAGCCCCATGCGCCGGCCGAGATCGACGCCGGTGACGATGTTGCCCCACTGGTCGGAGCCGCCCATCTGCAGCGTCACCCCGTAGCGCTTGTAGAGTTCGGTGAAGTCATAAGCTTGGAGGCACATGTAGTTGAATTCGAGGAAGGAGAGCTCCTGCTCACGGGTCAGCCTGAGCTTGACCGAGTCCATGGCCAGCATGCGATTGACCGAGAAATGGCGCCCGACTTCGCGCAGGAAATCGATGTAGTTGAGCTCGGCGAGCCAGTCCGCGTTGTCGGGCATGATCGCGTCGTGCTTGCGGTCGCCGAAGTGGATGAAATGGGAGAAGGCCTTGCGGATGCCTGCCTTGTTGGCCTCGATCTCGGCGACAGTCAGCAGCTTCCGGCTTTCGTCCTTGCCCGACGGGTCGCCGACCATCGTCGTGCCGCCGCCCATCAGCGCCACCGGCTTGCCGCCCGTCTCCTGCAGCCAGCGCAACATCATGATCTGCACGAGCGAGCCGACGTGCAGAGATGGGGCGGTGCAATCGAAGCCAATGTAAGCGACGAGCGATCCGGAGAGCGCCTTCTCGTCCAGACCGGCGAAGTCGGAGCACTGGTGGATGAAACCGCGCTCCTGCATCACGTGCAAGAAGTCGGATCGCGGTTGGAACACGTCGGTCAAGCTTTATCCTTCAAGCGCTTTTTGGGGCGACCTTTACGGGCGCGAGCCGGCGAGGGCAACTTTCATCCCGCCTAGCCGCTGGCGGCCCCAGGCTATTTCAGCGGGCCGTGCTGATAGGCGCCTACATCGATCCGACTCCCGCGCAGCGTTCCTGTAATGTCGACCGGCGGGGCTTCCGCGGAATTGCCGGCGCCGATCGCGAGGGCTTCGGGTCTCAGCCTGAGGTCGTAGACGAACTTGGCGGGATCAAAACTGACAAACATGCCGGCGGCGCCTTTCCTCTCGATGATATTGTGGTCTGCGTATTCGCCTGGCTTGTAGACACCATATTTCGGCTTGCCGCCCACATAGGTGAGGATCCCGCACTTCCCCTCGATCGTGAGACAGATGTTATGATCCATCGTCATGTTGGGGTCGAGGTTATAAATGGCGAGGCCGTTGGCCATATTGTTTCGGATGATCACATCGTTGGATGACGGGCCTTCATGGGTCTTGTCGCCGACGGCCACGCCCGGCTTGCAGTTCCCGGGCATGGGCATCAAGCCGTCCGCAACGACCGTGTTGTTGATGATCTTGCTGCCATGCAAGCTCGCATAGACGATGCCCCAACAGGCGCTGGTCACGACGACGTTGTTCGACACGGTCACGTTCGTCCAGTCCTCGTCAAAGGCGTCGATCCCTTGCAGATAGGTCGGGAACGCGAGCTTCGGGTCCGTCTGTCGGATGATTAGGTTGCTGTCGATCAGGATGTTCGAGAAGGCGTTGTACCGAACGCCCCTAAGGAGCGCCCCGTTCTCGCCTTGCATGCCGTCCATGTGCGCGCCGATCCCAAAGTCCAGGTCGTCGTGGATGCTGTTGTACGTGAGCGAGAGATTGCTCGCGGCGTAGTCGATCCCATCGTCGCCGAAATGGTCGATCTCGTTATTCGAGAACAGCGAATTGTTCCCGGCGATGATCGCGCCAAAGTGCACATTCCGGATGTGCGACCCGGTCATCGAGACGCAGGTCGTATAGGGCATACCATTCGTGCCGTTACCTGCCGAGCCGTACACCTGAAGACCCGTGCGCGCCCGGGCGGCCCACTGCGCCTGAGTCCAACCCGTCGTGCTGTCGGCCGAGCTAATATCCATGTTCTCCAGGATGATATCGGTGGTCGGGAGCGATGCGCCCTGGTCCGTGACGGTCACCAGCGCCTGCTTGTTGTTATTCGTGCCGAGTAGGCTCTGCACCTTGATGCCCTTGAACACCCACTTGTTGGTCGAGCGGATGTACAGGGTTGAGAACACCGGCGTCTGGCCCGGCGCGGCTTCGACTGTAACGAAACTCGGGTTGACGACCTGCTGCATGTAGTCGCCAATGCCGATGTCGCCGTAGTCGCCGTTCATCAGCTCGATCGTGTCGCCGGGCTGGACCGGCGGGTTGCCCAGCTGATCCGCGACGTAAACGCGTTTGCCGTCGACGACATGCATGTACGGGACGCTCGACAGCAGCGGGCGGGTGTAGCCGGGGTGGACTCTGAACAGGACACCTTGCAACGAGTTCCACGGCGCAGCCTGGGTGCCGAGGCCGCCGGCAGCTGGCGTCTTCCCGTTGACTGGGTCGAACCACCAGACTTTCCCGGTCGGGCCGGGCTGAGCGCAACCCGGGTAAACTTGAGCCGCTTGGGCGCCGCCGCCGAACGCGGCGGCCAGGCAAAAAAAGCCGGCACAGATCAGCGCGCGCGGTCCCTTGTCCAAAATCATGGCGCAATCTCCAAAGGGGAAAGAAAGTCAAAGAGCGGTCGGCTCGCTTTCTACGGGAAACAATGAGCCAAGAGAAAGGCGGCCCGAGTCGGATCGAGTCCGCTGCCCCATTCCTGCTCCATTTGCCCCCAGGGCTTCAGGCGACACCGCGCTGCGAATGCGCTAACAGACCGGGGTCCGCGGCCAGTCATTGGTGCGCCCATCCGGATTCGCCCTTTCCATGTCTCCTCGCCTAGGCGAAGCCGATCTCATCGCCCGCCATTTCGCCCCGCTGGCCGGGCCTGCAGGCTTGGGACTGCGCGATGATGCCGCGCTGATGCGCCCGCTGCCCGGCGAAGACCTAGTGCTGACGACCGATGCGCTCGTCGCGGGCGTCCATTTCCTCGCTGACGATCCCCCGGGCGCAATCGCCCGCAAGGCGTTGCGGGTCAACCTGTCCGATCTTGCGGCCAAGGCGGCTCGGCCGATCGGATTTCTGCTCGCGCTCGCGCTGCCCTCCGATTGGCGCGACGAATGGCTCGCGGCCTTCGCCGAGGGTCTCTGCGCGGACGTCTTGGCCTTCAAATGCCCCCTCGTTGGCGGGGACACGGTGGCGACGCCGGGGCCATTGACGCTCAGCGTGACCGCGATCGGCGCGATTGCACAAGGGCGGATGCCCAGGCGCACGGGCGTCAGGCCCGGCGACCGCCTTTATGTCACCGGCACGATTGGCGACGCCGCGATTGGCCTCAAGGTCCGGCTGGGGCGTGGTCCGGACATTCCGCAGGCCGACAAGGCGTTCCTGCTCGAGCGATATCTGACCCCGCAGCCGCGCCTGGCGCTGATCGACGCCATGGCCGCGCACGCGAGCGGCGGCATGGACGTGTCGGACGGCTTTGTCGGCGACCTCGCCAAGATGCTGGATGTCTCTGGGGTCAGCGCGCGCGTGCCGGTCTATCGTCTGCCGCTTTCGCCGGCCGCGCGCGCGGCGATCGCCGCCGATCCGGACCTGTTCGAAGTTGCGGCGACCGGGGGCGACGACTATGAGCTCCTCGCCTCGGCGCCGCCAAAATCCGCGCCCGCGTTCGAGGAGGCGGCGGCGGCGGCGGGCGTGCCGTTGACGTTTGTCGGCGAAGCTGTGGAGGGCCGGGGGCCGCCGAAATTCATCGGACCTGACGGCAATCCGGTCGTCTTTGAGCGCGGCGCCTATAGCCACTTTTGATGGAAATACGATGACCGAAGGCGCTTCCACGCTCATGGACATGCGGCTGCTCGCGGCGCAGGCCGTGGCGCGCGAGGCCGGCGCTTCGGCGCGGCGGCGCTTCCTCGACCAGTCGTTCACGGTTGGCTTCAAGGGCCCGCAGGATTATTTGACCGAAGTGGATGGAGAGACGGAGGCGTTCATCGCAAAGCGCCTGCTTCAAGTTTTTCCCACCGACGGCTTCATCGGCGAAGAGAGCAAGGCCCGCCCTGCACGCGCGGGCGGAGCGGACTGGGTCGTTGATCCGATCGATGGCACGGCGAACTTCGCTCGCGCCGTCCCGCATTTCTGCGTCTCGATCGCCTGTGTCGCCGCCGACAGGGTCGAGGTCGGCGTCATTTACGATCCAATGCGCGACGAATTGTTCGCAGGCCGGCGTGGCGGTGGCGCGCGGCTCAACGGGGCGCTGATGCGTGCGTCGGCGGCGCGCTCGCTCGCCAGCTCCGCAATCGAGGTCGGCTGGAACCTGCGCGCGGGCCCCGACCATTACGTCGACCTTTTGCGACGTGTCGCACGTACGGGCGCTGCGCCATTTCGCACTGGCTCCGGCGCGCTCGCCCTCGCCTATGTCGCCGCCGGGCGGCTCGACGGCTATGTCGAGCATCATATGAATGCGTGGGACTGTCTCGCCGGTATCCTGCTGGTCAGCGAGGCGGCCGGATACGTGAACGACTATCTCAGCGCCGGTGGCCTCAGGCATGGGGCCCCCGTCATTGCTTGCGCGCCCGGGGTCAAAGATACCCTTATCGCCGCCGCGGCTTTCGAGGGCGTTACTGCATGACCGAGATCACACTGACTCATGGCGATGCGCAGGCGACGATCGCGCTTCTCGGCGCCGAGGCGCGAAGCTGGCGCATCGCGGGGCGTGACCTGCTGTGGCCCGGCGACCCGGCGATCTGGAGCGACATCAGTCCGATCCTCTATCCGGTTGTCGGCTGGACGCGCGACGGCGAGGAGCGGGTCGACGGGGTCCGCTATCC
The DNA here is from genome assembly GCA_036502965.1 of Roseiarcus sp. Taxonomy (GTDB): domain Bacteria; phylum Pseudomonadota; class Alphaproteobacteria; order Rhizobiales; family Beijerinckiaceae; genus Roseiarcus. The sequence continues at coordinate 2,178 of DASXXT010000121.1, read as the reverse complement.
GCTCGGTCTGCACGGCTTCGCGAGGTTCGAGACGTTCGCCGTCGAAGCTTCAGGGCCCGACTTTGCGCGGCTCACACTCAGCGACAATGCGCGCACGCGCGCCGTCTATCCGTTCGCCTTCGCGCTCGCGCTCGAATACCGGCTGGGCGCCGACGCGTTCGCAATCGCCATCGACGTCGCCAATCCCGGCGAGCGGCGTGCGCCTTACGCCTGCGGGCTGCACCCTGGGTTCCGTTCTCCGCTCGGCGCGGCGGGGCGCGAGGGCGCGCTGGTTCAATTCGAAAAGCCGGAGCGGCCCGAGGTTCCGCAGCTCGCGCCGGGCGGGCTTGTCCGCGCGGCCACGCGTCCGATCCCACTTTGCGGCCGCAATCTGCCGCTGTCGGACGCCCTGTTCGAACGCGACGCGCTTTGCTTCCTCGACTGCGTGAGCCGGTCGCTGGCTTTCATCGACGCCTCGGGGGCGTCGATTACGATGGAATATGAGAGCTTTCAGCACGCGGCCCTATGGACCCGTCCCGGCGCGCCGTTCCTCTGCCTTGAGGCTTGGACCGGTTACAGCGATCCGGACGGCTTCACAGGCGATCTGTTCGACAAGCCCGGGATGCGCGTGTTGGAGCCGGGAGGGCGAGCGCAGCATGAGGCGCGCTTCGTCTTCCGGCCGGAGTGAGGCTTCGTCGGAAGGCCTGCGCAAGGACGATCCATGACTGACGCATCCGCCTTCGTGCTCGACGGCGCGGCGATCGCCGACGAAGTGCTCGCTCAGGTCGCCGAGGAGGCGCGCGCTCTCATCGCGCTCGGCATGACGCCGGGTCTCGCGGTCGTGCTAGTCGGCGACAATCCGGCGAGCCAGACCTATGTCGCAGGCAAGGGCAGGGCGGCCAGGACTGGCGGGTTCCATTCGATCCAGCACAATCTGTCAGCCGAGACCAGCGAAGCGGAATTGCTGGCGGTGGTTGAGGCTCTCAACGCCGATCCGGCCGTGCACGGAATCCTGGTGCAATTGCCGCTGCCCAAGCACATCGATTCAACGCGGGTGCTGGAAGCGATCACGCCCGCCAAGGACGTCGACGGCTTTCACCCGATCAATGTCGGCCTCTTGTCGATCGGCGACACGCGCCGCGCGCTAATCCCCTGCACACCCGCCGGCGCGATGATCCTCATCGACCGGGCCTGCGAGCGGCTCGGCTGGACTCTTCCCGGCATGGAGGCGGTGATCATCGGCCGCTCGAACATCGTTGGCAAGCCGATGGCGCAGCTGCTTTTGACGCGCCACTCCACGGTGACCGTCGCCCATTCGCGCACGCTCGATCTGCCTTCGGTTGCGCGGCACGCAGACATCCTGATCGCCGCTGTTGGTCAGCCGGAGATGGTGCGCGGCGACTGGGTCAAGCCTGGCGCGATTGTGATCGACGTCGGCATCAACCGCCTGCCGGCTCATGGGCATGAGGGGTCTGGCGGGGCCAAGACGCGCCTCGTCGGCGACGTCGCCTATGCGGAGGCCGCCGCGGTCGCCGGCGCGATCACGCCGGTGCCCGGCGGCGTCGGCCGGATGACCATCGCCATGCTGATGGCGAACACAGTTCTGGCGGCGAGGCGGGCGGCGGGACTGTAGGGTCCAGCGAGACCGCCCAATGGTGCGATGCGCTCACACCAACGTATAGCGAGGCGAACCCCTCGTTGAATGGCGATGCGGCGCTCGAAGCGGTATCCATCCCAACAAGCCCGATAACCGACATTGGGCTCGTGCCGCCTGACCGACGGGGACCGAATATGATTCCAGCTTCGCTTTTTATCTCGTTCCTCTGCGTCCTCGCGGCGGTTGATTGGCAACTCGGTCGACGATTTTTGTTGGTTCGCGCGCCGGCGGTCAGGTCGTCGCGATCGCGGTAATCCGGCCTTGGACATGGCCCTACCGGGCGGCAGGTGATCTGGAGGGAGCTTCTAGAACTCTATCGCTTGATCGATGTCGATCGCGTTTTTTGCCGCGTCTATCCCTTTTCCCGTGGAAACGTCGATCGCCAGGTTCGCGGCGACGAATGGGCGCATCCGCCGCTCGTACCGGCCCGCCGCCGCCTCCATGTCTCCATCGGATCGGCCGATCTCCTCCGCGAGGACATACGCCCCGACCAGGGCGAGGCTGGTGCCCTGTCCGGTCAGCGGCGAGGGGCAATGCGCCGC
>DASXXT010000120.1:0-2403 GCA_036502965.1 Roseiarcus sp. | reverse complement strand
GTTGGGGGCGGAACTGACAGCGGCGGAGGCACGGCGCGCGCAGCAAGCGCCGAATCCCAATTCGATGGACCTCTATTTTCAGGGACTGGCATCGTTCAACAAGGGAACCAACCTCGAGAACATGGATCAGGCGCGCGGCTTCTTTGAGCGCGCCCTGACGGTCGATCCCGACAATATCGACGCGCTGCTCGGCGTCGGGCGGGCCGACTTTGAAGTAGGCGCAGCCTTTCTGTCGAACGATCGACCCGCGCGGCTCGCATCCGCCGAAGCGACAATGGGCAAGGTGCTTTCCCTAAGGCCGAACGATGCATTGGCCCACGAGATCCTGGGCCTCGCCCAAATGCAGACTAACCGCGCGGCCCGAGCCATTGCCGAGTTCGAGCGAGCGTTGGCGCTAGATCCAAATCTGGCCGCCGCTCACGCAGATATCGGTGACGCCAAGATTTTTATCGGTCGCGCCGGAGAGACCGAAGCTCATGTAACCGAGGCCCTCCGCCTCTCTCCTCACGATGGTCGTGCCTGGCTCTGGATGCTTTTTGCGGGGGGCGCCAAGTTGACTCTTGGCGCCGACGAGGAGGCCGTCGCGAGGCTCCGCCGCAGTATCGAGATCAACCGGACTTTTCCGTTGGCGCATTTCTTCCTTGCCGCCGCCCTCGCGAATCTCGGTAGGCTGGACGAGGCGCGGGCCGAGTCCAGCGTCGGACTGACGCTCGATTCGACTTTCACAATCCAGCGTTTCCGCGGCCGGGAGAGTGACGACCCGATTTTCCTGGCAGGGAAGGAGCGAATCATCGACGGCATGCGCAAGGCCGATGTGCCCGAGGGGTGACGACACCTGCCGTTTGGCCTCTCTGCCGACGGGCCGCGAACTCGTGCTTTGAAAGGAGACGGGCATGTCGCAGGCAGCGCGCAGGCATCCTCACCGCGGGAGCATTCATCGAATGGTGGCTCTCCCCCAGTTGCAACGTCCACAGCCGCGCTCAGCTATGTCCGCTTCACGTCGTGTCCCTGCCGTTCCCGTGCGCCCATTCGGAGGACAGGAGTCCGCCCTTTTGAGACATTCCTCGCAGCGCCCACCGATAACCGCCCTCGACCCGAAGCAGGCATCGACGTAGCCCCAACAGAACGTCGCGATGGTGGGAAGCGGACATTTGGTCGAAACACTTCGCGCCGCAGCGTGGTCTATACAAAGGTGGAGGTTCTCTAATCCTTGCGGTGGGTCCGATAACGGCGCACGACTCGACGCTGATGCCGCCGCCTGACTAGACTTGACGCCGCCGGTGTGACGACGGAGTCCTGGAGATGGTCCCCTCCTCACGGTTCAACGTCGATGATGAGAGCCTCCATGTCTTATGGGACGACGGCGAACGCGTCTTGTATCGGGCGTCGCGTTCTTGGGCCTTGGGCGAAGAGCGCGCCGTGCTGATTTTGGCGCCGGCTGGCGGCCGCCCCTCGCCCGCCGTCCTCGCCCGCCTCGCCCGTCATTACGAGTTCAAAGACGAGTTGGACGGGGCATGGGCGGCGCGGCCGATTGAGCTCGTGCGCGAACACGGCCGGACCTTGCTGGTGCTCGAGGACCCGGGCGGCGAACCGCTCGCTTCGCTCATCGGCGCGCCGATGGAGGCGGGCGGCTTTTTGCGGCTGGCGATCGGCGTCGCCGGCACCCTGGGCAAGGCCCACCGGCGTGGGTTTGTCCACAAGGATGTCAAACCGGCGCATATCCTGGTCAACTGCGCCGACGGCGAGGTGAGGCTCACCGGCTTCGGCATCGCCTCGCGGCTGCCACGGCAACGTCAGACGCTCGAGCCGCCCGAAACCATCGCCGGCACCCTCGCCTATATGGCGCCCGAGCAGACCGGACGGATGAACCGTTCGATCGATTCGCGCAGCGATCTTTATTCGCTCGGCGTCACGTTCTATCAGATGCTAACCGGTTCGCTGCCGTTCGCCGCGTCCGATCCGATGGAGTGGGTTCACTGCCATGTCGCGCGACGGCCGACGCCGCCGGACGAGCGGATCGGGACCCTCCCGGGTCCGGTTTCGCGGATCGTCATGAAGCTGCTCGCCAAGGCAGCCGAGGACCGCTATCAAACGGCGGCTGGACTCGAGAGCGACCTCAAGCGCTGCCTTGCGGCGTGGGAGAGTGAACGACGTATCGACGATTTTCCGCTCGGCGAACACGATGCGCCGGATCGGCTCATGATCTCCGAGAGGCTCTATGGGAGAAAGCGCGAGGTCGAGATCCTGCTCGCCGCCTTCGACCGCGCCGTCAAGGGCGGGGCGCCGGAGCTGGTTCTGGTCTCCGGCTATTCGGGCATCGGCAAGTCCTCGGTCGTCAACGAATTGCACAAGGCGCTCGTTCCGCGCGGCCTGTTCGCGTCCGGCAAGTTCGACCAGTTCAAG
>DASXXT010000119.1:0-16733 GCA_036502965.1 Roseiarcus sp. | reverse complement strand
GCGATATAGGGAAACATGATGCGCGACATCGCCACCGCTTGAGCGAACTTGTCGGGCTGGCTGACGAAACCGGGCGAAGTCAGCCGCACCAAGAGCGGCATATCGAGATAGACGAGGCCGAGCAGGGCGATCTGCGACAGGATGAGCAGCGTGAACACCTGGCTTGCGAATCGGCCCGCTTCCTCACGGCCTCCCGCCTCGAGCACGCGGGTGTAGGTCGGCAGATAGGCGGCGTTGAACGACCCCTCGCCGAAGATCTGGCGGAACTGGTTGGGCAGCTTGATCGCCGCGACATAGGCGTCGTTGAGCGCCCCGCCGCCCATGAGCGCGGCGAGCGCCATATCGCGCAGGAAGCCGGTCAGTCGAGAGGCGATCGTCCAGCCGCCGACTAAGAAGATATTGCGGTACATTGCGCCCGGTTTAACTGGATTCGCTGCGCGGCTGAAATCAGGACCCTTAGCGCGATCCGTTCAACGCGGCGTCGATATCGCGCCAGAGGTCCTCGACGTCTTCGATTCCGGCGGAGAGCCGCAACAAGTCGGGCGGACAGGGCGAGTTCACCCCCTCGATCGAGGCGCGATGCTCGATGAGCGACTCGACCCCGCCAAGCGAGGTCGCTCGCTTCCACAGGCGCACTCGGGCCGCGGTTGCGATCGCAGCCTCAGGCCCGCCGCGAACGCGAATCGACAGCATCCCCCCAAATCCGCCCTTCATCTGGCGGCGCGCGACATCGTGGCCCGGGTGGTGCGGGAGCCCCGGATACAGCACGGCGGAAACAGAAGCGTGATTGGAAAGGCGATTGGCGAGCTCCGTCGCGTTCGCCGCCGCCGCACGCACGCGCAAGTCGAGCGTCCTCAAACCCCGGATCAACAGGAACGCTTCGAACGGATGCAGGATCATTCCGTGCGACTGGCGAATCGTCCGCGCCCGCATGCAGAGGGCGTCCTCCCGCGCGAAGCAGAGCGCTCCCGCTATGACGTCGGAATGCCCATTGAGGTATTTGGTCGCCGAGTGCATGACCACGTCGGCGCCGAGGGCGATCGGCCTTGTGAAAACCGGCGTCGCGCAAGTTGAGTCGACCGCGAGAATCGCCCCCTCGTCATGAGCGGCGCGACCCACGCCTTCGATGTCGCTCACGCCCCATAACGGATTGCTCGGCGTCTCGAGCCATACGAGCTTTGTCGCCCCCGGCTTCAGCGCCGCGGCAAGCGCCTGCGAATCCTCGGCGTCAACGAAATCGACGCTGATTCCGAAGGCCGGCGCTTCGTTCGCGAGCCATGCGCGGAGCGCCCAATACATGCCCTTGGGCGCGATCACATGGGCGCCCGGTCCGAGGCTCAGGAAAAGGGCGATCGCCGCCGACATGCCCGACCCGAAGACGAGCGTCGTCGGCGCGCCTTCGAGCGCTCCGATCAACGCCTCCGCCTCGCGTACGGTGTCGTTGTCAGGGCGGCCGTAAGAATTGCCGCTGCGATAAAGATTGTCGGGGTCACGCTCGAAGGTGGTGGCGAGATGGATCGGCGGCACAATCGCGCGGGTGCGCTCGTCAATGGTCCCCAACGCCTGAGCGGCCAGTGTGCGCGGGCTTAAATGAGGCGGCTTGGTCATAGCGCGAGGCCCCTGAGCAGCTTCGGCGCGCCGCGTCCCGCGCCGCCCGCTTCAGCGATCAGCATGTCCTTGAGCGCAGGCGCGCGATCAACGATGCGAAGCCCGAGATCGCGCACGAAGCGCAGAGGGGCAAGATCGTTGGAAAAGAGGCGATTGAGCGCGTCGAGACCGAGGCCGCTGGCCGCGACGTCGAAGCGACGCTGACGCTGGTAGGTTGCGAGCGGCCCGGGCGCGCCGGGGTCAAGGCCGAGCCGCATCTCGCCGACGATCGTCTCGGCGAGCGCCGCGACGTCGCGTAAGCCAAGGTTCAGCCCCTGCCCCGCCACGGGATGCACGACATGGGCCGCGTCGCCAACGAGCGCAAGCCGTCCGGCGACGAAGCTCCGGGCGATCTGAAAGCGGAACGGAAAGGCTTCGACGCGCGAGGCGACGCTGATGGCGCCCAATTTCGGCGTGAAGCGATATTCAAGCTGGCGCGTCAGATCCTCGCGGTCGAGCGCCAGCAGCGCGCGGGCGTCGGCGCGACTTTCGTTCCAGACGATGCTGGACTGGCGACCCGGAAGCGGCAGGGTCGCGAACGGCCCGGCCGGCAAGAAATGCTGCTCCGCCCGGCCTTCGTGATCGCGCACGTGCGCGACCGTCGCGACGAGGCCGGTCTGGTCATAGTCCCAGCCGACGGTCTGGATCTCGGCAAGCCGGCTAAGTTTCGAGCGCGCTCCATCGGCGGCGACTGCGAGGCGCGCGCGCAACATGCGACCGGCAGATAACCCGAGCTCCGCGACGCGCTTGCCTGGGACCCAATGCGCAACGGACCCCGTGATGCGTTGAACCCCGAGCCGCTCACAAAGCGCCGAGAGGGCGCCGACAACATCATCGGCAAACGCCATGTGGGCGAGCGGCGAGGGGTCTTTCGCGGTGAAATTGAGATGGGGCAAGCGCACGGCGTCGCGAACGTCGCCGTCCATGATCGCCATGGACAGGATCGGTTGCGCATGTCGCTCGATCGCCTCCCAGGCGCCGACATGTTCGAGCAGGCGGCGTGGCCCGTAGGCGATCGCGACCGTGCGCAATGGGCTTGCGGTCGCCGCAGCCGGCGCCCCCGGATCGACGACGGCGATGGACGCGCCTTCCCGCATCGCCTGCTTGATCGCGGCTGCAAGCGCCAATCCGGACGCGCCGCCGCCAGCGATGACGACGTCGAGGATGGGAGCGGGTTCGGCCATTGCGGACGCCTCCTTCCGGCCCATTGTCGGACGGACGAGGAGTCCCATACCGGCTCTCGAGCCGCAGCGCCATTTTCGAGTCTGGATTCCATCTTTTCAAGGCGTTGCGGCGCCATTTCCGAGTCGCGCCGAGCGCGAGGTCCGATGGGCCGTTAAGGTCGGGCGCCGCTGGGCGCTGTGCCGAACTTCTCCTACGCGCCGTGGCGATTTCCGTCGCCAAGAATATTCGTTGACACGAATATTCGTGCACGGTAATATATGGAGATGAACCCTGAAACGCTCGCCGCGTTAGGCGAACCCAATCGACTGCGAATCATCGAGCTGCTTCGGGCTGGGCCCCGGCCGGTGAACGACATCCGTGGCCGGCTCAAGCTCAGACAATCGCAGGCTTCGCAGCACCTCAAGGTCCTCAAGGATGTGGGCCTGGTGGAGATGGAGCCGCGCGCGCAGCAGCGGTTCTACAGACTGCGCGCTGAGCCCCTGAAGCAGCTTCACCAATGGCTCGATCGTTATCGGCATATCTGGGAAGAGCGTTTCGAAGCGCTGGACGAGATCGTCGAGGAACTCAAACGGAAGGAACAATTGGATGCAGCAGGTAAGGACAGGTGAGAGCACCCAACGAAACGAGACGATCGTGGAGCGGACGGCCGACCGTGAGCTCACCGTCACCCGCACGTTCAATGCGGCGGCTCATATCGTCTTTGACGCATGGACAAAACCGGAGCTCCTGAAACGATGGTGGGCGCCCAAGTCCTTCGGCGTGTCACTCTTTGAGTGCGAGTCGGACCTGCGCGTGGGAGGAACCTACCGCTACGCCTTCGGGCGCGACCCAAAGAATCCAGAGGTGTTTTCGGGGCGCTACGTAGAGGTGAAGCCTCCCTCACGGCTGGTCTTCACACAGCTCTATGAGCGGATGTCCGACGCCGGCGAGGTCGTCGTGACCGCCACCTTCGAGGAGAGCCAGGGCAGGACTCGTCTGACCCTGCACCAGCTCTTCCCGAGCAAGGAAGCGTTGGAAGGCGCGCTGGCCCACGGGATGGAGCGCGGAATGCGTGTGACGCTCGATCAGCTCGATGCACTGGTCGCGTCAATGCGCTGACGACGATGGCGGGTAAGGGCCCTACGGAACATATTGCGCCGCCGCTGCCGCGCGAGCTTGGTTGCTAACGGCGCAAGGCATTGCGTCACCCAATGGGTTCTAGGTCTACGGCTTAAGAGAGATCGTGCAGATCCTTTTGCGTCGGCTCGGTTACGCGGAACTCCGAAAAGGCGACCGTCAGTCCTGCTCGCTCCGGCGTGCAGCACATCGGACCGACGCTATAGCTCCTGGCGGTTGGAAACGGGCACAACCGCATGAGCGGCCAAACCTCCCCGTCGCTGGACAGCTGGAGCCGGAGAACGCCCGCTTTGACGGTTACGCGCATCCTGAAGTCGGCTGAATCGCCGTGATATGCAGACGTGGCCCAGTCTGATCTGCCATGCGTGAGCACGCTGCTGGCCGTCGGCTTGCCGTCGGAGAGTTCGATCCCGGCCTTAATCCACTCCGCATCGGAAAGGCGCACCATCAGTCCGGCTTGGTCGTATAGTTCTCGATATTGCGCTTGGATGCGCATCTCCGCCGTGAAATCGGCCGCGGTCTCAAAACCGAAGAAATGACCGGTGTCGCGCGTGAACCCATAATATGTCTCACGCCAAAAGTCGGTTGAGCGATCGGTGGTGACAGTGAGGGCGCCGCCATCGAGTCGCCAGACGGCTGGCTCATTCAGCCAGGTGCATTGCGCGAAGGTCATCGCTTCTCCTGGCGCAGTTCTTTGGGCGCCGGGCCGGTCACGACCCGATCGGCGGCTTGATCGCTCGATGACAAGCCGGCGACGACCCCAATCGACCTGCGGCAGGCTGGCTCTGACTCATCGCCGCTTCCTTCGAGCCGCTGGGTGAGGAAGCCGAGGTACCTCAACGCCGGCTGGCCGCCAATGTCTACGGCTGTCGAGGCTCGGTCCATCCATGATAATGGGGAAATCCGACAAAAAGAGGATTCCGTTGCCAAAAAACAGAAGCATATGCTGTCGTCCGAGCCGTTCCCTTTCGGCCGCCTCAATCCAAAAGCAACCCGCTGTAGGACCAGCGCCCGCGATGTCGCGTTGGTCAGGCGCGCGTGCTGTCTCCGGCCGCGTCGATCGTAAAGAAACGCCAACTCCAGCATGATCATTCCGTAGATGACCGGATCGCGCCCTATCGAAAGCCCCATGCGGCGGCACGAATCGGCTACCGTCCCGCTTTCTTCGTCGCTGTGAGATGCACGTCAAGCGCGGACGGCTCTGCGAGGAGGTCGGCGCTCGACGCGGCGTAGGCGAGGGCGCCGCGATCGAGCACGATCGCCTGATGGGTGAAGGGCAAGATCTTCTTCGGCTTCTGTTCGACAATGATCATCGACAGGCCGGCGCGGCTGAGTTCGCGCAAAGCGGCCAGCAATTCGTCGACGATAATTGGGGCTAGTCCCTCGGTCGGCTCGTCGAGCAGCAGAAGGCGCGGGTTGAGGACCAGCGCGCGGCCGATGGCCAGCATTTGCTGCTCTCCGCCCGACAATTGCCGGCCCAAGGCTTGGCGCCGCTCCTCGAGGCGGGGGAAGAGTCCGTAGACGCGCTTGACCGTCCAGGGTCCCGCAATCGCGACCGCAGTCAGGTTCTCTTCGACGGTAAGCGAACGGAAGATGTTGCGCTCCTGGGGCGTCCAGCCCACGCCCCGGCGCGCGCGCAGGTACGGCGGAAGAGGCGCAATGTCCTCGCCGCCGAGCGCAATCCGGCCGCCAAAGCGGGTGGTGACGCCGATCAGTGAATCAATGAGGGTCGTCTTCCCGACGCCGTTGCGTCCGAGCAGCGCCAGCGACTGGCCATCCTCGAGCGCGAAACTGACTCCATGGACCACCCGCGCCTCGCCATAACCCGCGCTAAGGCTTTCGACCAGCAGGAGCTCAGCCATGCGCGTCTTCGCCGAGATAGACGGCGCGGACGCGCTCATCCGCGGCGATTGCCTCTGGCTCGCCCTCGGTCAAGAGCTTCCCCGCAACCAGCACCGAAATTCGCTCGGCGAAATTGAACACAAGATCCATGTCGTGCTCGATCAAGAGGATCGCGACTTCCGAGGGCAAGGCGGCGAGGGCGGCGAGGATGTCCCGCCGTTCCTCCTCCGGCACGCCAGCGGCGGGTTCATCGAGCAGCAGCACGCGCGGGCGGGTGGCCAGCGCGAGCGCGATCTCCAGGAGCCGCTGCTTGCCGTACGGAAGCTTGCGCGTCGGCCGGTCGAAGTCGGATTCGAGGCTGAAGAGCGTGAGCAGACTTTCGATTTCAGCGACGATTTCCGGCCCCCCGCCTGCAACCCGCCAGAAATCGGCGCCGGAACCGTCGCGCTCCGAAATCGCGAGCGCAAGTGATTCGGCGGGCGTCAGATCGGGAAAGAGCTGATTGATCTGGAACGTGCGCGATAGCCCCATCCTGACCCGCGCGCTCGACGCGAGATGCGTGACGTCGCGCCCTTGCAGCCAGACTTGCCCGGCGGTCGGCTTGAGAACCCCGGTGAGGAGATTGATCAGCGTCGTCTTGCCGGCGCCGTTCGGTCCGATCAGCGCCTGCCGGGCGCCGGGTTGAAGCGCGAACGCCACGTCGTCGGTCGCGATCAGCGCGCCGAAATGGCGCGTGAGGCCGCGCGCCTCCAGCGCCGGAGCGCTCACGCCACGCCTCGAGGCGCGGCGCGTGGGGCGATGAGGGCGATGAGTCGCCGGGGCGCCGCTGCAATTCGCTCGCGACCGGCCAGCACCAGGATCACCAAAGCCAGCCCGATCCAGAATTCCCAGTATTCGGGCGTCGCCGCGGAAACCACGTCCCTCAGCACGATGAACGCCGCCGCGCCGATCAGGCCGCCGTAAAGATATCCCGCGCCGCCGATAATTAGCATCAGCATGACGTCGGCCGACCGATGAAAGTCGAACAAGTCGAGCGACACGATCTGCGTTGTCTGCGCCAGCAGCGCGCCCGCCGCGCCTGCGTAAGCCGCCGCAACCGTATAGATCGCGACGATGCGTCGGCTGGCGCCCACGCCAAGCGCGCCGGCGCGCAGGCGATTTTCGCGGATCGCGGCCAGCGCCAGTCCGAACGGCGAGCACGCAAGTCGGCGCGCGATCACAACCAGAATGAACAAGACGGCGAAGCTGTAGAGCGCCGCATTGCGCTGCCCAGTGAAGCCGATCGGAAACAGTGCGAGCACCGGCGCGATCGAGAAATTGAGCCCGTCCGCGCCGCCGGTGAGCCAGCCGTTGCGGTTGGCGAGTTCCCCCAGCATGAGCGAGACGCCCAGCGTCACCATCAGCCGCGTCAAGTCGCCGCCCCGAAGCAGGAGCGGAGCAGTGACGAGACCGACGAGGGCGGCGATGCCGGCGCCAAAGGCGAGCCCAAGCATCGGGTCGGCGAAGCCCCTGGTCGCGAGGATGGCCGCGGAATAGGCGCCGAGCCCAAGGAACGCCGCGTGTCCGAGCGAGAGGATTCCGGTCAACCCGAGAATGAGATCGAGTGACAAAGCAAACAAGCCGGCGATAAGCGCTTCGTTAATAATCCCCGCGCGCGACGGCAAAGCGAAGATCAGGGCTAGAATCGCGAGCCAGAACACGATTTCGGGCCACCGCCAGCGCGCGCGCCGATGCAGATGCGCTGTAAGGCGGGCCGTCGCCGGTGCGTCGGACGCACTCACCGGCCATCCCCGGCCGCAAACAGTCCCTGCGGGCGCACGATGAGGGTGGCGACCATCACGGCATAGATAATGAAGGCGCCGATCGAGGGCGCGTAATATTTCCCCGCGACATCGAGCACGCCGAGCAGGAGCGAGCCGAACAAGGCGCCCATGATCCCGTTCGAGCCGCCGATGGTCACGACGATGAGGAAAGTCACCAGGAATTTCACCGGAAACGAAGGATCGATGCCCCCGACGACATCGGCGGCCAGCGCTCCGCCCAGGCCGGCAAGCCCGCTTCCGACCACGAAGGCGATGGCGAATATGCGGTCGACATTGATCCCCAGACCCTGAGCGACGCGCGCGTCGTCGACCGCCGCCCTCAATTGCGCGCCGAAGCGGGTCTTGATCAGGAACACCTGCAGCGCCGCGGCGATGGCGCCGCATACGACAATGATGAACAGCCGGTAGACGCCGATGCCGACGCCATGGATCTCGATCCGCCCGCTGAGCCAGGCCGGCAGATGAACCTGTTGCGGCTCGTCGCCGATGAGGTAGGCGGCGATCGGCATCGCCATCAGCACGAGGCCGATGGTGAACAGCACCTGATCGAGCGGGCTTGCGCCGTAAAGCCGCCGATAAAGCGTGCGCTCGAGCGCCACGCCGAGAATCGCGGGGATGAGGAAGGCGGCCGGCAGCGTGGCGAGGAACGGAACGCCCGCGCGGTTCATGAGCAGCGCCGTGACGTAGCCGCCGATCATTGCGAAGGCGCCGTGGGCGAGGTTGATGAAATTCATCAATCCCAGCGTCACCGACAGCCCGCTCGCCAGCACGAACAGCAGCATGCCATAGGCCACGCCGTCGAGCAGGATGGTCAGCATGCCTCCGCCGGACCCCTGTCATTCCCGCGAAGGCGGGAATCCAGCCGGCGCGCCCCCTGTGGCCGAGTCTCGGTGCCCGCTTTCGCGGGCATGACAGGCGAACAGCCCATCAATGCTTCGCAGCCTTGTAGGGGTCCTTCACGTCGGGGATGGTCGCTAACTCGACATTGTAAAGCGCGCCGTCCTTCTTCTCCACCTTGCGCACATAGATGTTCTGCACCATGTCGCGCGTTTCCGGATCGATCGACACCGGTCCGCGCGGGCTCATCCAGCTCACGCCTTTCATGGCCGCGATCAGCGCGTCGCCGCTGGCGTCGCCTTTCGTCTTTTCCAGCGCCTTATAGATGAGCGCCATGCCGTCGTAGGCGCCGACCGCCATGAAATTCGGCCGCATGCCGTTGTTGGCCTCCTCGAACGCCTCAACAAACGCCTTGTTCTCGGGCGAATCATGGGCCGCCGAATAATGATGCGTCGTCACAGCGCCGAGCGCCGGATCGCCGATGTCGGCCAGCAGGTCATCGTCAGTCACGTCGCCAGTGCCGATCAGCTTGACGCCTGACTTGTCGAGGCCGCGCTCGACGAACTCTTTCATGAAGATCGCGCCTTGACCGGACGGCACGAACACAAACACTGCGTCGGGCGCGTCGTCCTTCACCCGTTGCAGGAAGGGCGCATAGTCCGGATTCTTGAGCGGCACACGGATTTTTTCCGCGACTGTTCCGCCGTTTTTCGCGAACGTTTCCGAGAACCATTTCTCGGCGTCGACGCCGGGCCCGTAGTCGGCGACGATGGTGACGACCTTCTTGATGCCGTTTTTGGCCGCCCACTCGGCCATCGGCGCCGAGGCTTGGGGGAGCGTGAACGAGGTCCGGACGATATAGGGCGACTTCTCGGTGATCATCGCCGTCGCTGCGGCGCTGACGATCTCGGGAACCTTCGCTTCCGTCGCAACCGGCGCCGTGGCCAGCGCCAGCGGCGTGAGCCCGAAACCCATGAGAATCTTAGCGTGATCGTTGCCAATCAGCTCCTCGGCCAAGCGCTTGGTGAGGTCGGCCGCGCCGGTGTCGTCTTTGACCTCGAGGACGATCTTTTTTCCAGCGACGGTGTCGCCGTGCTCATGCATGTAAAGCTCGGCGCCGGCGCGCTCCTGCTTGCCGGTGGAGGCCTGCTGACCGGTCATCGGCAGGATCATGCCGATGGTGACGGTGTTGTCGTCCGCGTGGGCGGGAGCCGCAAGCAGCGCCGCGGCCAACGCGGTCCCGAACAGCGAGAATTTCCACATCAAGCCTTCTCCTCTCGCCCGGCCTTGTGTTCGCCGACCTGCGATTGCCCTATGTCCCGACGCTAGCCTCCCGGCTGCCGAAGCGGAAGAGAGACCTTGGGCTATGCCCAGTCAGCCTTCACGGACGGCGGCGAGCGCGGCGAGAATCCGGTCTGCTAGAACGCGATAATCGGCGGCCTCCGCCGCATTCGCGCGCAAACCGAGTTCGCCAATCATCTGCTCCCAGCCGACCGAGGCGCGCGACATCTCGCCCTTCAGACCAAGCAGGTCGACGGTCAGCGCCACCTCGCGCATTTCCGCCGCCCGCCGGAGCCCATGGGTCATCACCCGCTCCAGCATATAGGCGGAGCGCTTCTTCCAGTCGAAGCCGGGGTAGCTGTCGTCGAGCGAATCGAGCACGGTCTCGATGACGCCCGCTTTCCGCCCCGCCAATACGCATTCGCACACCAGCGCCTCAAGCCCCTTCATCATCACGGAGCGAATCATCTTGACCGCCGAGGCGGCGCCGACCGGGCCGTCGTGGATCCTCGCCGACATGCCCAGAGCCGCGAGCGCCGGCGCCGCAGCTTCGACGTGCGGGCCGCTGATCAGCAACGGGGTCCGGTGCAGGTGCGGGAGGACCGGCGCCATCACCGCGACGTCGAGATAGCGCCCGCCCGCGGCCTCGACATCTTTAGCGGTGCGCGACTTGGTTTGCGGCGCGCAGGAATCGCAGTCGAAAAACAACGCGCCGTCGGCGAGGCCTGGTAGAGCCGCTATCGCGGCTTCGTACGCCTGGTCGGGGGTGACGACGGAGAACACCGCCTCGGCCCCCGTGACGGCTTCGGCCGCAGTCGAAGCGCCGAGCACGTGCGCCGCCGCATAGTCGGCTCGCTTCGCCGCCCGCACTTCGTGATCCGGCGAATCGGTCTTGATGTCATAAGCGCAAACGCGCGCCTTGAAGTGCGGGTTGGTGCGCCACCCATCGAGAAAGGCGTGCGCGGCTTCGCCGAAGCCGAGAAAGGCGATCGAGCCCGAACTTATTATTGAATCCGGCATGGGGTCGCTCTGCGCATCAGCACGCCGAGAAAGCGGCGCGAGCCTAGTTAATGAATGATCGGCGCGGGCGCCAGCGTGCGAATTCGCAGGCCACCTTACCCGGCCGTCGAGACCGGACATTTGCGGCGGGGCCGCCCTTCGCTAGTATCGATCGTGGCTGGATTTGCGTTGTCGCGCGCCAGGAGGAACCGAGCTTCAATGAACCAGGCGTTCCGAACCGCAGGCTTCCCGCTCCGCGTCATGCCTCGGCGAAGCGCATGAGCGGCCGGCGGCTCGCCGGCCTGACTTCGATGGCCACCCGGCACATCCTGGGCGATCTGGCTCGAGACTATGAGGCGCGCAAAGGGACCCACGTCGAAATCCGCTCGATGGGCGGCGTCGAAGCCGCGAAATTGGTGCGGGCCGGCGAGGCGGCGGATATCGTCGTCCTGGCGTCCAAAGTCATGACGAGCCTGGAGGCCGAAGGCCATCTCGCAAAAGGCGACACAAAGGACTTCGCGCGATCGGAGATCGGCATTGCGGTCCGCGCGGGCTTGGCCCTGCCGAGCGTTGCGAGCGAACAATCGGTCAAGCAAGCGATGCTGGATGCGCGAAAGATTTGCTACTCGACCGGTCCGAGCGGCGATCACTTGAGGACCCTGTGCGAGAAATTCGACGTGCCGCTGGCGCGGACGCTCGTGGCGCCGCCGGGCGTGCCGGTGGCCACCTTGGTCGCGAATGGCGAAGCCGATCTCGGCTTTCAGCAACTCAGCGAGCTCATTGGCCAACCGGGCATTGAAGTCGTTGGTCCCCTGCCATCGGAGATTCAGGCCGTAACCGTGTTCTCGGCCGGAGTATCGGCAACGTCGCGGGACCCCGAGGCCGCGCGCGCCCTCGTCGCCTATCTGGCGTCCGTCGAGACAGATGGCGCAAAACGCCGTCACGGCATGGAGCCGGCGTGAACGACCCGCGGGACTTTTTTGGTTTTGACTGCGGAACAAGGAGCAGTTCACGAAGTTGTGAACGCGACGAGCGCCCGTCTCCCACCCAACGAAGCGCCGTTGGTCCCGCGCAGACTCCCCTGCGCGGGCCCTCGCTTTCTGAGCGCTACGGCCCGGGACAGCGCTCGAAGGATCCCCGACGGCACGGCCGCCGGGGTCAGGCTTTTCCTGCGCAGCGCTGCCGCGCGGCGATGGCTTCCAAAGCGCTCAGGCCCGGCCGCTCAGCCCAGATATTTGTTGATGATCGAGAGGCCTTCATTGTGGACCTCGTCGGGGGTCATTTCACCGACGATGGCGCCGTGAGTCATCACGTACAGGCGGTCGCAAACTCGTACGGCGACATCGATGCGTTGCTCTACGAGCAGGAGCGACGCGCCGCGCCTGCGCAACTCAAGCAGCGCGTTCACCATGACGCCTACAGCGACCGGCGACAGCGCCACTGAAGGCTCATCGAGCAGCATCACCTGCGGATCGCTCATCAACATGCGCCCGATCGCAACCATCTGCTGCTCGCCCCCGCTGAGGTGCGACGACAGCTGTCGACGGTATTCGTAAAGAGCCGGGAACAGGTCGTAGACGGATTTCAACAGCGCTGGATCGGCGTCAATTTACGCACGAGTTCGGCCGCCTGAAACGTCCTCCGCATGCCGAGCTCGGCGCGCTTGCTCGGCGAGGCGCCGTCGACCCGCACCCCCTTGATGAGCGTGGCGCCGGCGAGCGGCTGCAGACGCCCGGCGATTACATTGGCAAGAGTGCTTTTGCCCGATCCGTTCGGCCCGATGAGTCCATGGATGTGGCCTCGCCTTACTGCGAGGTCAACGTCGCGCAGCGCCCTCAATCCGGTCCCATAACTGAATTGGATCCCGCGGCATTCGACCGCATATTCCGGCTCGGCGCCGCCTGCTCCCGCCGCGCCGGCGCTTCCGCTGGCGAAGTTGCGGAAGAGGCCGGCCTCCACGGGCGCCTCTGCACGATTGATGGCCGAGGCAGCGGGCTCCGCTTCGGACGCCGCGCCTCCGCCGAGCGCTCCTATGCGCTTCAGGACACTCATTACGCCGCCCAGCAGCAGGGTCACGGCCAAGATCGAGAGCGCGCCGTAGACCATCTCCTGTAGCCAGGGGTTGATGTTGACGAGCGCGGGGAACATCGAAACGAAGGCCGCGCCAATTACCGGCCCCAGCGTCGTGTTGATGCCGCCGATCAGCACCATGACGAGAATGTTCAGCGACACCGCCCAATCGAATTGCCCGGGTGAAACGACGCCAAGGAACGAGAACAGCCATCCGGCACCGCCAGCCATCGCGGCGGAGACTCCGAACAGGCCGATCTTGATGAGCGAGGTACGAGCGCCCGCCGCCTCCGCGAAGCGTTCGGCATCGCGAATCGCCAGGAGCACCGGATAGAGCGGCGACTGGCGGCTGCTCCAAACGAGGCCGATGCACAGGAGCAGAGCGAGCATGACGCACCAAGCCACCGGCGCACCTAGCGCCTCGAGACCCTCCGGAAAGTCCGGAAATGCGGGGCCAAGCAATCCTTGCAGCCCGCCGGTGATCTTGAGATCGGTCGCCAACACCGTTAGCACGAGTGTGAAAATGAAGGTGGTGATCGCGAAATAGCGACTCGCTTGCCCGGGGAAACCTGATAGCGGCTGCAGCAATGAATAGGTCTGACATAACAGGTATGTGCGCGCCGCTGAAAATGCGCCAGCGAGAGTCCGCAGCTTTCAAGGAATGGGGTTTCATTCGCATCGGGTCGAGGGCGAGCTGCGGGGGTGCCGTGTTGCGCAACGACGGCGCGCGCGCGAGTGCGGACGCCTTCATCATCGCAGGCGATCTCATCTACACCTACGATAACCTCACCGGCCTCGACAAGAACGATCCTCAGCTTGTGCCGATCGGCTTGGCGACCGGCAGCCAGTCGAACCTTTTGTTCACGAGCGCGGATATGTTGAAGGCGGTTGGCGGCGAGCATAAGCGGGTCATTCCCGTGCACGAGGACCGACTCAAGAGCATCTTTCTTTCGCGCACGACGGCGGCGGGCCTGCACGTTGTCGAGCTGGCCCTCGCGGACGGCGAGACGAGCCGTGTCGCCTGACGTCAGGCCTTGCGCGACGAGCGCAAGGCGCCCGTCCATGCCGCAAGCAGATATTTCTGTTATGTCGAAGCAGGCGGTGCGGCCCCTATGCGAGTGGGCTAGGCTTTGCAAGTAATGACAAGGTCGGGCAGTTGACCCGAGCATAATGGCGCAAGGATCACCCGGGATGGCGACGCCAAAAATCGGCTTTATTGGACTCGGTCGAATGGGCGGCCCGATGAGCCAGCGACTGATCAGCGCCGGCTTCGATCTCGTTGTCTTTGATACAAATTCGGATGCGCAGGCGCCTCAGAAGGGCGCGGGCGCGGCGGTTGGCTCCTCGCCCCAAGACGTCTTCGATTCGGTTGATCTCGCATTTGTAAGCCTGCCCACGCCCGACATTGTCGAAAAGGTGGTTCTGGGTAATGTCGGGCAGGGCTCGCGAGTGAAGACCATCGTGGATCTGTCAACGAGCGGCCCCGGCATGGCGACGCGTGTGTCGCGCGGTCTCGAGCCTCATGGCGTCGGATGGATCGATGCGCCGGTGTCTGGCGGGGTCGATGGGGCCAAGAATGGGACGCTTGCCGTGATGGCCTCCGGTCCGCGCGCGACGTTTGACGTCACCGAGCCGTTGCTCAAGAACTTTGGCAAGGTTTTCTTTGTCGGCGAGAAGGCCGGCCTCGCCCAGGTCGCAAAGCTCGGCAACAACCTGCTCGCGGCGGCTGCAATGGTCATTTCCTCCGAAGCGCTAGTGATGGGGGTCAAGGCCGGGATCGATCCGAAGGTCATGCTCGATATCATCAATGCCGGCAGCGGCCGCAACAGCGCGACGCAAGACAAGTTTCCCCGCTCGATTCTGCCCGGCACCTTTGATTTCGGCTTTGCGACCGGGCTCTCCTATAAGGATGTCCGTCTGTGCGTCGACGAAGCGGAGAGTCTGGGTGTGCCGATGGTGGTCGGCGCGGCGGTGCGCCAGATGCTCGCTGTCACCAACGCCAGATTCGGGCCGACGTCAGACTTCACCTCGATCACCCGCGTCGTGGAGGAGTGGGCGGGCGTCGAGGTCAGGGGCTGAGCGCCAGCACGCGCGCGGACGCCGGTCGTTCCATCCGCTGCTGAGCGTCGAGACACCGGAGACTGAAATGAACAAGGAAATATTCGATCGCGGCCTCGAGATTCGTAAAAAAGTGCTCGGCGCCGAATTCGTCGAGAAATCGTTCGCCGCGGCGGATGAGTTCAACATGCCGATGCAGGAGCTGGCCACCGAATATTGCTGGGGCGCTGTCTGGGGACGCGAGGGCCTGTCTCACAAGACGCGCAGCATGCTCAATCTTGCCATGATCAGCTGCCTCAATCGCCCGCACGAGCTCAAGATGCATGTCAAAGGCGCGCTGAAAAACGGCGTCAGCAAGGATGAGATCCGCGAAGTGTTCCTGCAGGTGGCGATCTACGCCGGCATTCCCGCCGGCGTCGATTCGTTTCGGATTGCGCGCGAAGCGTTCGCCGAAGTCGAGAAGGGCGCCTGACGCAACAAGCTCAGGCGCGGGGACGAGCTTATGAAGCGCTATCAAATGTTGATCGGCGGCGAATGGGTTGACGCCGAAGCGCGCGAAACGTTCGAGACCGAAAATCCCTATCTGGGCGCGGCCTGGGCCTTCGTTCCGCGGGCCAAAAGCGCTGATGTCGATCGCGCAGTCGAAGCTGCGTGGAAGGCGTTCCGCTCGCCGTCGTGGGCCAAGATCAGCGCGACCGCCCGTGGCGCGCTTCTCCGCAAGCTCGCCGATCTGATCGCCGCCGAAGCCGATCGGCTGGCGGAGATCGAAACGCGCGATAATGGCAAGCTGATCACCGAGATGCGGACGCAGCTGCGTTACATACCACAGTGGTTCAACTATTTCGGCGGCCTCGCGGACAAGATCGAGGGGCGGGTCATCCCTATCGACAAGCCCGGCATGATCAACTTCACCCGCGAAGAGCCGCTCGGGGTCGTGGCGGCGATCACGCCGTGGAATTCGCCGTTGATGCTAGCTGCGTGGAAGCTCGCGCCGGCGCTGGCCGCGGGCAATACGGTGGTCTGGAAGCCGTCGGAATTCTCGTCAGTGTCGGCGCTGGAATTTGGGCGCCTGTTCGAGAAAGCCGGCTTTCCCGCGGGCGTCGTGAATATCGTGACCGGGTTCGGCTCCGAGATCGGCGAGCGCCTTGTCTCCCATCCGCATGTCGCAAAGGTCGCCTTCACGGGGGGCGACCGCACCGGACAGAGCGTCTACGAGCTTGCGGCGCGGTCCATCAAACCGGTCACCCTCGAGCTTGGCGGCAAATCGGCCAATATCGTGTTCAAGGACGCGGCTCTCGATAACGCCGTCAAGGGCGTCGTCTCGGGCATTTTCGCCGCGACCGGGCAGACTTGCATCGCCGGCTCGCGGGCGCTGATACACCGTTCGATCCACAACGAGTTCGTCGACAAGCTCGTCGCGCTGGGCGAGACCGCGCGCATGGGCGACCCGTTGCTCGATACGACTCAGGTCGGGCCGATAACAACCCAGCCGCAATTCAAGAAGGTGCTCGACTACATCGAAGTCGCCAAAAGCGAGGGCGCCTCCTGCGTGCTCGGCGGCGCTAGAGCCGCCCGCCCCGAATGCGGAGAAGGATGGTTCGTCGAGCCGACAATATTCACCGAGGTCAAGCCCGAGATGCGCATCGCGCAGGAGGAAGTGTTCGGGCCGGTCCTTTCCGTGATCTCTTTCGAGGACGAGGAAGAGGCGATCGAGATCGCCAACAACACGCAATACGGCCTTGCGGCTGGCGTGTGGACCCAAAACATCGGGACCGCTTTCACCATGGCTCAGCGCCTCGAGACAGGGACGGTTTGGGTCAACACCTATCGGGCGATAAGTTACCTTTCGCCCTTCGGCGGCTATAAGCGTTCTGG
>DASXXT010000118.1:0-10251 GCA_036502965.1 Roseiarcus sp. | reverse complement strand
GAATTGCGCACGCTGTTCCTGACTGCCACCCACTCGGTCTATCGGTTAACAACGAAAGTCGGCCCCAGGATCGAACCATACATGCGCGCGCATGCGGCCGCGACGGACTCGTCTGCGCCTGCCGGGCAGGGGCTCGATCTTGATCTTGATCCGCGCCGCGCCGCCCTGATCATCCAGGACATGCAGAACGATGCGGTCAGCGAGGGTGGCGCCTTCGCCGCATCCGGAGCGCCGGCGCACGCGAAAGCGCAGAACGTGGTCGAGAACATTCGCCGGGTGGCGGTGGCGGCTCGGGCCCATGGCGTTCCTGTCATCCATGTCTGGTTCATCGTCGAGCCGGGAGCGCCCGGTGTCACGCTCAACGCGCCGCTGTTCAAGGGCCTCGCCGAGCACAAGGCGGTGGTGCGTGGAACCTGGGGCGCCGCGCCCGTCGAGGGGCTCGAGCCTGACCTCGGCGATTTTGTCGTTGAGAAGATGCGCATGAGCGCTTGGGAGGGCACCCGGCTTGAGACGATTCTCAAAGCGCTCCACCGCGACACGATCATCAACACCGGCGCCTGGACCAATATGTCGATCGAGCACACTGCCCGCACCGGCGCCGACAAGGGCTATGTCATCATCACGCCAGAGGATTGCTGCGCGACGATGAACGCCGATTGGCATAAAGCCTCGATCGGTTACGCCATGCAGAATGTCGCCGAGGTCACCAAGGCGGACGCCGTGATCGCGGCGCTGAAGGCCAGATGAGGCGCAAGGCCGCGGGGAGGCGATCAAGCCTCAAACAGACCCACCACTTCCATGAGCTTCACGATCGATCGATCGGAGCCGACGAAGGCGTTTCCCTCGGGCGCGTAGCCGACCACGTAGAGCCCCGCCGCGCGCGCTGAACGGGCGCCCGCGCCGCTGTCCTCGACCGCAACGGTCGCCTGTGGCTCTGCGCCGAGGCGGCGAGCCGCTTCGCGGTAGGGTTCGGGATCGGGCTTGCCCGCTGAGACGTCTTCGAGGCTGATCGAGAACGCGATGATCTTGCCGACGCCCAGGGCCTTGATGTTGGCGTCGACGATGGTGCGCCCGGAATTCGACACGCAAGCTTGCGCGACTCCGCGCTCCGCAAGCCTGCGCATCGCCTCGAGGGCGCCCGCAATAGGCTCAAGCTCTCCTGCATGGGCCACATAGTAAGCTTCGATCGCTGTGATCCAGGTTTTGAACAGCAAGCCCGGGGGGAAGCGCGGCTTGAGCGCCTTCCATATGTCGAGCGCGTGCACGCCGCGAAACGCTTCCGGCTCAAGATCGCTGAGATCGGCGCCGAGAGCCGCGCTCGCGGCGACAAGCGCGCGCTGGTGCAAGGGCTCGCTGTCGATGAGCGTGCCATCGATATCCCAGGCGACCGCGCGAAAGAGGCTCATGAACCAACCAGCTCGGAGCGCTCGGCCAGGCGGCGATAGAGGTCGCGATAGCGGCGATAGCCGCGGCGGTAGATATCGGCGGCTTCGGGCCGAGGCTCGATCCGATCGCCGGGACGCACGAAGGCCGAGATCGCCGACCAGTCGGAAGCGAGCCCCACGCCGATCGCGGCCGTCCAGGCGGCGCCGACGCAAGAGCCGGGATGGCCGGCGAGCCGCTGAACCGGGCGCTCAAGGACGTCGGCGACGATCTGCATCCATACCTCGCTCGTCGAACCGCCGTCGGAGACGATGAAGCGCTCGGTCTTGTAGCCGATCTCGTTCATGACCTCGACATGATGCGAGATTGCATAAGCATAGGCCTCGAGCAACGCGCGCCAGAGGTGGCCGATGTCGTGCGAGAGTGTCAGTCCATCGAAGGTCGCGCGCGCGCTCGGGTCGTGGATCGGTGTCTTTTCGCCGAGAAAGTACGGCGTGATGACAAGCCCATCGCCGCCGGCGGGCCGCGCCTCGGCGAGCCGGTCGAGCCATTGGTGGATCGAGAGGCCGGCCGCCTTGGCTGCTTGCGCCTCACCTGAGGTGAACTGACGCACGAACCAATTGAGGGCGGAGCCCCCGGTCGCCATGCATCCGTTGGGGACAAACAGCCCGGGGTTCAGATGGTAGTCGAGGAACAGGCGCGGGTCTGGGCGGGCATGATCGGTCGCCGTCAGAATGTCGATCGAGCCGCCGAACTTGAGCAGCACGTCGCCGGCGCTGACGACGCCCGCGCCAAGCGCGGAAGCGATGTGGTCCGCGGCCCCGCCGACAACACGCGTTCCGGCTCTCAGCCCACTCTCCGCCGCGCCCTGATCGGAGACAATGCCGAGGATTTCGTGCGAGGCGACTTTGCGCGGCAGCGCGCTACGCGGAATGTGCGCAAGCGCGACCAGCGCATCGTCGATTGTGTGCGTTTCGAGGTCAACGAATCCGGCCTCGAGCGCCCAGTTCTGCTCGATCGCGCGCTCGCCGGCGAGGCGCCAGTTGACATAGTCGTAGGAGCCGAACGCCGTGCCGATGCGCGCGAAGACATCGGGTTCGTGCCGCTCGATCCATCGGAGCTTGGCCGCGACAAGCTGCTGATTGATTCCGTTGCCGGCCTTGGCGAGAAACGCCTTTTCGTCGATCTCGGCGCGAAGCTCCTCGACTTCCGCGTCGCAGCGCGCGTCGCTCTGCTGAATGCTGGGCCTCAGCAAGCGCCCCGACGAATCGAGAAGCACCAAAGCCGGCAGCATCCCTGTCACGCCGACTGCGGCGATGTCGGCTGGAGAGATGGCGCTCGCCCGCAAGAGCTCGCGCACGATTTCGCCGACGTTGCTCCACCATTGCTCCGGATCCTCCTCCGCCCAGCCGACATGGTCGGAGCGTAGGGTGACGGGGCGCGAGGCGAGGGCGAGGGTCTCATCCGGGGGCCGGATGAGAATTCCGATGGTCGAGGTCGTGCCGATGTCGAGACCAAGAACGCAGCGCATGGGATGTCGGCTCGCGTGCTTTTGTCATACTTGCATAAGTGGGTATCCAGACTCGCGGCTGATCGCGGCGGCTCGTCTGGATTCCCGCGTTCGCGGGAATGACACGTTGCTTTTGAGCGCCGTCACCTCAGCTTCGCCACAACATCCATAAAGCGCTTGACGCGTCCACCGTCGACTGGGTTCCAAGTGTTTCCGTCGACCTTGAAATGCGTGCCGATCACCACGCCGTCTGAGATGGCGAGGATGTCGCGCACATTGTCGATGGTGACGCCGGTGTTGGCGAGGACGGGGACGTCCGGGACAGCTTCGCGGACCGTTTTGAGGTTCGAGCGGTCGACCGGATCTCCGGTCAAGGGACCCGAAACGAGGATCGCGTCGGCAAGCGAGGAGAAGACGGCGCTTTTCGCCCGCAAGGCGATCGGCCGCTCGTCGAGCGAATGGGCGAACTCGGCGTTGATGTTGAAGAGGAGCTTCATGTCCTCGCGGCCGAGATTGCGGCGCAAGCGAAGGGCGCCAGCGCAGTCGGCCTGCCAGAGCCCCATGTCGGACGCGAACAGGCCGGTGAAGATCTCGCGCACGAAGCTTGCGCCGGTCGCGACCGCAATGGCGACGCTGGCGAGCGGATCCCAGAGGTAATTGACGCCAAACGGGACCTTGAGATGCGGCTTAACCGCTTGGACGACGGCGGTCATCCCGGCCATGCCTTCCGGCGGCGCCTTGAGGACATAGGGGCGATCGTTCTCGTTGCCGAACATGACCGCATCGACGCCGCCCGCTTGCAAAGCTTCGATGTCCTTGAGCACGCCTTCGATGAGCTTGCTGACGCCTCCGTCCGCATCATAAAGCGGTGATCCCGGAAGCGCGCCGATATGCGCCATGGCGATCACGACTTTCGTCTTGTCGCCCAGAAAGTCAAAAACCATACAAGAATTCCTCAGGCGCGAGAGGCGCTTGATCGAAGCGCGCAACCTAGCGCCGAGGGCGAGATTATCAAACAAAAAGCGCTTTCGCGGCCCCCGATTTTGTTGATATGGCTCGCCTCGCAGGTGTGGGAGGGACAATGCCGGCAGACAGTTCGCCTTGTTCGGAACTTAGCGGCAAACGCGCGTTGGTAACCGGCGGCGCGCAGGGCATTGGCCGCGCCATCGCCGCCGCACTTGCGCGGAGCGGCGTTAAGGTGGCGATCGGTGATATCGATGGCGGCGCGGCCCGGCGAACGGCGCAAGAGATTGGCGCGGAGACCGTCGCCGTCGAGGTCGACGTGCGCGAGCGTGCGTCGGTCGAACGCGCGTTCGGCGAGGCGCTGAAGCAACTGGGCGGCTGCGATATCCTTATCGCGAACGCTGGCGTCTCGACCATGCAGCGCGCGCTTGAACTGACTGACGCGGACTGGGATTTCAACTTCGCCGTCAATGCGCGCGGCATATTTCTCGCCAATCAGATCGCCGCGAGGCATTTCGTCGCCCAAGGCGCGGGCTGCATCGTCAACACGGCTTCCCTCGCCGCCAAGGTCGGCGCGCCATTGCTCGCCCATTATTCGGCTTCGAAATTTGCGGTGCTCGGCTGGACCCAGGCGCTCGCGCGCGAGCTTGCCCCGAACGGCATCCGCGTCAACGCCGTGTGTCCGGGTTTCGTGAAGACCGGCATGCAGGCGCGCGAGATCGAGTGGGAGTCCAGCCTGCGCGGTGTGTCGCCGCAGCGCGTTGTCGACGATTACGTGGCGCAGACGCCGCTCGGACGGCTCGAAGAGCCCGAGGACGTCGCCGACGTCGTGGTTTTCCTGTGCTCGAACAAGGCGCGGTTCATGACAGGGCAGGGGATCAATGTGACCGGCGGGGTCTATATGACGTGAGGCGGCGAGCGCCTTGTAGACGCGCTTGGCTCAAGCGCATCGGCCGCGGTCCAAATGGCGTCCGGAAGGACGCCCGTCTATCGATGGGCCATGGACCGCGGCTACAGGCTGCAGTGCTAATAGCCGAGCGCCGCGCCGTCCTTGCGTGGGTCCGAGCCGCCGATCAGGACGCCGCGCTCCTGATCGATCATGATCGCCTGTCCGCCGCCAAGAGGCCGCGCGACTTCGGTCAGCCTGTGCCCGAGCGCGGAAAGCGCCTCGCGCATCGCGGGCGTTACGCCCCGTTCGACCTCGACCTCGCCCAAGTGCGGGGCGAGGCGAGGAAAATCGAGCGCCTGTTGAATGTCCATTCCGTATTCGAGCACATTGGTCAGAACCCAGGTCTGACCCATCGGCTGATAGTACTCACCCATGACGCCGAAGCACATCCAAGGCCGGCCGCCCCGCGTCGCCATGCCGGATATGATGGTGTGCGCAGGGCGCGCATTGGGCGCGAGAGTGTTCGGATGGCCGGGCTCGAAGCAAAAGCACAATCCTCGGTTCTGCATCAGCACGCCTGAGCCTTCAGCGAGCATGCCGCTTCCGAAGGGTTGATAGAGCGAGTTGATGAGGCTGCAGGCGTTACCGTCGCGGTCGACGACCGAGAGCGTGACCGTGTCGCCATTAAGCTGAAGGGCAATCTCGCCCGGCGCGGGCAAAGCGGGAAGGGCGCGCCGATCGTCGACGTGCCGCGCGAGCGCAGCGAGGTAATCGGGGGCGAGCAGCCAGCGTAACGGTGTCTCCTGCTGGCGTGGGTCGGCGAGGAAAGCGCCCCGGTCGCGGTAGGCCATGCGCGCAGCCTCGATGTGACGATGGAAGCGCGTCACGCCGGCGGGTCCGTCCGGAGCGTCGCCGAGCGCTTCGAGCTCGCCCAGAATCATCAGCGCGACCAGACCCGGTCCATTCGGCGGGCACT
Organism: Roseiarcus sp.; assembly: GCA_036502965.1. Lineage (GTDB taxonomy): Bacteria > Pseudomonadota > Alphaproteobacteria > Rhizobiales > Beijerinckiaceae > Roseiarcus. The sequence continues at coordinate 4,530 of DASXXT010000118.1, read as the reverse complement.
GCCAGACGTCGAGTCCACGCCAGCGAAGCGAGATCGGCTCAACGAATTCGGCGCCTTTAAGTCCGTTGGCGAAATCCTCCTCCGTCTGCAGTCCACCGCGCGTCCGGAGGGTCGCGGCCATGTCGGCTGCCACCGGCCCGCTGTAGAAAGCGTCCGCGCCGCGCTTGGCGATGGCGCGCAAAGTACTGGCGAGCGCCGTCTGGACGAAGCGATCGCCTTCCCGCGGCGCGCGTCCGTTGGGCAGGAAGAGCTTGTTCCGGGCGCGGCGCAGCTTGTCTTCCTGCATCGACCAATCCCACGCCACGCGCGGGTGCACCGGAAAGCCGTCCTCGGCGCAGCGGATGGCGGGAGCGAGCAATTCGTCGAAGCCCTTGGTCCCGTAGGCGTCCAGCAGCACCTGCCAGCCGGAAATGGCGCCTGGAATGGTGACCGTGTGCGGCGAAACATTGTCGGGCGGGACGGAACGCCGCCTCGATCGCGTCGAGCGAAGCGGCCGCGGCGGACCGTCCGGAGCCATTGACGGCGACGACCTTGCCGCCGCCGGCGGGCGCGTAGAGGCAGAAGCAATCGCCGCCGACCCCCGTCGACTGCGGCTCGACGACCGCGAGCACGGCGCAAGCCGCGACCGCAGCGTCAACGGCGTTGCCGCCCGCGCGCAACACTTCGATCGCGGTCAACGAGGCGATCGGCATGGAGGTCGCCGCCATCCCGTTCACGGAATAGACGGGGCTGCGTCCGTTTTGATGGAAGTCCCGCAATGGCGCGTCCTTTCCGGCCGCCGCGACAACGTTCGCGTATAGGTTAAGCCGGCTCGGGCGTCATTTTGCAATGCGTTTCGCCATCGCGCAATTTGCATGGATGTTGCGTCGCGTCGGGCGAAATCTACGCGGGTGAAATCGGACGCATGGCCGGGTGGTCGGGGCGCCGGGATTCGGCCGGTTCCAGCCGCGAGAGACGACCCGGAGTTTCTGAAGCGCTTCGCGGCTACATCGCCGGACGTGGCGGCGGCCGCTTGAACTTGAATAGGTCGTTGCTGTTCGAAAGAACGTCGGTGAGGGTGAGTCGGCCGATCAGCGAGGGGGTGAAGAGGAGAATAGAGGCGGCGGAGAGTCCGGTCCGCGCGTCGATGGGAAGCTGAATGTCGATGATGTCCTCGAAAAAGGCATAAGGCGAGATGCCGCGACCGTCCGGGGCCTGCGCGCCGGCGGACGCGATTGGGGACGGCAATCCGCCGACCAGAACCGGCGGCAAGGCCTTCGCATCGAGGGTGAGATCGGGACGGGCGTCGTTCGCATCCTCGGTCCCGCCGCCAAACAGAGACAGGGTGATGTCGGCAGCCGATTCGTCCTCAGCGGCAGCCACGTCATCGGTCGCGGGGGCAATGCAGATCCCGGAGCATTCATCCAGATTGATGGAGCAGACGTCCGCGCACGCGCCGCTTACCGCCGCCATCGCGATCAGCGACGCGCCAATGCCAAGCGCCCATCGCGCGCCACGCCGCACTTTGCTTATCCCTTAAGTTACGGCCGCTGCATGGGACTCATTAGGGGGAAGGGCGAAGGACTGTCAATGCGCGGAGATGGATTGCGGAAGGATGACGAAGCTTCTCGCGCGTGTCGACTAGGAAGATTGGTTAAGCACTCTCCTCAAAAAGCGGGCGATCGCGGTCAGCATGCTGTCATCCACTTCCTCCTGGCTCGATCCCAGCGCGTTCAGCGCCGCCTTCGCGACCATGAGGGAATGGTCGCCTCCCTCCACGACGTACAGCGTCGAGGGCGCATGCATCTGTTTCCGCACGTTCTCGAGAAGGTCGAGCGGACAGAGCGGGTCACGCGTTCCCTGTGCGAACATCGCCTGTGCCTTAAGCTCCAGGAGAACCTGGTCGCGAAGCTTCGAGCGGTCGCCGGCGGCGCAAAGCGGATAGCCGAGGCAGATCACCGCTTGGACCGGATCGACCAGGGCGACATGGCAGCCGACGCGTCCGCCCATGCTCTTGCCGGCGAGCACGATCGGCCCATCATGCTTGGCACGAAGCGCGGCAAGCGCCGCTCGATGCGCTTCGATGAGCTTGGGCAGCGGGTCCGGCCGCCTTCGCCTCTCCAAGGCGTAAGGGTAGTCGAACGGCTCAACCAGGCCGATCGACCCCAAGAGCTGCGCGAAGGTCCGCATTCGCGGATGGGAGGATGGGGCGCCGGCGCCAGGCGCGAGTAGAAAGGCGAGACCGGGCATGAGCGGCAGTTTATCGGTTCAGGGAAGCGGCGTCAGCCAGCGGTTCGTTTGCTCGGGGATGACCGGCAGGCAGAGCCAGGTCTGGCTGCGGACCGACGAAGGCTGGCGGGTCGTGGCGGCTCACGTGAGCCTACCGCAGGAGCCTTCATCCCCCGCCGGTCGCTAACAGGCTCAGACGGCTGCCCGGCTCGCCGGCGCGCCTTGACGCTATCGCAGATCGGCCTTGAGCCGCTCGAAGATCTCTCGCCCCTCGAGATCGAGCAGGCGCAGGCCGACCGCTCGCGTCGGCCAGTTTGCTTCGACGGCTTCGCGGATCGCACCGGAGGCGTCCGGGGCCTGAATCTCGGTTTCAGCGAGAACGGCCGGGCCGTGATCGGCGCCGACGCCAAAGAACTGCAGCCGGAAACGTTGCGGTCTGGCGGCGAGAACGCGTTCGAGCTCGTCCAACGGATCAACCTCGAAAAATTGGACGGGGGGACGCGCGCCCAAGGCCCCGCCGCCACGAGCGACATTGGCGTCCAACTCCGTCCGCGTGGACGATTCGTCGCCGCGCCGTTCACCCGCCAGCCGGGCGATGAGCCTCGCCACCTGACCCCAATGTGCGGCGGCTTCCAGCGCCGCCGCCTGCCGTTGGCGTTGGCGCGCCTCCGAATAGGCGCGGAGACGGAACGATGCGATCAAACGATTGGCGTCGGCCAGCGGTGTTTCGGCGCTTTCGACATCGGCCGCCGCGCGCGCCTTCGGGGGCGGCGTCATGAGCCGGCGGATGTGCGAATGAGACCGTCTTCCGCGAATGGACATCTCTAGACCCTTCGAACCAACATTTGGGATCAGACGCGGTTCCGGATCTTCATGATCGCGCTACAACTCAGATAGTTAGGTTTGAAACTCTCGCGATCGGTTGTGTTTTAAAATGCCAATAAGCTCAAGAGTCAAGCGCCACAACCGTACGGTTTAAAACTGGCTTAATTTTCTTCCCATTGCGCGTGCGGCGTCAGGCGCCCAACACAGAAAGGGCCGCCCCCATGGCGGCCCTAAAGTGTTTGAAGGTACGCGGCTTTTAGCCGAGGCTGGGCGCCAAGCGGGCGGTTCTGCGGCGTCGGCCGACGAAGCCGAGGCTCGCGAAACCCACAGCCAGCATCGCCCAAGTCGACAGTTCGGGCGCAGCCGCCACGCTCAGAGTTCCGCTCTCTTGGATCGGGTAGTTATAGCTGCCAGCCGACTCAAAGAGCGAATAATTGCCGGGCGAGCTCCCCCAGAGGTTCCAATAGCCGCCCGGATTTTGCACCGTGACGAACAGCAGTCCGTTGACATCGAAGGCCATGCCGGTGGGATAGTACACGTTGTTATAGATGAACGAACCGTCCGGGCTATAAGACGGGCTCGGGAAGCTCGGATTGGCGGTGACCGCGCTGATGGTCTGATTGGTGAGGCCGGAGATGATGCCGGAAACACCGGTCACTTGCTCGGCGGCGTTGACAGTGATTTCGCCCGTCGCCGTCAGCTCGGCGTCGCTCGACTGGAAGGTAAATTTGTAGGTCGCCGCGTTCGCCACCGTAATGGTAAACAACATTGCAGTCGCCAGAGTGGCAATCGTGGTAACCAGAAGCTTACGCACCATGCATCTCCTATCCCTACGGCCAGCCATTTCTTGTTTTATGACTGGCTTAGAGACTGCCAACACCGGACATTGGGTGGCTCTATTTTTATTAAATACGCCCGGTATCGGTGTGATGCAAGCTATGGTTGTTGCGTTAGTTACAGGTGATTGAATCGAGGTTGTGCTAAAGTGTAATCAAATTGCTATCGCCCCGCGGCGGCTCCGCCCCCCGCTTTACGGCGGCTTGGCCAAGGCCGTCACGCGCGGCGAACGATTGCGGAGGCGCGCCTGGCGTGATGTAAGCGTGCCCGACGTCCAGGATCGGAGGATTCGAGTTGCCCAATCATCCCGCATTGGCCCCGAACCAGGTCGCGGTCGTCACCGGAGCGGCCAGCGGCATTGGCTTGGCGGCGTCGGCCAAATTCGCCGCGCTCGGCATGAAAGTGTGCATGGCGGACTTGAGCGGCGACGCGCTCGAGGCCGGCGCCGCGAAGGTCCGCGCAACCGCTGCGCAGCCGGATAATGTGCGATCCTTCGCCACCGACGTCAGCAACCTCGACGACGTCCGGCGCCTGAAGACCTCGGTCTTCGACGCGTTCGGTGAAGTCGCCGTGCTGATGAACAACGCCGGCACCGGCGGGGGCGGGGACTTGTTCGGCGATCCGGCGCGTTGGCGGCGCATCCTCGATGTCAACCTGTGG
>DASXXT010000117.1:0-9889 GCA_036502965.1 Roseiarcus sp. | reverse complement strand
CAGAAGTCGATGTTCGCCTGGATGCCGGTCATCTTCACCTTCATGCTCGGCACGTTTCCGGCCGGCCTGGTCATCTACTGGACCTGGAACAACACTCTGACCGTGATCCAGCAGTATTACATTATGACCAAGGCGGGCGTGAAGGTTGAGCTCTGGGATAACCTCTTTAAACTGTTCCCCAAGAAGACCAGCCCGGCGAAGACGCCGAGCGTATGAGCGAAGCGACGGTCGCGCCCGACTGGACCGAGGCCGGGCGGAAACTGTTCGCGGGTCCGTGCGAATTCATCTTCGCCGCCGCGCGTTCTGACGGCTTGCCGCCGGTCGGGCCGCCTGAGATCGCGTTCGCGGGCCGCTCGAACGTTGGCAAGTCCTCGCTCGTCAATGCGCTGACCGGCCGCTCGGCGCTCGCGCGCACGTCGCGCACGCCGGGCCGCACACAGGAACTGATCTTCTTCGATCTCAACGGCAAAGCGCGTCTGGTCGATATGCCCGGCTACGGCTACGCGGCGGTCGCAAAGTCGAAATCGGCGTCTTGGGGTGAACTTGCGCGCGACTATTTGCGCGGCCGTCCGTCGCTCTTGCGCGTATTCGTGCTCGTCGATGGCCGGCATGGCCTCAAAGAGAGCGATCACGAGACAATGCGCGCGCTCGACGCGGCCGCCGTCTCATATGCGGTCGTGCTGACCAAGGGCGATGAAGTGAAGCCAACCGACCAAAGCGCGCGGATCGCGGCGACGCTCGATGGCTTGCGCAAGCATGTCGCCGCCTATCCGGAAGTCCTGCTCACCTCGGCGCGCACCGGCGACGGCGTCGCGGAATTGCGTGCGCATATCGCAAGGCTCATCGCTGAGCGAGGCGGAGGCACCGCTCATTTCCGCAGCGAGCGATAGAAAGCGCGCACGTCCTCCGCGAGGGCCTCGGGCTGCTCCATCGCCGCGAAGTGACCACCCTTCGGCATGACCGTCCAGCGTCGAATGTTCGTGAACATAGTCTCGGCCAGTGATCGCGGGGGCTTGAGGATTTCGCGCGGGAATTCAGCGTAACCCGTTGGCGCCCTGACGGACGCGCCATCCGGGATCATCCCGGGTCGATGGCGACGGAAGTAATAGGGGTAGAATGACGATCCGATCGCGCCGGTGAACCAATAGAAGCTGACGTTAGCGAGCATCTGGTCACCCGTGAAGACGCTCTTGACATCGCCGTCGCAGTCGGACCACGCCCGAAATTTCTCGACGATCCATGCCGCGAGCCCCGCCGGAGAATCGGTCAGGCCGAAACTCAGCGTTTGCGGGCGCGTGCCCTGAATCCACTGATAGCCGGTCTCCTCGCTCAGCCAATGGTTGAGCTGATCGAGAAAGACGCGCTCCTCGGGAGTGGGATTTTTGACCGCGTTAGGATCGCGGCGGACGGAAAGCAGATTGACATGAATGCCGATCAGCTTGTCCGCATGCGCGTAGCCCATCCGCGCGGCGGTGATGGCGCCCCAGTCCCCGCCCTGGACAGCGAAGCGCTTGTAGCCGAGCGTGTCGGTCATCAAGTCGGCAAGGCAATCCGCCATCTCCTCCACGCCAAAGCGCTTCTGCCCGGGCCGGAACGAGAGACCAAAGCCAGGCAGCGACGGCGCCACGACCGTGAAAGAGTCCGCGGGATCGCCGCCGAAGCTCGCAGGATCGGTGAGGCGGGGAATGAAGTCCATGAACTCGAATACCGACCCTGGCCAGCCATGCATCAACAGTAACGGCGTCGGATCGGGGCCCTTTCCTGGGACATGCAGAAAGTGCAGGTCGTAATCCGGCCGCGTTATCTTGAATTGCGGGAGGGCGTTCAAACGCGCCTCCTGCGCGCGCCAATCGAATGGACCTCGCCAGTAGTCGACGAGGCCGCGAAGATAGTCGACGCTCGTCCCGTACGCCCAAGGCTCGCCTGGCGCGGAATCGGGAAAGCGGGTGCGTGCAAGCCGCTCGCGCAGGTCCGCGAGATCGCTGTCTGGAACGCGCAATGTGAACGGCTGAGGCATCGCTTACTCCCTCACGGCATCCATGTTGACGTTTTGCGCCCTCGCTTCGCCGGGGCTTGCGATGACGGCGCTCAGCTCTCGAACGGCAGTCCCGCATATTGTTCGGCGACCATAGCCTCTGCGTGCTTCGATCGGAGGAGATGATCGAATTCGCTGAGCTTGATCCTGGTCTCGAAGGCGTCGTCGTCGGGAAAGACGTGCAGCAATTTGGTCAGCCACCAGGAGAAACGCTCGGACGCCCAGACGCGCCGGAGCGCCATATCCGAATAATTCTCGAGATAGCGGTCATCGCCTTTTGAAAAATGCGCCGCGAACGCACGCTGAAGATAGAAGACGTCGGAGATCGCGAGGTTGAGGCCTTTCGCTCCGGTCGGCGGGACGATATGCGCGGCGTCGCCGGCGAGAAACAGCCGGCCGTATCGCATTGGCTCGGCGACGAAGCTGCGCAACGGCGCAATCGACTTTTCGATCGACGGGCCGGTCACGATTTTCCGTGCAATGTCGTCCGGAAACCGCCGTTTCAATTCGTCCCAGAACCTCTCGTCCGGCCAGTCCTCGATCCGCGCATCGAGGCCGCACTGGATGTAGTGGCGGCTGAGCATCGGATTGCGCAGCGAGGCGAGCGCGAAGCCCCGTTCGTGCCGGGCGTAGATGACCTCCCCGACCGGCGGTGTTTCCGACATGATGCCGAGCCAACCGAACGGATAGGCGCGCTCGAAGATGTTGAGCACAGACGTGGGAATGCTCTGTCGCGACACGCCGTGGAACCCGTCGCAGCCAGCGATGAAGTCGCACTCCAGCATCTCGGCTGCGCCGCCCTTGTCGTAAGTCACCTTCGGCGCGGCCGTGGTCAGGTCGTGGAGTTGGACATTCTCCGCTTCTTCAATGATGCGTCCGCCGTCGCGCTCCCGGATCCGGTACAGTTCCTCGGTGATCGCGGTCTGTCCGTGCGACCACATCGGCCGGCCGGCGTGCGTCTTGGTGTCGATGAGAAAAGGTTCGCGGTCCTGCCAGACGATCCAGCTGCCGTCATGCGCATGACCTTCGCGGTCCATCCGTTCGCCGGCGCCCGAATCGCGCAGCAGCTGGACCGAGCCGAACTCGAGCACGCCGGCACGGATGCGTTTCAGCACATACGCTTTCGTCTGCCGCTCGATGACGACGCTGTCGATTCCGTGTCGATGCAACAAATGAGACAGGAGCAGACCAGCCGGGCCGCCGCCGATGATTGCGACCTGAGTCCGGGGCATTCTTGTCCTCCCTCGGCCCGGAGATGCGGCCGCGATTCTAGCTTTCCGATCCCGCGCCACCCCCTCTCCTACTGGGAGAGGGGCAGGGGTGAGGGGACCGCGCTCTCAGTCGAAAGGCAACCGCAGCGCAGCGCGAATCCGGGCGAGGACGCTGTCGAGATCATTTTCGACTTCGACGTTGGCGAAGCGAATGACGCTGACGCCACGGCTCTCCAACACCCTCATCCGCCCGGCGTCGTAGTCCGCGAACCACTCATGCTGCTTGCCGTCCAACTCCACGATGAGCTTCGTCGCATGACAGAATTCGCGGTGCTCAGCCGCGTTGGCATTCCTCATCCGATCGATCCCCTCACCCCCGGCCCCTCTCCCGATGGGAGAGGGGGGCTTCGCCCGCGCTTCCGAGCCCAACAGCCTCCAGCGCCCCCACCTGGCGGCTCGCCACCGCCTCCTCCTCGAAGCCAGCGATCGCATCCTCATACATGCGATGAAAGTTGAGCCGCGCGCCAAGGCGCAGGAACGCGCTGCCGAGGCCGATCGTCGCCCGCTCGAGAAAGACGAATTCGCGCGGCACCGGCAGGCCTCCGCCTTCGGCCTTTAAGGCGCGCATCACCTGGCCGATCTCACGCCGGCCGTATTCCGACGGCTTGACGCCGTCGGCGGCGCTGCGCACGCGGTCATCAAGAATGGGGCCGCACATGAAACGCGCCCAGATGGTCATTGCCTCGGTCGTGCCGGGCGTGAGCCTCGCGAAGCCCCACATCGCGTAAGCCTCAGCGATTCGCGCCTTGTCGTTCGCCTCCAGCGCCCGATAGAGCTCGACCACGCCGTGCACGAACCGCGGCGGGAAGACGCGCACGCAGCCGTAGTCGAACAGATTGACGCCATCGACGTTGCGGTTCGCGCCCTCAGCCGTCGCCGCGACCGTGTAATTGCCGAGATGGGGATCGCCGTGAATGACGCCGTAGCGCAGGAACGGACGCCACCATGCGTCGAACAGGCCGACAGCGATCGCGTCGCGCGCTTCCTGGGGCGCACTCTCGAAGGCGACCAGCGGCTCGCCGTCGAGCCATTGCATCGTGAGCAGTCGCCGCGTCGACAGGCTCTCCTCCACCCGCGGCACGCGCACAAACGGCCGGTCGGCGAGCATTACGCGATAGAGCCGAGCGACCTTGGCCTCTCGCTGGTAGTCGAGCTCTTCGCGCACGCGCTCCCGAATCTCGCGCGCGATCTCACGGGTGTCGATCGCGGCGCTGGCGCGTCGATGCAGCGAGAACAAAAGGTCGAGATTGCTAAGGTCGGTCTCCACCGCCGAGGCCATGTCCGGATATTGCAGCTTGCAGGCGAGCCGCTCGCCGCCCAGGCTTACAGCTCGGTGCACCTGGCCGAGCGATGCGGCGGCGGCGGGCTTGAAGTCGAAATCGGCGAAGCGCTCGCGCCAGTCCGGGCCGAGCTCGGCCCGCATGCGGCGGCGCACGAACGAGGCTCCCATCGGCGGCGCCTGCGACTGGAGCTTCGTCAATTCGGCGGCGAAATCCGACGGCACCGCATCGGGGATGGTCGTCAGCATTTGCGCCACTTTCATAAGCGGGCCCTTCATCGAGCCCAAGGCGGAAGCGAGCGCCTTGGCGTCTGTCTCGCGCCCGCCCCTGCGCAGCCGATTGACACCGACCCGGGCGGCGAGCGCGCCGGCGTTGACGCCGAGGCGTGCGTAGCGAGAAGCTCGCGCGCTCAGCCGATTGGCTTCGTTGTCCTGGTCCAAATGCAAATTCCCACGGAGAAGCGCCAGCAAAGATCAAATATAGGCGACGCATCGATCAATTTCAGCCGCGTGCCAGAAAGCGCGGCAAATTGGCAATTTTCCCCAAGAGCGGCGCTCCGCTCTCGGCTATGCCCGACTGATCGCGGGCGACGCGAGAGGAGGCCGAGATGATTTTGCGCATATGGCGTGGCTGGACGACGCCGCAAAACGCCGACCGCTATGAGGAGCTTATCAGGGCGACGATCTTTCCCGGCATTCTCGCAAGGAACATCGCCGGGCTGGAAGTGCTCGAGCTTTTCCGCCGCCAGATGGAAGCCGAGGCTGAGTTCATGACGCTGATGCGGCTCGCGTCATGGGACGCCGTGAAGGCCTTCGCAGGTCCGAACTGGGAGGTCTCGGTCGTGCCGGCCGCCGCACGCGCCGTGCTTGCTCGCTTTGACGAGAAGGCGACGCACTACGAGCTGCGCGTCGGCCAAGGAGCACCGGCGTGGGGCTCTCCCGCCTACCAAGAGCGCCAAGTTCTCAACGGCGCCGATGATAGGTGAGCGCCATTCCGAGACAGGCTGAAAGCGGAGCCCGGGGTAGCGGTTTGCGAGCGTCGAGAAGAATGGCCCGGTTCTTCTCATAGGCGAACACGTCGGGAAACTGGCTGCGGAAATCGTCCACGAGCGTCGTGCGACACTTGAAGAGCACTGCGCACTCCCGCTCCGAGGACCGAAACCAGCCCAGCCGAACGGTGCTTCCGCTGCTGGTCGCCTCGGTCAGGTAAGCAGGCTCGCCCCATTTCAGCGTTTCCGTCAGCGGACCGACGCTCTCAATGGCGGCTGCGGTCTCGAAGATCAGCCTCCGCACCTCCAGAAGCCGCGTCCGAACGTGCTCCGGGAAGACGGAGAAAGCACCCGCCACGTCGGCCGACATCGGAGGCGGTCCCCTATCCGTCACGGCGTCTTCAGCGGCAAATGAATGTCGGTCATGAGTTCGGCTGGCGCGATATGCTGGGGATTGTTGAGATATTCCTCGAATATCGGGTCGTCATTGGGCTCGTAGCCCGATCGCGGCAGCCATGCGCCGAGCAGCCACCGATAGGCGCCCTTCATGTCCGCATAGGGTCCACGATAACGTAACCGCGCGTAGCGGACCTCCGCGCAAGACAATCTCCTCTAGCGGCGGAGCGAGAGGCAGGCCCTCCGCGACTGGGGAGCACGCTCGCGAGCGCAAGGCTTTGACCGGGTCCAATCGCTGCACTCTGCTTACGACGCTCGGTCCATTTATGGGATGGACTGCCTCAATCACGCGTGCGACGTCAAGGACACGCTGACCCGCGGCCCGTTTGATTCGGAAGCAGATGATCGTCGCGAAAAGGACGCTGTCGGTGAAGCGGGTCGATCGAACCAGAAACGGAGGCGGCGAACGCCGGCGGCCGATGAAAGTCCAAACGGTTCTATCCCCACACCGGATCATCGCGGTCGCCGCTGGAATAGCGTTGTTCGTTTCCAGTCCTGTTCGGGCCGACCCACTAACGCTTTGGAAGATCGTCCATGATGAGTGCGTCGCGCACCAGAAGGCCGGCGAAAAGCCGGCTCCATGCGAGAGCGTCGTTTCGACAGGCGGCGAGCAAGGTGGCATCGCCATTCTCAAGGACCTGGTCGGCGCCTCCCAGATGCTCGCCATTCCCACACGGCGCATCACTGGCATCGAAGACCCCCAACTGCTTGCGCCCGACGCGCCCGACATGTTCGGCGAGGCCTGGAAAGGCCGGGTGTTTGTCGAATCGAGATTGCAACACACCCTGCCCCGCGAGTATGTCGGGATCGCGGTCAATGCAGAATGGAAGCGCAGTCAGTACCAACTGCACCTCCATGTCGATTGCCTAGCCAAGAACGTTGTCGACGCGCTCGCGGACTATTCGTCCAAGCTCGACAACAATTGGCGTAAAATGCCGTTCGGGCTCAACGGACGCGTCTATCTCGCACGCCGAGTCGATTCGGCCGATTTGACCGACGTTCGACCATTGCTCCTGCTCGCCGACGGCGTCGAGGGAGCACGGCAGAACATGAAAGACTACAGCCTAGCGGCAGTCGGGGCGACGTTCGACGGAAAGCCTGGCTTCATTCTCCTCGCGGACCGTCTTAACTCCGACGGCGGCGGCGAGGCCGAGGAACTCGAGGACCACGATTGCGCGATCGTGCTGCAGTCGCCGCCGTGATGCGCAATTTCAGAGCGGCCCCCCATCCGACGCTCGCGTCGATGACGAGGTGAATAGGCGCGCGAGGCCTTGAAGCCCCGTCATTGCATTCGTGTGACGTTCCGACAACGGGCGAACTTTTGCGTTGGGAGCCTGCTCCAACGTCTCACCAAACCCGAAGGTGAGGCGCGACGGTCGCGCGCGTGGCACGCGTTCCGGTGCCGGCCCTACTCCATCTCCTCTAGTTCGTCGATCATCCGCTCGATGACCGAAAGGCCGATCTTCCAGAATCCCGGATCCTTCGCGTCGAGCCCGAACGGGGCGAGCAGCTCGGAATAGGACTTCGATCCGCCGGCGGCCAGCATCGCCAAATACCGCTCGGCGAAACCTTCGCTCGAACGCTCGTAAACCCCGTACAGCGAATTGACCAGGCAATCGCCAAACGCATAGGCGTAGACGTAGAACGGCGAATGAATGAAATGCCCGATATAGGCCCAATAGGTCTCATAGCCGGGTCTGAGAGCAATTGCGGGGCCGAGGCATTCGACCTGCGTGTTCATCCATGCTTGATTGATTTGCTCCACCGTCAATTCGCCGTTGCGGCGCTCCAGGTGGACGGCTCGCTCGAATTTATAGAACGCGATCTGGCGCACCACGGTGTTGAGCATGTCCTCAACCTTGGCCGCCAGCATCGCCTTGCGCTCGACGGGATCGGGGGTTGAGGCGAGGATCGACTGGAAGGTCAGCATTTCGCCGAATACCGAGGCGGTTTCGGCAAGCGTCAGCGGCGTCGGCGCCATCAGCGGGCCGTTGACGCGGGCGAGCACCTGATGGACTCCGTGGCCGAGCTCGTGCGCGAGCGTGGTCACGTCACGCGCCTTGCCGAGGAAATTGAGCAGAATGTAAGGATGTGAGGACGGCGTCGTCGGATGCGAGAAAGCCCCGTGCGCCTTGCCAGGCCGCACAGGCGCGTCGATCCAGCCTTCGTCGAAGAAGCGCCGGGCGATGTCGGCCATGCGCGGGGAAAATGCGCGATAGGCGCCGAGCACCATGTCGCGTGCGGTCTCCCACTGATAGACCCGCCGCGGCGCATTCGGCAGTGGCGCGTTGCGGTCCCAGTGGTCAAGCTGCTCCTTGGCGAACCAGCGGGCTTTGAGCGCATAATAGCGATGCGACAGGCGCGGATAGGCGTCCGTGACCGCCGCAACCAGCGCCTCGACAACCTCCGGCTCGACCCGGTTGGCGAGGTGGCGCGAATCGGCGACGTCCTTGAACTTGCGCCAGCGGTCGGAGGTCTCCTTGTCCTTGGCCAGCGTGCTGGTGATGAGGGCGAAGAGACGCAGGTTGGCGCCGAGCGTCGCGGCGAGCGCGTTGGCCGCCGTTTCCCGTGTCTTGGCGTCCGGATCCAAGAGTTTGCCGAGCAGCGGCTCAAGCGTCAGGCTCTCGCCTTCAAAGTCGAACCGCAGCGCCGCCATCGTATCGTCGAACAAGCGGTTCCATGCGGCGGCGGCGCTGACCGATTTGTCCAGGAACAATCGTTCAAGGTCGTCGGCAAGCTGGTGCGGCTTCTCCTTGCGGATGTCCTCGAGCCAGGGGCGATAATGGCCGAGGGCTTGCGCGGCCATGGCGACGTTCAACTTGGCGTCGTCGAGGCGATTGAGCTCGAGCTCAAAAAACAGGACGTCGCCGGCAAGCGCGGTCACGCGTTCCTGCGCATCGCCATGGAATTTCGCGATTCGCGGATTGCTGGTGTCGGAGGCGTAGAGCAGGGACGCATAAGCCATAATCCGCCCGGTCAAATCCTGCAGCGACTCGTAGGCTTTGACCGCAACGGCCAGCGTCTCGCCCGCATCCGGTCGGTCGGCCAGCTGCGCCAGCTGGCCACGATACGTTTCAGCGAAAAGCTTGGCTTCCCGCTCCGCGCGCTCAAGATCGGCAGCGAAGCTGGCTGAGTCCATGCCGTCGTACAAATCCTGAAGGCGCCACTCTGGCAGCGCGCCAAGATCCGCCGGGGCAGGGGAGGGCGACAACGCGACCTCGGGGGAAAAGGACTTCAAGCTCATAGACCAAGCCTCTTCGTTAGGCTCCCGCTAAGCCTCAACGGTTGTTTGGCGCCCATAAAGCGGCGCTTTTGCCGAGACGGTGGGTCGGAACGGGACGCCATTAACATCGCATTTACCGTGATGCCACAATGTGGCGCAACGCGCGGCTCTGAGGCCGCCCGGGGGGACGATGACCGCTCTCATACTCATTGTCGATGACGATCCTATTCAGCGGCGTCTGCTCGAGGCGATGGCCAGACGATTTGGCTATAACGCCGAATGCGTGGAATCTGGCGAAGCCGCGCTGGCGCGCCTCGAGGCGAGCGAGCGGCCGCCGATCAATCTCTTGATCCTCGACCTCGTCATGCCCGATCTCGACGGCATGGGAGTGCTGGCGCGGATGCGCCACCGCGATATCGCCGTCCCTGCGATCGTCCAGACGGCGCATGGCTCGATCGAGGTCGTCATCTCCGCCATGCGTGCGGGCGCGACGGACTTCGTTGTCAAGCCAGTCGGCGCCGAGCGCCTTCAGGTGTCGATCAAGAACGCGCTGCGCGTCGATGCGCTGGAGGACGAACTCAGGCGCGCCACACGGCGCAACGCCGGGGAACTCAGTTTCCGCGACATCGTCACCCG
>DASXXT010000116.1:0-1840 GCA_036502965.1 Roseiarcus sp. | reverse complement strand
TGTTCCCGATATGCAACGCAGTCGAGACCAGCCAAAAGGTCAAATGGATCGGTTGCGCCAACGAGTTGAACGCGGCCTACGCCGCCGACGGCTATGCCCGCATACGGGGCGCGGGACTGCTCGCGACCAGGTATGGGGTCGGCGAGTTGTCGGCGCTGAACGGCGTGTGATGGGCGCGAAAGCCGAGCGCTCGCTGGTCTTCCATATCGTAGGGATGCCGTCCTATCAGAACCAACGCTTGAGCAAGATCGCCCATCACACTCTCGGCGACGGCGAGTTCGGGAGTTTCGCTGGCCTATCCGCTGGGGCGGCCTGCTGCTCCGCGCTCATCCATCCAGACAATTGCGTCATCGAGATGGAGCGTGTGATCGCCGAGGCGCGGCGCAACAATCAGCCTGCCTATATCCTCGTTCCGTCCGACTATGCGCAGGCGCCGATCACGCCCGTCGAAGTGCGACCGGTGACGCTCAAGTCGAACGAGGCAGCGCTGAAAAAGGCGATCGCCGCCATCAGCGAGCGCCTGAAGGCCGCGAAGTCGGTTGTCGCCTTGCCAGCCTTCACCGTAGCGCGCCTGGGGCTGCAAAAGCAGTTGCGAGACGCCATCGAAGCTCTGGGCTGTCCTTTTGCGACGATGGTGATGGAAAAGTGCCTGGTCGACGAAAGTCACCCACAATACGCCGGCCTCTATGCCGGCGCGATGTCGGCGCAGAGCGCCCGCGAGATCGTGGAGGGCGCCGACGTCGTGATCGATCTCGGCGGCGTCAACCTCAACGACATCACCACCGCCGCCTATTCGGCGCGACTCGACCCGGCGCGGTTCATCACGGTCGGTCTCAACGACGTCCGGGTAGGCGAGAAAGTGATCAGCGGCGTGCGCCTTCAGGACATGCTCGTCGAGCTCGCGAAGCTGAAATCGCCCGCTCCGCCATATCGTCGAACGGTCGAAAGCGCGCCCCCGCCCATCGGCGGCAAGCCATCGGACAGGATCACGATGGACGCGCTCTATCCGCGCTACGCCGGCTTTATCCGGAAGGGAGATACGGTCGTTCTCGAAACCGGCAGCTCCACTCTCGGCTTGACGCCGATGCCGCTTGCCGATGGAGTGCGGGTCGAAGCCCAGGTCTTGTGGGGATCGATCGGCTGGGCGACGGCTGCGGCCTTTGGCGTTGCGCTCGCCGATCCGAGCCGACGCACGATTCTCATTACGGGAGAGGGCTCCCACCAATTGACGGCGAACGAGATCGGCAGCATGGGCCGGTTCGCCGCCAATATCATTGTCTTTGTTCTCAATAACGAGGGCTATCTCATCGAGCGAGCCTTGGAAGAAAATCCAGATTGGTCCTACAACGACCTGGCGCCCTGGCGATATGCGGAATTGCCGCGGGCGCTCGGATGCGCCGGTTGGTTCGCCGCGCGGGTCACAACGCTCGGCGAACTCGACGCGGCGATGAAAGCCGCCCGTGAAAGCAAATCCGGCGCCTATATCGAGGTTGTCGGCGAACGAATGGACATGCCGCCTATCCTCGCCTTCGCTCATGGCCGGCTCGAAACCATGTACGGCGACGCGTCGTAACGCGGCAGCTCGTGTTGTAGCCCGCATCGGAAGGCAACGCTCCCAAATACCCCGGTCACGATCTGGCGGGATAGGCCAAAATCCGCGTGGATCCGGCGGGCACGGATCGAAGGAGGTCGACGTGGCGTTGGCATCATTGACTTTCAAAGAAATCAAGGCGCGACCCGTCATCTGCAAGCTGACCCGGCCAGCAGTCGCGCGTATCGGCGCCATGACCCATTTGCCCATTATTCTCATAGGCCTCTTTACCGAGGAGGGTGTTGTCGG
>DASXXT010000115.1:0-2489 GCA_036502965.1 Roseiarcus sp. | reverse complement strand
CTGCCGCGGCTGGCTGGCGACCCGGCCGTCAAGGTGGTCGTTCTGACCGGCGCCGGCCGCGCATTCTGCGCCGGCGGCGACGTCAAAAGCATGGCCGAAGGCGGCGAGCAGCGCAGCGCGGCGGAGGCGACGGCGCGCCTGCGGTCGCGGATGGAAGTGTCGCGCATCCTGCACGAGCTGCCAAAGCCGACAATCGCGATGATCAACGGTCCGGCGGCAGGCGCCGGGCTCGCCTTTGCCCTCGCTTGCGATCTGCGGATCGCCGGCGCCTCGGCCAGGTTGGTGACCGCCTTCGTCAAGGTCGGTTTGTCCGGCGATTTTGGCGGAAGCTTCTTTATGACGAGGCTCGCCGGCACCGCCAAGGCGCGCGAGCTCTATTTCACCGGGCGCCCGGTCGACGCCGAAGAGGCGTTGTCGCTCGGCCTCGTCAACCGCGTCGTTCCCGGCGATCAGTTCGCCGACGCCACAATGGAACTTGCCCGGTCCCTGGCACAGGGCCCCCAAATCGCCCTCAGCCTGATGAAGCGCAACATGAACTGCGCCGAAAGCCGCGGGTTGGCCGAACTCCTGGACATGGAGGCGGCCAATATGGTGCAGGCGGCCCGCACGGAGGATCATCGAGAGGCGGCGAAGGCGTTCGTCGAGAAACGGGCTCCGGTGTTTGTCGGTCGCTGAACTCGGCGGGCCGCGCACGGATCGTGGATCGGATTGGGGTTATCGCGCGTTAGCGTGTGAACCTCTTCAAGACATGGGAGATGCAAATGGCGCGAGCAAGCACGGCCCGGGCGACCATCCCGGCGTCGAAAAAGATTCCGATCGCGCTGACGATCAACGGCGTCGAGACGCAGATCAAGGTGGCGCCGTGGACGACCCTGCTCGACGCGCTGCGCGAGCATCTCGATCTGACCGGCACCAAGAAGGGCTGCGATCATGGCCAATGCGGCGCGTGTACGGTGCTGGTGGACGGGCGGCGGATCAATTCCTGCCTCACACTCGCCGTGATGAAAGACGGCGCCAACGTGACCACGATCGAGGGCCTGGCGGCGAATGGCGCGCTGCATGCGCTGCAGCAGGCGTTCATCGACCACGACGCGTTCCAATGCGGCTACTGCACGCCGGGGCAGATCTGCTCGGCCGTCGGCCTGATCGCCGAGGGCAAGGCGAAAAGCGCCGATGAGATTCGCGAACTGATGAGCGGCAATATCTGCCGCTGCGGCGCGTATCCCAACATCGTTGCGGCGATCCAGCAGGCGATGGGGCAATCATGATCAATTTCCAGTACGCCCGGGCCACCGACGTCGCCGACGCGGTGCGCCAGATTGCCGCCGATCCGAGGGCGAAATTCATCGCCGGCGGCACCAATTTGATCGACCTGATGAAGGAGGACGTCGAACGCCCGACGAGGCTGATCGACATCACGCGGTTGCCGCTCAATACTGTCCAGGAAACGGCGGATGGGGGATTGCGGATCGGCGCGCTCGTGCCGAATTCCGACCTCGCCTATCACACGCTGATCGCGCAACGCTATCCGATGCTCGCGACTGCGATCCTGGCGGGCGCGATCGCGCTTTGCGGCCGTATCAGTGCCTGTCAAGGGGCAGCCCTATAGAGGCCGACCCGCCGAACGACCGATTACGGTCGGTCGAACCTTTCCGCTTCGCGGCGACGGGGAGGTCTGGAATCGTTAAGGGTTTTCGGACGCCTGCCAGTCGCAGGCGTGCGGGGGTGCACGGAGGCAAGCGTCCGAAAAGCCTCGGAGGGAGGAAACCGCGGGGGGAGTTTGCGCCGGCAGTGGTGTCGGGTTATGGGGATTTAGCGCCCGCGTGTGATTTGATTCTTCGATCTCGGATTGGGACGGCGTTCGAGCGAGCGGTGCGACGGTGCTGTCGGTCGCCGCGGCTGCGAGCTGAAGGATGATGGGGCGCCCGGTGATCTTCGTTTTGGCGGTGGAAGGCGGCGCTGACGGTTGCCGTCGGCTGAGCGTGGGCGTTACCGGCGAGATATCGGGGTCGGACAGGCGCAGCGGCGGAGGGTGGCGACACGAGCGTGTTGGTCATGAGCTGTCGAGCCCGATTGACGGGAGGGGCCACAGCCGAGGCTGGCAGCCGGGTTCGAAGGTCTCGATGATGACCATACGCCCGCCGCAGCATGGACAGGTGTTCCACTCATCGTGCCCGTCTGCGTGGGCGCCTTCGGTGCCGTCGCTGCCGCGGCTCGACGAGGCTGGGTCGGGCATGCCAAGGAACTGGCGGGCCAATGCGATGCTGCTGGTCCGATTGCCACTGGCCAAGAAGCCATAGTGACGGATGCGGTGAAACCCGTCGGGCAGGACGTGGATCAGGAAGCGGCGGATGAACTCGTCGGCGTCGAGCGTCATCAGCTTGTAGCGAGCGCCGGTCTTGGCCCGGTAATCCTTCCATTTGAAGGTCACGCGCTCGCCGTCGAAGGCGACGAGCCGGCTATTGGCGATGGCGATCCGATGCGTGTAG
>DASXXT010000114.1:0-3237 GCA_036502965.1 Roseiarcus sp. | reverse complement strand
TGCGGCGCAACAGATTGTGAAAGGGTCGTCGATCCGTCACCAGCCCACGCGACCCATGTCGATACGAGCCGCCATTCGTCATCTGACGCACTACAAATACGACCGCCCGGTGTCGCTCGGCCCGCAGATCATCAGGCTCCGGCCCGCGCCCCACAGCCGGACTCGGGTCATCTCGCACTCGCTGAAGGTTTCACCCGCCAACCATTTCGTGAACCATCAGCAGGATCCGTACGGTAACTGGCTCGCGCGCTACGTCTTCCCGGAGCTTGTCAACGAGCTGAAGATCGAAGTCGACGTCGTCGCCGACATGACGGTCTACAATCCGTTTGATTTCTTCGTCGAGGAGAGCGCGGAGACATGGCCCTTCGAATATCCCGAGGACCTGCGGCCAGATCTCGTCATCTACCGCACGCCCGAGCACGCTGGACCGCGGCTCCTGGCCTTCTTAAGCGGGATTGATCGCGCGCCCAAGCGGACCGTCGATTTCGTGGTGGATCTCAACCGGCGCCTTGCGAGTGAAATTCAATATGTCATCCGCATGGAGTCGGGGGTCCAGACCCCGGAGGAGACATTCGAGCGAGGCTCGGGCTCCTGCCGCGATTCGAGCTGGCTTCTGGTGCAGATTTTCCGTCTCCTGGGCTTGGCGGCCCGGTTCGTGTCCGGATATCTCATTCAGCTCAAGCCAGATCTCGTCGCGCTCGACGGCCCGCCCGGCACGGACCACGACTTCACAGATCTCCACGCCTGGGCAGAGGTCTATCTGCCCGGCGCCGGCTGGATCGGACTCGATCCGACCTCGGGCCTGTTGACGGGCGAAAGCCATATTCCGCTGGCCGCAACGCCCCACTATCGCAACGCCGCGCCGATTTCGGGCCTCGCGAGTTTCGCCAATGTCGATTTCAATTTCGACATGCGCGTCGGGCGGGTCGCGGAACATCCGCGCGTCACTAAGCCGTTTTCTGAAGGCGCCTGGACGGCGCTCGACGCGCTCGGCGAGGAAGTCGACAGGAAGCTCGTCGCCGACGACGTCCGGCTGACAATGGGCGGCGAGCCGACCTTCGTTTCGATCGACGATTTTGAATCGGGCGAGTGGAACACGGACGCGGTGGGTCCGACCAAACGGGCGCTCGCTGACCGGCTGATCCGGCGCCTGCGCGACCGGTTCGCCCCCGGCGGGTTCCTCCATTACGGACAGGGCAAATGGTATCCGGGCGAGTCCCTGCCGCGCTGGACGTTTTCGCTCTTCTGGCGGCGCGACGGCAAGCCGATCTGGCGGAACCCTGAGCGCATCGCCGCGGAGGGGGAGCAAACCGGCGCAAGCAAGGAGACGGCGCAGGCGTTGCTTGGCGCAATCGCGTCCGAGCTCGGGATTGCGTCCGACCATGTCGCGCCGGCTTACGAGGATCCTGCCGAATGGTTGGTCAAAGAGGCCAATCTGCCGGCGAACGTCTCGCCGGAGAACTCTGAGCTCAAGGACCCCGAACAGCGCCACCGCATCGCCCGCGTTTTTTTGCGCGGGCTGACCGAGCCTTCGGGATATGTCCTGCCCGTCCAGCGCTGGCAGGCAAAGGCCGATGGAATCCGCTGGCGCAGCGAGAAATGGAAGACCCGTCGCGGCGCGCTGCATCTGGTCCCGGGCGACAGCCCGGTCGGCTACCGCTTGCCGCTGGGCGCTCTGCCCTACGTTCCGCCGTCCTCGTTCCCCTATGTCGTCGAAGCCGATCCGACCGAGCCGCGCGGGCCATTGCCGGATTTCCACGACGCGCGGGAGCACGCCCAGCGGGTCGCCTCGTTCGCCGCGGCGGAAGGGTCGGCTCAGCAGCGCGTCGAGCAGCGCCTTGGCGATATCGACGGCGCCGTTCGCACCGCGGTGGCGGTCGAGCCGCGCGACGGGCGCCTATGCGTGTTCCTGCCTCCGGTCGAGCGGCTCGAGGATTATCTCGAACTGGTCGCTGCCGCCGAAGCCGCGGCCGAACAGGTCGGGCTTCCGGTGCAGATCGAAGGCTACCCGCCTCCGGTCGATCCACGCATGAATGTCATTCGCGTCGCGCCGGACCCCGGCGTTATCGAAGTCAACATCCACCCCTCCTCGAGCTGGCGCGAATGCGTCGCCACCACCGAAGCGATCTACGAGGAGGCGCGGCTTTCGCGCCTCGGGGCCGATAAGTTCATGATCGACGGCAAGCACGCGGGGACTGGAGGAGGCAATCATGTTGTCGTCGGCGGTCCGACGCCGCTCGATAGCCCATTCCTCCGGCGTCCCGACCTGCTCAGGAGCCTCATCATCCATTGGCTGCGGCGCCCGAGCTTGAGTTATTTCTTCTCTGGCCTGTTCATCGGACCGACCAGCCAAGCGCCGCGTGTGGACGAAGCGCGTCACGACAGTCTTTACGAGCTGGAGATTGCGCTCGCCCAGATCCCGAAGCCCGGAGACGGCGCCGCGCCGCGGCCGTGGCTGCTCGACCGGCTCATGCGTAATCTGCTTACCGATGTCACCGGCAACACCCATCGGGCGGAAATCTGCATCGACAAGCTTTATTCGCCAGACGGGGCGACGGGCCGGCTTGGGCTCGTCGAGTTCCGCAGCTTCGAGATGCCGCCGGACGCCCGCATGAGTCTCGCTCAGCAGCTCTTAATCCGTGCGATCCTCTCCCGGCTTTGGCGCGATCCGCTGGATGGACCGCTGCCGCGCTGGGGCGCGTCGCTGCACGATCGGTTCATGCTGCCGCATCTCGTGTGGGAGGATTTCCTTGGCGTCCTCGCCGATCTCAAGGCGCATGGCTATCCTTTTCGCTCTGACTGGTACGAAGCGCAGGCCGAGTTCCGCTTTCCGTTCTGCGGCGAGGTCGAGTACGAGGGCGTTCAGCTCGAATTGCGCCAGGCGCTGGAGCCGTGGCATGTGTTGGGGGAAACGGGCGCAATCGGCGGAACGGCGCGTTACACCGACAGTTCGACCGAGCGGCTGCAGGTGAAGCTCACGACTAACGATCCCAATCGCTACATCGTCGCCTACAACCGCCGCCGGGTTCCCTTGCAGGGGACCGCAACCAATGGCGTCGCGGTCGGCGCAGTGCGTTACAAAGCCTGGAAGCCGGCGACGGCGATGCATCCGACGATCCCGGTCCACGCGCCTCTGGTTTTCGACATTTTCGATTCCTGGAGCGGGCGGGCGCTCGGCGGCTGCGTTTATCACGTTGCCCATCCCGGCGGGCGCAGCTACGACACCTTCCCGGTCAA
>DASXXT010000113.1:0-11422 GCA_036502965.1 Roseiarcus sp. | reverse complement strand
GAGTGGATCCGAACAGCTTTGGCTTTCGTTGGTTCTGGCCCTTGATCCTGCGCTACTGCCGGCCCCTCGCGCATGTGCTGGTCGCCTCGCTTTTTGTGCAGTTGTTCGCGCTTGCGAGCCCGCTCTTCTTCCAGCTCGTGGTCGACAAGGTGCTCGTCCACAAGGGCATGTCGACCCTGGTGGTGCTGATCGTCGGCATGGTGACGCTGGGCCTGTTCGAGACCGTCCTTCAGTTCTTGCGCTCCTATACGCTGAGCCACACCACCAACCGCATCGACGTCGAGCTGGGGCGGCGGCTTTTCCATCATCTGTTCCGCTTGCCGCTCGCCTATTTCGAGACGCGCCCGGCGGGCCAAACCGTCGCGCGCATGCGCGAACTGGAGTCGATTCGCAGCTTTCTGACCGGGCAGGGCCTCACCTCGCTCCTCGACCTGGTTTTCACCCTGGTCTTCATCGGGGTGATGTTCATCTATTCGGCAAAGCTCACGCTCATTCTGCTCCTCTCGATTCCGGCCTACGTGGCTATCGCGGGCGTACTTCGCCCGATCATGCGCGAGCAGATCAACGAAAAGTTCAACCGCGGCGCCCGCTCGCAGCAGTTTCTGGTCGAGTCCATCGTTGGCGCGCAAACGCTGAAAGCGGCGAGCGTCGAGCCGATGATGCAGGCGCAGTGGGAGGAGCGGCTGGCGGCTTACGTGCGCACCTCCTTCAACGCCGGCGTTTCGGGAGCGCTCGGGCAGAACCTCATCCAGTATGTGAGCAAGGTTACGACCGCGCTGATCCTGTTTGTCGGCGCGCAATCGGTGATCGAAGGGGCGATGACGGTCGGCGAGCTCATCGCCTTCAATATGATCGCGAGCCAGGTGGTGCAGCCGATCCTGCGGCTGTCGCAATTGTGGCAGGATTTTCAGCAGGTGCAGGTGTCGGTCGCGCGTCTGGGCGACATCCTCAACGCGCCGCCGGAGCCGGCGCCGCAGAACCTTCTGACCTTACCGCCCCCGCGGGGCGCCATCGAGTTTCGCAACGTGACGATGCGGTACCGGCCCGATGCGGCGGACGCGCTACGAAAAGTCTCGCTGTCGATCGAGCCGGGGGAGGTGATTGGCGTCGTCGGCCCGTCGGGATCTGGCAAATCCACGCTAACCAAGCTCGTCCAGCGCCTCTATAGCCCTCAATCCGGTCAGGTGATGCTCGATGGCGTCGACATCGCCCAGCTCGATCCCGGATGGCTGCGCCGGCAGATTGGGATCGTGCTGCAGGAGAACCTTCTTTTCAACCGTACCATTCACGAGAACATAGCGCTTGGTGACCCCGCCATGCCGCGCGTGATGGTGATGCACGCGGCTCGGCTCGCTGGCGCGGATGAATTCATCGCCCAGTTGCCGCAAGGCTACGACACGATGATCGAGGAGCGCGGCGCCAATCTTTCGGGGGGTCAGCGTCAGCGCATCGCGATTGCCAGGGCGCTTGTGACAAATCCCCGCGTTCTGATCCTGGATGAGGCGACCTCCGCGCTCGACTACGAGAGCGAACGTATCATTCAGGATAACATGCGCTCGATCGTGCGCGGGCGCACCGTCATCATCATAGCTCATCGCCTGGCGGCGGTTCGCCCCTGCTCCCGGATCGTGGGAATGCTAAGAGGCGAGATCGTGGAGGTCGGCGGGCATGAAGAGCTCCTCCGTCGCCAGGACGGACTCTACGCGCGCCTCTGGGCGCTGCAGTCCGACCATGTGAGGGCGCCGGCATGAACGAACGCGCTGCGCCGCCGGTAGCGCCCCCGCCTCAGCCTCGGCCTTCGCGGCAGGCTCCGGTCGCGGTCACGGGGCGCGATCGCGAATTCCTGCCGGCCGCGCTCGAAATCCTCGAAACTCCGCCCCCTCCGCTGCCGATCGCGGTGATGGCGACGATTAGCGCCTGCGCGCTGGCGGCGCTGGTCTGGTCGTATTTTGGCCGGCTGGACGTCCATGCGACCGCGCCGGGCAAGATCGAGACAGCTGGCTACGCCAAGGTGATCGAACCGCTTGATCCGGGCAAGATCGCTGCGATCCGCGTCGAGAAAGGCCAAACCGTCAAGGCGGGAGACCTGCTCTTGGAGCTTGATCCGGCAGAGGCCAACGCCGACGCGCTGAGCGCGCAGAATACGCTCAACGCGAGTGTGGCCGAGATCGCACGGCGCCGTTACGCGATCAACGCCGTGCGAGCCGCTGAGAGCGCGCAGGACCGGCTTGACGCGCGCAGCAAGGACGACGCGGCGCCGGGGGCTGACTCCGGCTCTGTCGAAAGCCTGGCCGGCCAGGCCGAATTGAAGATCGCCTGGGACGGGGCTTTGCCCGAACAATTCCAGTTACGGGAGGAAGCCGTACTGCGTGCGGATCTCGCTCAGCTCTCCGACGCGCTCAAAGCGCTCGACAGGCAGATGGCTGAAAAGCTGGCGACGCAAAAGCGCCTCAACATGAGCATCGCTTTCCAGAACAAGCTGATGGAGACCTTGAACCAGCGCGTCTCGACTCGGCAGCAGGCGATTGACCTCAACGTTGGCACCAAGATCGATCTTTATAACGCCAAGGAAGAGCTGGAAAAGTCTCAGGCGGCGCTCGCGTCCGACCAAGGCCAGCTGATCGAAACCGACGCGGCGATCAGGTCGGTGCGCAGCGAAAAGGCCAAGACGGTCTCCCAGTTCATCGCCGACAACGAGAACAAGCTCGCTGACGCGGCGCGCAAGGCGGACGAAGCGCGTCAGGCGCTCGCCAAAGCGGACGCGCGCCTCGCTCGCACCCGGCTTTATGCGCCCACGGACGGCGTCATTCAGCAGATGGCCGTCACCACGGTCGGCCAGGTCGTCACCACCGGCCAGCAGCTCGTCGTGCTGACGCCGATCGGCGGCAAGCTTCAGGTCGAGGCGCTCGTGGCTAATCTCGACATCGGCTTCGTCAAGCCCGGCCAGGACGCGGTGATCAAGGTCGACGCCTTCCCGTTCACTCGCTTCGGCGCGCTGCAAGGCAAGGTCGTCGACATCGCCTCCGCAGCCATCGCCGAGCAAGACGCCAAACGCGCGCTCGCCAACGCCACGGCGACGGCCAACGTGGCGCCCGAGGCGCCCACCGCCCCCGGTCAGCCCGAAAGCTTCGTTTTTCCGGTGACCGTGTCGCTCGACGAAACCGCGATGAAAATCGATAACGCGACCATCCCATTGACCCCCGGCATGACCGTCACCGTCGAAATCCGGACCGACTCTCGCCGCGTCATCGACTACTTGCTTTCGCCGCTGGCCAAAATCGGATCCGAGGCCTTCAGGGAGAGGTAGAGGGCCAATTCGCCTCTGGCCTCGCGGAGTTCCGTGAAGCGGTGGGTGCTGTCGCCCGAATGACCATCATTTGCGGGCCGGCGTGATACAAAACCGCTTTGCGACTTCGGGCGGCCGACCCTCGGCGCGGCGGGGGCAGTCGATGTCGTTGGCACGGCAGACTGAGCCCAGACAGGATCAGGCGGAAACGACGATCAATTCGATTGAATGTCGCTTGGCGCAACCGAGCGACACACGGTCGCAATGAAACCTGTTCGCAATCTCGGTCAATACCGCATTGGAGCCTCGACAAAGCGGTCCTGGTCCAACGCCGTCGCAAATATCTCCAAAAAGGTGCGCGGTTCGCTGGGCCTCGGTTGAGGCTCTGTCGGCTCGCCGGTGGCGCGACAGCGGCCGCCCCTGATCGGCAAATACTCGCGATTTCTCTGCCGGAAGCGCCGGATCAAGCCAGAATATGCCATCACTGCAGAAGCTGGGGCGCCGAAGCACGCCTCATGGGCCTTGTGAAGGGCGCCGACATGGACTATGAGTGCGCCATCGAGTTTCGGCCGAAAGACTTGGCCTCGCCGCGCGCTACGCGTCGGACTGACGACCTTCTTCCAAAATCTCGATCATTGTGAGCCGGCTGCGCGACCGCGCGGCCTACCTAAACACGTACCTGAAAGAAGTGTCTCATGACGCAAGGAACCGTAAAGTGGTTCAACAGCCAAAAAGGCTTTGGCTTCATCCAGCCGGATGACGGCAGCAAGGATGTTTTCGTGCACATCAGCGCCGTCGAGCGCGCCGGGATGTACAGTCTCAATGAGGGACAGAAAGTCTCTTATGACGTTGTCGCGGATCGAAAGACCGGCAAATCATCAGCGGATAACCTGAAGGCCGCCTGATAGGTTTTGGCCGAAAGCCCTATCGCCTTGACCACGGATGTACTGACAAGGCTTTTGTGGTTTCAGACCCCGCGTGCGGTTCGCTGTGCGCGGGGTTTTTGCTGACGGATTTCATTTCGCGCTGGCGGATGGTTCGCGAGACGACCGTCACGCAGCCGATCCGGTGAGGAACGACATGAAGCTGCGAGACGCCGCGCTCCGCATGGACGCGGGACCCGGTGAGATCAGCACCGCGTCGGTGATAGGACTTTTTCACACGCTTTGAGCCAGAGAGCCGGAGAGGCGGATCATGACTCGCCATAAATTCGCGATCGGACAAGCGGTTGACTTCGCCAGGAGGCTCCCATCGATATCGAGGCCCACGGGGCCCTATGAGGTCGTGAGCGTGTTGCCGACCGACGAAGCCGACTTCCCGACCTATCGCGTCAAGAGCCAGGCCGAACCTTTCGCCCGCGCCGCCAGGGAAAACGACCTCGTCGCCATCGGCTTGGCGCCAAGCGAGCAAGCGGCGCCGGCGCTATGGGCCGATCCAGTGTCCGGACGACGATCGCCTCGACCGTCGCGCTCGCGGTGACGGCCTCGAGGAATTTCACTCCGCCATAATCGAACGATCGAATCAGGCTGGCCTCACCTGCCGAGAAGCGGCGCGCGCCGCCCGCGCCTCGTGAAACGACAAGAGCCGCCGCGTTTCCTCGTCCCATAGCGTGAGACGGACGCAAACGAGGCTTTGCCACAGCGTCATCCGACCGACTTCGCGAAGCTCGGGATAGGTCCGCAAGACCTCGGGAAGCCGATAAAAGGGAACGCCGCTCGACAGGTGATGCACGTGATGCACGCCGATATTGGCGCTGAACCAGCGCAGCACGGGCGGTAAATCGTAATGGGAGCTTCCGTGCAGCGCCGCTTCAGGCTGACGCCAATCCGGCGCCTGGTCCCATGTCGTCGCCTCGAATTGATGCTGGACGTAGAACAGCCAGACGCCCATCGTCGCGGCGAGCACGACAATCGGCAAATGGACGATGAGGAGCGTTGTGACGCCCGCGCATAGAATCAGGAGAGCGGCCGCAAGCAGGATTCCGGCGTTGGTGGTCATCGTGCTGAGCCAAGGCATTGCCCCCTGGCGCGTGAAGCCGACCGGCAAGCGGTTCTCCAACAGGAACACATAGGCTGGGCCCAGCCCGAACATCACCAGCGGATGGCGATAGAGCCGGTAGCGCAGCCGGTCGCGCCAATTCCGGGCGAAATATTCACGCACCGTCAGCGTCTTGATGTCGCCGATGCCGCGCCGGTCGAGATTGCCCGATGTCGTGTGATGGATCGCGTGGCAGCGCCGCCAGTGATCGTAGGGCGTCATCGTCAAGACGCCAATCGTGCGGCCCACCCAGTCGTTGGCGAGCTTGCTGGGAAAGAACGAACCATGCCCGCAATCGTGCTGGATCAGGAAGAGGCGAATGAGCAGCCCAGCGGCGAGCGGCGCCAACGCGAATGAAAGCCAGAACTGGCCATGACGCGCAGCGATCAGCATCGCGGTCCAGATCGCGGCAAAAGGCGGGAAGGTGACCGTGAGCTCGACGACGCCGCGAGCCGCGCTCGCGCGGCGGTAAGGGACGAGCGCCTGCGCCCAGTCGCGCGCCGACCACACCGCGCTTCTCGTTTCCGTCACCGACATCCTGACCTCCGCCCGATATGCGCTTTGCAGGAAAGCGTCGTCGAGCGGGTGTTCGACTGCGCCGAGGGAAGGATCAATCGATCCTCGCGGGGACTCATAGACAGGCAGCCATGAAAAAGCGATGACGATTCGGGCCTCGGGCTCGCGAAATTAAGCGGCGCCTCGCGCGACATGAAATTAAGCGGCGCCTCGCGCGATATTTTGCGCCACCGACGCGAGTCCGCGGTGCTCGGCCGGGCACCGCCCAAGCACAAGAAAACAAACGCAAATAAATGCAAATAAACGCAAGCAAATTGCTTTCATTTACTTGCATTTATTTTTTCCAATCGGGCCTTTTCAATAAGTTACGGCGGATTCAAATAAAAAATCTTCTTCCCGCTCGCGGTCGGCGCCGAAACCGCTCGCCCCCTTCACCTCCGTCTGCTCCCTCTTCGGGCGACCCGCCAGCCGCGGGTCCAATTCCGCGACTGGATCAATGGATAACACAGATTTCTACTTTTGGAAAGCCACGAGCTTTTTTTTTTTGCTCCGCCTCCAGGCTCTCCCGCGACTCGGTCTCGATGGCCTTGCGCTGGCGTGCACCCGAGCCGAGGCCTAGGATCGACGGTCACGAAGGCCCTCGTCCGCCGACTTTGTGTCCGGCGAGCGACAATTGCATCCAACCCTCAGGAGAAGACCCATGCCTCTCGTCCGTATCGATCTGTGTAAAGGCAAGCAGACCGCTTGTCGGAAGGCGATCAGCCGCATCGTCCATGAGGCGTTGGTCGGCGTCGGCGCGCCGAAGAACGATCGCTTCCAGGTGATCGCTGAACACGACGCCGAAAACTTCGTCTTCGATACGAACTACCTCGACATCCGCCGCACCGAGGACCTGGTGATAATCCAGATCACCTGGAACGAGGGCCGGACGGTCGAGCAGAAGAAGGCGCTCTACAAGGCGATCGCCGACGGGCTCGCAGCAAGCCTCAGCCTGCGCCGGGAAGACGTCTTCATCAGCCTGGTCGAGGTCAAAAAGGAAAACTGGTCGTTCGGCAATGGGGTCGCGCAATACGCGTGAGCTACTCGCAAATGCGATAGTTCCCGCTTGATCCGTGCTGTTCGATATCGAGATGCATGTTGTTGGCGTGGAACGCGTCGGCGCCGGGGCCCAAAACCGTCGTGAACCAACCGCACGCGGCCATCCGTATGGCGCAGAAATACGAGGTTTCATCCGTGCCCGTCTGGCGCTCGATCAGGACCCGACGCTTGTCTGCGAACGCGATGGCAACGAAATCGACCGCCAGTCCCTTGGCGTGGGCGGTGATCTTGCTGCGCGACGCGGTCCTGGCTCCGGCATTAATAGCCGGGGCCGGTTTCGATCGCCGCCAGCTTGGCGCGCAGCATCGCCTGCCCGAGCGGCGCGACGACGAGGCGGACATAGTCGGCGAGCACGGCGGCGAATTCGCAGGCGAGAAGCGGCCGGTTAGGCAGGCTCACGATATCGCCGCCTGCGACCGTGATCGATGACAGCCGAACCGCGCATTGATCCCACACCCCTCGACGGAGGTCGAGGGCGCCGGCGCAGCCTCCGCGCTAGCGCCGGCCGCGGTCAGTTTCGCGAGGCAGGTCAAAGCCGCGCCTTCGCTGGGCGCTGGAGGCGGCGGCTCTGCAGGCGCTTTCGCAGGTGGCCCGAGCTCCGGCGGGCGAAGCGGCGGCAATGGCGGCTCGTCGGACATTGCCCTGCACGACGCGGCGGCGCTCAGCACGAGGCGGATCGGCGCCAGCACCAAGCAGCGCGCCCTCGGGATTGAACGCGCCGTCATCGGAACTCCCGGGGTGACCATCGATGATAGGATAGACGCTAGCCGCGATGGCCTGAACCCCGGAGTCGGCCGGCGGCCAGGAAATCCAAGCGAAAACCCGCTATAGTGCGGCGGCCTCGCAGCCTTAGACGCCAGTCGGCCGGCCCAAACCGCCCGCGCAAGGGTGGAGAACCTGATGGTTTACTTCTCCTGCGTGTCGACCAAAAGATCGCCCGCCTGGTCGTCTCCAATGCGTTGGACAGCGCCCATGTGGTTCCGCGTCATCGTCGCGGTCGCGGCGTTCGCGCTCGCCGGCTGCAACGCCAATCAGGCAGTCAATCTCTCGTCCCAGACAACCCCCGGGGTCGTCGCCGGCCCCGATTTTCCCAACTACAATCCGTATGATCCCACCAAATACGGGCAGACAAGCGGCTTCTACGCCGGCCGTGGCGGCCGTTGAAACGGGCGCGGCCCGCTCGCCGGCGCCGCTAGCTAAGCGCGGGCCGGACGATCAGGGACTCAGCGCCGTGGCCACCCGGAAGCCAAGCGTGTCAAACGCGACATGGATGTTGCGCTTGTCGCGGACTGCGGCGCGAACAAGCGACGTGTCGTTGCGCCAGGAACCGCCGCGGACGATTCGATAGTTCGCATCGCCCGACGTCCACGCCGACCCGTCCTTGGGGGCGCCGTCATAATTGTCGTGCGAGGCGTCCTCGACCCATTCCCAGACATTGCCCTGCATGTCGTAGAGTCCAAACGCGTTCGGCTTGAACGAGCCGACAGGCGCCGTCTGCCGCAGATCCCACCGGCTTCCGCAGCCGTCGCAATTGGCTTCGCTCTCGCCCGGACCAGCGCCCCAGGCATAGCGGGTGACAGCGCCAGCGCGCGCGGCGTACTCCCATTCCGCCTCCGTCAGAAGACGGTAACGCTTGCCCGTGACCCGCGAGAGCCAGGCGGCGTATTGCTGGGCGTCATTCCAACTCACATTGATTGTGGGCATCTGTCCGCGTCCCCAACGGTCCGGGGCTCGCGGGCACGCGCCTGCGGCGACGCACGCATCCCATTCGTCGAATGTCGCCTCGAACTTTGCAACGGCGATCGGACCCCTGATCGTCACCTCATGCTGCGGGCGCTCATTGGAGCGCGCGTCAGGGTCGTCCTTGGGCGAACCCATGTTGAAACGTCCGGCGGGAATCACGATCATCGCCGGGCAGTTCGCGCAATCCCTGAACTCGGCGCCAGGCTTTGCCGCGTCTGCGTCGCCCTGCCCGGCAGCCAGCGCGCTTGGGATCATTTGTAAGGCGGATCGGCCGGCGGCATTGTCGGCGATGCTCAGAACGCCAAAGCAGGCCGCGAGCGCGACCGCCTGTATCGCGGCTCCGTTAATCCACGGAAGCATAGAAATATGCGGATGGCGATTGTGCGGGCATTAAGACAGCCTCGGGACGTTCAGTTCGTGTCGTGGCGGCCCGGCAGGCGCGCCAAAATCGATTCAAGCAAGCGGCAATAAACGCCACTAAGCGCTAGTAACGCAAATAAACGCAAGTAAAATTGCTTTCTTTTGCTTACGTTTATTTTTTGGAATCGGGGCTTTTCAATGGGTTACGGCCGATTCAAATAAAAATTTTTCTCGCCTTTCAGACCAATCCAATGACAAGCGTCATACCCTTCCTTTCTTCGCCGGCCTGCCGCATCGGGGCCGATGAATTGGCGACCAGGGAATGTGTAGCACGAATTCAGTTTTTGTGGAAGAAATTGTTCAACTTTCTGATTCAAGCCATGCGCACACGATCCAACCGCGCCGCGTCCCCTCTCGCCTCGGCCTTTCGTTCGATGGTTCACAGCTCGCGAAACGCCGGTCCCTGCTCTTGCCCGCGCAGCGAGCAGCGTCGTCCGATCGCCGACTGGAATAGGCGCCGGCGCGCCCGGCGCCGTGATCTCTCGTCACCGCAATCCCGGGAGCAATTTCGTAACCGCCGACCGGCGCTTTCCCATTGCCGTCCATAAGGCTTTGGTGGCCTATTGGCTTCCCACGCATGGGCGATATCCGTTTGGAAAGTGAAGCAGCGTGACGTCGCATAACGACCCGCTCATTTCCGCTCCGGAAGGACTGGCGTCCCACGGCTTGGCGAGGCAAGCGCGCGCCGAATGGTTCTTGCCTGTAAGTGCGGCTTCTGTCGCCGCCTTCGCGTTGTTCGAAGATCAGCTTTTTGCCCGGCTCGACAATCCGCTGGTCCTGACCGCAATTCTTCTTTGGCTGTTCGGCGTCGTGCTGTGGTCGTCCCTCTGCGTCGTTCGCCACGCGGAACACCTCGCCGAACGTCTCGGCGAGCCTTATGGAACGCTGCTGCTGACGCTCACCATCACCTCCATCGAAGTCGTCGCGATCTCGGCGGTCGTGCGCCATGGTGGCCCCAATCCGACTCTGGTGCGCGATACACTGCTCGCCGTCATCATGATCATCATGAACGGGATGGTCGGGGTGAGCCTGCTTATCGGCGGAATCAGGCATCGCGAGCAGACGTTCAATCTGCAAGGGGCCAACGCCTATCTCAGCGTTGTTCTGCCTCTGGCGGCCTTCGCCCTGATCATGCCGGACTTCACCCAAACGACTCCGGGTCCCACTTATTCGGTCGCCCAGGCGCTCGTCCTGGTGGTTGTCTCGCTCGGGCTGTACGGCCTCTTTCTCGTTCTCCAGACCGGTCGTTATCATGGCTACTTTGCCCTCGCCTCCGAGGCCGAGGCGGAGGCGCATGAGCTCGCGGCGCCGCTCTGGTTCTCGACCATCATGCTGGTCGCCTACATGGCCGCCATCGTCTATCTCGTCGACCAATTCGGACCGCCGATCGACTACCTCCTCGAAACCTTGCAGGCGCCCGCGCCGCTCGGCGGCGTCTTGATGGCCACCCTTGTCGCCGCGCCTGAGTCGATCGGGGCCGTGAAGGCGGCGCTGGCGAACCAGATGCAGAGAGCAGTCAATATTTTTCTGGGCTCTGTGCTGGCTACGATCGGACTGACGATCCCCTCCGTGCTGCTCATCAACCACCTCATCGACCGCCCGATCGTCCTCGGAGTTGAGCACACCGACCTGGCGCTTCTCATTCTGACGCTCGCGGTCAGCATGATCACCTTCACCAGCGGACACACGAACATTCTGCAGGGCGTCGTCCATCTCTTGTTGTTTGCAGCCTATGTGTTGCTGATCTTTCAGGCGTAGGGAGGGATGGCCGTTGGCGTCCTCACGCGCCGCGGAAAGCGCGAGTGGGTCCGCCGAACTCGGCGCTCACATCCTAAACCAGAGTCAGGGTTGAAGGGTGCGCCTACGCTTAAACAGGAACCCGATCACAGAAAGCACTGCGGCTTTCAATGCCGCCATGAGGCTGACCGAGAACAACGTCTTCGGCTGTCCGCACCACAAGCACGATGCGCTCGCAACGGATGCCGGTTTGCCACACGCCGAGCAAGCTTTCACGTGCCGCATAGAAGTGTTCTTTCTGGATAGGGTCGCGGGTAAACGCGATAAAGGCCAAAATGTTGCGCTAAAATGCGATTGGCCGCGGCCTCCGCCAAGCCGCGCCACGCACACGCCAGCCTTCAACGTAGGCGTTCTCACGCGCCAGCCGCCCAGTATCCTCCGTCGTTGCTCACCCAGAGCGCCGACCCGGGAGAATAGATCGAGCGCCAAAACTGTTATGCGGGCAACCGGTCCGGCGATCTCGGATTCCCGTCACGCTACGGCGGTTTTTCAGCGCGAGACGTTGACCGTTTGGCGAAACCGCGC
>DASXXT010000112.1:0-3552 GCA_036502965.1 Roseiarcus sp. | reverse complement strand
CTTTGCGCCCAGCGAACCCATCATCTTCGGCATTCTCCACTCCATCGCGGCCGCGAGCCTCCTCGCCGGGCCGTTCGTGACCGCGCCAGCCTGGGCGAGCCTTGCGATCGGACTTGCGGCGGTCGCAGCGCCGTTCCTCGTCCGCTCGACACTGTTCGATCCGCCCTGGCTCCGATGGATCGGCCTCGGCGAGGCGCTGCCGAATACGCTCGACTGGCGCCCGCTCCTGCCTTGGGCGGGCCTCGTCTTTCTCGGCCTCGGCGCCGCGCGGCTTCCCGGGGTCATCGAGAGCCTGACCGCGCGGAAGCGCTGGCGCGCCAGGTCGGCGCCGTCGCGCGCGATCTGCTTCGCTGGGCGGCACAGCCTGCCGATCTATCTTATCCATCAGCCGATCCTGATCGGTCTCCTGGCGGCGCTAACCGCCTGGGGACCCCTCGCGCCGAGAGCGGACAGGAGCGCCTTTCTCGCCTCCTGCCAGCGCGCCTGCGTCGCCAAAGGGCGCCCGGACGCCGAGTGCGAGACCGGCTGCCGGTGCGTCGCCGACGCTGTCGAGCGCTCCGGTGACGCCGAGCGGCTGGCGACGGTCACGCCGGAGCGCCGCGCCGAGCTCAAGCGGCTCGCCGACGCCTGCATGGGGCGGTGAGCCCCGCAAGGGCTGCGGGTCCTGCACAAGGAGCCTTGGGGTCCAAGAGCGGGTCGCGCACAAGTTTACGCGGATCAACGATTTCAGTATGTTAGCTGCGCTTTTGCGCCACCTTTTGAGGAGCAACTTCCGGCTACGCGCCTTGAGGCGCGCAAGGACGGGGTACGCGCGTCATCGCGAGCCCGAGTGCAAGCGAGGGCGCGGCGATCCAGGAGTCGTCGGCGCCCTACGGCCTCTGGATCGCCCCGTCGGCCTTCGGCCTCCTCGCGATGACGATTCCTTCCAAACGCAGCGCGCTCTGGTTTCATTTCGTTTTGGCCTCGACCAGGCCGAAAAACAGCAAAAAAGCGGATCGCGTTTGGGTCGACGCGGTCAGCGACCGCGTCTACAAATCGATTCGACGGAATTGCAATCTGCCCTAAGCCGCCGTGCGGATCGCACGGATGTGCGCGCCATAGGCTTTTGGATCGCCTTCGAACACCTTGGAGCCGGCGACAAAGACAGTCGCGCCGGCGCGGGCGAGCAGCGGCGCGGTCTCCAGCGCGACGCCGCCGTCGACTTCGATGTGGATCTTGCGTGTCCCGATCATGCGCTTCACCCGCGCGATCTTGTCGAGCATCGCCGGACTGAAGGCCTGGCCGCCGAAGCCGGGATTGACGGTCATGACCAGGATCAGGTCGAGCCGGTCGAGCACATATTCGATCGCGCTTTCGGGCGTTGCGGGATTGATCGCCACGCCCGCCTTTTTTCCCAGCGTGCGGATCTCCTGCAGCGAGCGGTCGAGATGCCGGGTCGCCTCGGCGTGAACCGTGATGTGATCGGCGCCCGCCCTGGCGAAGGCTTCGAGATACGGGTCGCACGGCTCGATCATCAGATGGCAGTCGAAAGGCTTGTCGGTGAGCGACCTCAACGCCGCGATAACTGGCGGCCCGAAAGTGATGTTGGGGACGAAATGCCCGTCCATAACGTCGAGATGGATCCAGTCCGCGCCGGCCGCGGCGACCGCGCGCACTTCCTCGCCGAGCTTGGCGAAATCCGCCGACAGAATTGACGGCGCCATAATCACGGGATTGGTCACGGCGCCGATCTCCTCTTCCACGGCCGGTCGAACGCGACGATATGGATGTTCGCGGGCCGTCCGAGAGTCAATGCGTTTGCGCTCGCGTCGAAATGACAATCTCGATCCGTCTCTACGAAATAACAACCTAATCATATAGCTTAAATCGTTGCGTTCTCGCGCTAAGCCGCCTATGTAGCGCGCCTTCTCAAGGGAACCCTCGATGGCGAGCGTATTGCCAGCCCACCTCAAGCGGCTGGAGGCCGAGTCCATTCACATCATGCGGGAAGTTGTCGCTGAAATGCGCAATCCTGTCATGCTGTACTCGATCGGCAAGGACTCGAGCGTCATGCTTCATGTGGCGATGAAGGCGTTTTATCCGGCGAAGCCCCCGTTTCCGCTGCTGCACGTCGACACGACCTGGAAGTTCCGCGAGATGATCGCGTTCCGCGACGAAACGGCGCGCAAGCTCGGCCTTAATCTGATTGTCCACATCAACCAGGAGGGGGTGAAGCGCGGTATATCGCCGATCACCTCGGGTTCGCAGCTCCATACTCAGGTGATGAAGACCGAGTCGCTGAGGCAGGCGCTGGATAAAGGCGGCTTCGACGCCGCTTTCGGCGGGGCGCGCCGCGACGAGGAGAAGAGCCGGGCGAAGGAGCGCATTTTCTCTTTTCGCTCGGCAGCGCATGCGTGGGACCCGCGCAATCAGCGCCCCGAACTCTGGCGGCTGTTCAACACCCGCATCCGCGAGGGCGAGTCGATGCGGGTGTTCCCGATCTCCAACTGGACCGAGCTCGACGTGTGGGAATACATCCGCCACGAGAACATCCCGGTCGTGCCGCTCTATTTCGCCAAGCCGCGACCGGTGGTGGAGCGCGGCGGCACATTGATCATGGTCGACGACGACCGGCTGCCGCTGAACCCCGGCGAAAAGCCAGAAATGCGAAAGGTGCGGTTCCGCACCCTCGGCTGCTATCCGCTCAGCGGCGCGGTCGAGTCCGACGCCGAAACGCTCGACGAGATCATCGACGAAGCCGGCTCGATGGAAAAGAAGAAGCGCGAGGGATATTTCTGATGAGCGGCGCTGACAACCTCCCGACGCTGCGCTTCCTCACCTGCGGCTCCGTCGACGACGGAAAATCGACGCTGATCGGCCGCCTGCTCTATGAGCAGAAGCTGATCTTCGACGACCAACTTTCGGCGTTGGAGCGCGATTCGAAGAAGCATGGCACGACCGGCGCGGACATCGACTTCGCGCTGCTGGTCGACGGCCTCGAGGCCGAGCGCGAACAGGGCATCACGATCGACGTCGCGTATCGCTATTTCGCGACTGACAAGCGCTCGTTCATCGTCGCCGATACGCCCGGCCACGAACAATACACCCGGAACATGGCGACCGGCGCCTCCAACGCCGACCTCGCGATCCTTTTGATTGACGCGCGCAAGGGTCTGCTGACCCAGACGCGCCGCCACGCGATGATCGTCTCGCTGCTCGGCATTCGCCACGTCGTGCTCGCCGTCAACAAGATCGACCTGGTCGATTTCAGCGAGGCGCGCTTCAATGAAATCGTCGCCGCTTTTGCTGTATTCGCCGAGCCGCTGAAGTTTCTCTCAATCAAAGCCATTCCGATGTCGGCGCGCTATGGCGACAATGTCTCTGGCTTGAGCGAACACACGCCCTGGTACAAAGGGCCGACGCTGATCTCCTATCTCGAAGCGGTCGACGTCTCGGAGGCGCGCGAGGGCCAGCCGTTCCGGTTGCCGGTGCAATGGGTCAACCGTCCCAACCTCGACTTCCGCGGCTATTGCGGCACGATCGCGGGCGGATCGATCCGGGTCGGCGAACCAA
>DASXXT010000111.1:0-10707 GCA_036502965.1 Roseiarcus sp. | reverse complement strand
TCGGCCATCGGCGGCGTCTCGTAGGCTGGACGCGTGAGAATACGCGCCCGATACATGGGCGGCAACGCGGCCCCGGCCATTGTGCGGCGGCGCGCGGCGCGCGTAGTCTCGCCTGCGGACGAGCGCCGCGGGAAGGAGCCGCCATGGGCCAGACAGGCTTCGAGAAAGCCAAGACCGTTCTGCGCGTCACCAGCGGCAATTTTCTCGAAATGTATGACTTCTTTCTGTTCGGCATCTACGCCCGACAGATTGCGCAGACCTTCTTCCCGAGCGACGACCCCTACGCCTCGCTGATGGCGACCTTCCTGAGTTTCGCGGCCGGGTTTGCGATGCGTCCGATTGGCGCGCTGGCGCTGGGGCCGTACATCGACCGCATTGGCCGGCGCAAAGGCCTCATTGTCACGCTCTCGATCATGGCCTGCGGCACCATCCTCATCGCCTTCGTGCCAGGTTATGCGACCATCGGCGTGCTCGCCCCGATGCTGGTGGTGCTAGGTCGGCTCCTGCAGGGATTCTCGGCCGGCGTCGAGCTTGGCGGCGTCTCGGTCTATTTGTCGGAGATCGCGACGCCGGGCGCCAAGGGCTTCTACGTCTCTTGGCAATCGGCGAGCCAGCAGGTCGCGGTCGTGTTCGCCGCGCTCCTCGGTTACGCGATCGCCAACTTGATGGCGCCCGAAACGGCCTCGAACTGGGGCTGGCGCATTCCATTTTTCATCGGCTGCACCATCGTGCCGTTCCTGTACATGGTTCGGCGCAAGCTAGAGGAAACGCCCGAATTCGCGGCGCGGAAAGCCCACCCGACGACACCGCAAATCTTCCGCACGCTCCGCGCCAATTGGTGTCTCGTGGTTGGCGGCGTGGCGATGGTGATGATGACCACAGTGTCGTTCTATCTCATCACCGTCTATACGCCGACCTTCGGCAGAGGGGTGCTCAAGCTTACCGAGTCCGACGCGCTCTTGGTGACGATAGCGGTCGCCGCGTCGAATTTCTTCTGGCTGCCGGTCTCAGGCGCCCTGTCGGACCGGATCGGCCGCAAGCCGATCCTCATCGCCTTCGCCATTCTCGCCCTTCTGACTGCCTATCCGGCGCTCGCCTGGCTGGTCAGGGCGCCGACCTTCAATCGGATGCTGGCGGTCGAACTGTGGCTCTCGTTCATCTACGCCTGCTACAACGGCGCGATGGTCGTGGCGCTGACCGAGGTCATCCCGGCTTCGGTGCGCACTTCGGGGTTTTCACTCGCTTATAGCCTCGCGACCACGCTCGGCGGCTCGTCGCTCCTGATCTCGACCTGGCTTATCGCCCACACCGGCGACACGGCCGCGCCCGGCTATTGGATGAGCTTCGCAGCGGTTTGCGGTCTGATCGCGACGCTTGCGCTCTATCGCGGGCCCGCAGGCAGAGTCCAATATCTCGCCGGCGCCGCTGGCGGCTAATCTACGTGTGTCCCCTGGCGGAGGGCGCCCTGGCCTTTTTGCGACACAAAACACCCCCTTGTGAGTTTTAGCTGGAGCGCCCCCGCGACGCGTGGTCTGCACCCGAGCAGAATCAAGGAGTTCCCGATGCAAGCGACCTGGAAGCCTCATGAGGCGCATGGGCAGCTCACAGCCCAAAGCGACTTGCCGGACACCGTCTTCGCCTTTCCGAAGCAGCGCAAGGAGCCCCTGACCGATGCGAACCACGTTCGCAACGCCGTCGCGCGGTTCGATCAGGTCACAGATGTTTCCGATGACGATCGGGCCTTGGCCTTCGCCAACATCAAAAAGGCCGCCGAACACTACGGCGTCGAGCTTTCGGAGACGTCATGGCGCGATCTCGGCGTTCATCCGCAAACCCATCGCAAGGAAGCGGCCGCCAAAGCCGTCAAGACCAAACGCGCGCGCGGAGAACTCAAGTCGGCCGGCGCCAAAGCCGCCGCGACGCGTAAGCGCCAACGCGCGGAACGGGGCGGCTAGCAGGAGGCGTGGGTCAAGCCCCCACTTTTCCCTTCAACCGGTAAGCGAAGGCGACCGACAGCGCCTGCACCCGGCCCTGCAAAGCTTGCTCCGGAAGCGCCTGATCGGTCGGGGTTGGAAAATAGGTCGAGATCGCCCGCACCTTTATCGTGTGGCCGCCCAGCGTCGCGACGCCTCTCATCCGGTCGGGATCGGCTGGACCGCCGTTGCCAAGATAGAGTGTGTCGATACGCACGTGAAGGCCGGCAGGCGCCGGCGACCCAAGAATCTGCGCAAGCGCGCCTGGCAAGGACTGTTGCACCCAGCCCGCGGTCGGATTGCCGACATAAGCCACCAGCGGCGTCGTATCGACCTCGATCGCGCCGCCGCCGAGGCCGGAGGCAGCCCCTGGCTGAACCCCGGCAGAGGGCGTCGTATTGCAGCCGCTCAGGCCTGCGGAAGCGAAAGCGCCGAAACCCAGGAGCGCGCCGCGGCGCGTGAAAGCATTGCTCGACATAACGACTCCCTCGATAAGCGTGCCCGTTATCGACTCGGGCTATTCGAACTCCGCAGACGCATCACTCGGCCCGGCGCATTCCCCATCGCCTCAGTAGCAAGGCGGATAGGGGTAATAGCCGCAGGCCGGCGGAGCGTAGTAAGGATACGCGTAGGGGTGATAGTACGCGCCGGCGGCCGCCGCCCCGACCGCCGCCGCGCCGAGGCCAACCGCGGCGGCTCCCGCGGCGACCCCATAAGGATGACCGTACCAGGCGCCATGCCATCCGCCGCCGCGCCACCCGCCGCCGCCGGCGACGAATCCTCGACCGCCATAACCGCGGGCGGCGAACCAGTCGATGAAGAGGGAAGCGGGTCCCGTCGCCTTCGACAGTCCCCCTTCGAGCACGGTCACTTCGAAGGTCAACTTGTCGCCTTCGAGCTTCGGCGATTTCAGGACCACTACGGCGTCCTCAACCGTATCGCCCTCCGCGCTGAGCACCGATATCGTGGCGTTCGGAGGATCCTTGGCGAAACTGTCGCTTCCCTCATCCCATTCCTTGAGGAAGTGTTTGGTCAGCACGTGCCCGGCGGCTCTGTACGGGCGATCGGCGAAGACGATCGCATTCGACCCTACGTCGGTCATTGTCAGAATGCTGCCCTGGAGACTCGCTCCCCGGGAATTGATGACCGCCAGCGAGGGAATCATGGCGCTTTTGGCCGGCTGGCCAATCGTCTTCTGAGCGGGCGCGGCGATCGCGTCCTGGGCCGATGCAGTGAGCGGCCCCCCGAAAAGCGCGGCGAAGCCAGCGCATAGGCCAAAGGCGGCATTGCTCCACATGGTCGTTTGCTCCATCTTCATTGGACTCTCGGCGAAATCGCCTCATCCGTAATAAGCGCAGCGCAGCTGCTGATCGCGTTTCGGCGCGACCCGTTTGGACCTCAGTCGACGCCCTCGCCACGAGTCACAGCAAAATGACCCTTGCCACCGTCGTTCTCGGAATTAAGCCCGGTGTCGACGTCGAGCCAGGCGCCCATGCACCAATGGTCCAGCTGTGGCGCCTGACAGTTAGCCGTCACCGGGCCGGGGTCGCAGACACAATATTTGTCCGTGTGCGGCGTGACCCCCGGCACTTGCTTTCGCTCGCCCGAGGGCAACCCAAATGCGATTTGCGATCCCCCGGTTTGCACCGCGAATTGGCACACATGTCCGGCGGGCGCCGCGCACAGAAAGGTCACGGTTTGCTGCGCCAGCATTTGCTGGGCGTTTGCCGGCGCCAGATAGGCTGGCGCCGCGACGCAAAGCGCCGTCGTTAGAAACAGATTTCTCATGATGTCCCCCTCACTTTTCCATCATCATACCTTCGGCGCGGTCCTCTTTGAGCATCAGTCCGATGGCGTGAATGATCTTGTGGTCCGGATGCGCCTTGCAATATTCGATCACCTGGTGCTCGACTTCCCGGCCCTTCTTGAAGTCCGCATAGTGCTTGTGGGCGAGGCCGTTGTACCAGCCGCTGTACCAGGACGTCAGCGCGTTAGCGTCTTCCTGATAGGTGTTGGCGAGCTGACCGCAGGTCAGCGCCTGCACGTCGATAAAGCCGTTGGCGTCGGCATAGGCAGAGAGAGGGACCGGATCGGCGTTGGCCGCGCCCACAACCACCGTCGCCGCAGCGATCGAGACAAGCAGTCTTTTCATGATTCACCCCAGCGTTAAGCAACAGCCGCGCTTCAAGCGCCCGCGACTTGGCGCAATGGTCGGCGAGCGCGGCGTCATTGCCGCGGCCTCCGACGATTTCTCAGTTCGCGTCCTGCTTGGCGCGTTCGGCTTCCATCAATTTCTGCTTGTCTTCGTCGGTCAGCATCGGCGGGGCGACGGAGATCGTCAGCTTGTTGATCTTTCCGGTGAAGGCGAATGGGACCTGATAGTCGGCGTCGTCAATCGGCGTGCCCGTCTTTGACCCGATGTCGAATGTCTCGTCGATCGGCAGAATGAGCGGGACGGTGCGTTCCATGGTCTCCGTCGCGACGACCTTGCCGTCGACGGAGAACGTTCCTGTGCCGCCCCGTCCGATGCCGCTCATGCTGTTGAAGGCCAGCGTCGCGAACCCGAGGCCGTCGTACTTGAAGTCATAGACCAGCGTATGTTTGCCTTCCGTCAGCGCCTCGTCGCTCTGCCATTTGATCCGCTTGAGGTCGAGCAGGTTCCAGGTGAAGACCGGCTTACCCTTGAGGAGATAAAGGCCGTAGCCGCCGAACCGCCCGCCCATGCTGACGATAGAGCCCTCGGCGCCCTTGGGCACGTCGATCTCTGCGGTGATGGTGTAGGAGGTGTTGAGCGCCGGCGGCGCCGCGTTGTCCGGGATCCCGGTGATCGGCTCGCCCGAGTAGACGAACACCGTCCGGCCGGCCGATAGATTCGGGCGCGGAGACACCAGTCGCGTCGCCACCGACGCATCGAGCGGCAGAACCTGATATTTTGCGAATTCGCCAAACATCAGATCGGTCATCTCCTTGACCTTGAGCGGATTCTGGGCGGCGACGTCCTCGTACTGCGTCCAGTCCTTGCTGAGATCGTAGAGTTCGAACTTATAGGCCGTCGCCGGGTCGAGAATCGTCTTTCCCAGCACGTCCCACGGCGCACGGACGGGAACGGCGCTCAGCATCCAGCCGTCGTCGTAGAGGCCCTGGACTCCGAACATCTCGAAATATTGAGTCTTATGGGTCGATGGCGTGTCGGCGTTGGCCTGATCGAAGGTGTAGGCGAGACTCACGCCTTCGATCGGCTTCTGGGCGATGCCGTCGACCATATCCGGCGCGGGGATGCCGGCGGCCTCCAGCAGCGTCGGCACGATGTCGATCATGTGGTGGAACTGCCAGCGGGTTCCGCCCTTGTCCTTGATCTTCGCGGGCCAGGAGATCGCCATGCCCTGGCGCGTGCCGCCGAAGAACGACGGTATCTGCTTCGTCCATTTGTAGGGCGTATCGAAGGCCCAGGCCCATGGCACGGCGAAGTGCGGATACGTCTTGTCGGTGCCCCACACGTCGTACCACTTCATTTGCGCTTCCGCCGGCAGATCGATGCCGTTGAACGGCAGCATCTCGCTCGGCGTGCCGTTGGGAGTGCCCTCCGCGCTCGCGCCGTTGTCGCCGCTGATGTAGATGATCAGCGTGTTGTCGAGCTTGCCCATGTCCGCGACCGCCTGGATCACCCGGCCGATCTCAAGGTCGGTGTAGGCGAGATAGGCGGCGTAGACGTTCGCCTGACGGATGAAGAGCCTCTTCTCGACATCGGTCAGCTCATCCCAATTTTTCAAGAGGTCGTGCGGCCACGGCGTTAGCTTGGCGTCGGCGGGGATCACGCCGAGCCTCTTCTGATTGGCGAAGATGGTGTCCCGCAGCTTGTTCCACCCGTCATCGAACAGGCGCATGGCGCTGATCTTGTCGATCCATTCCGGCGTCGGATGATGCGGCGCGTGGGTGCCGCCCGGGACGTAATAGCAGAGGAACGGCATCTTGGGATCGATGTCGTTGAGCTGGTTCATCCAGTGGATGGCGTCATCGGCCGTTGCGGTGATGAGATTCCACCTGGGATTGCCGAAGTAAGGATAGATCGCCGTCGTGTTGCGGAACAGGTTTGGCTGCCACTGGCTGGTGTCGCCGCCGAGGAAGCCGTAAAAGTACTCGAAGCCCATGCCGCCCGGCCACTGGTCGAACGGGCCCGCCTGGCTCGCCTGATAGGTCGGGGTGTTGTGGTTCTTGCCGAACCAGGACGTGCGGTAACCGTTGTCCAGGAGGATCCGGCCGATGGTGGCGATGTCCTTCGTTAGCACGCTATTGTACCCGGGGAAGCCCGTCGACTGTTCGGAGACAACGCCGAAACCGGCGGAATGGTGGTTCCTGCCGGTGATGAGCGCGGCGCGGGTCGGCGAGCACAACGCGGTCGAATGAAAGTTCGTGTACCGCAGGCCATTGGCCGCAACGCGATCCAACGTCGGGGTCGGGATCACGCCGCCGAAGGTTGATGGGGCGGCGAAGCCGACATCGTCGGTCATGATCGGGCGCGTCCTTCGGCGGAACGACGCGCATCGGCCAATAGGGCTTCGACTGCGCGGCGTTGAGCTCGATCGCGCCGCCGAACGGCTGCGGCGGCGGCGGCAGGACGTCGCCGGGAATGTTGAGGGTCGCGGTAGGCGTGCCGGGCGTGCCGGTGATCTTGCCGATCAGGCCATTGAGCTGGCGCCGCGCCAAGCCGGCCGTCGCGCCGGCTTCCGGCGCCGGCTGCGCCTTAGCCCCGCTCGTGAGCCCCAGCCCGCCGAGAGCCGTCAACAGCGCGGCCTTGGCCGTTGAAAGAAACAATTGTCGTCTATTCATTGGACGCCCCTCCCGCCCAAAAAGGCTCTACCTGGGCCTTCGACCGCGATGT
This sequence comes from Roseiarcus sp., assembly GCA_036502965.1. Taxonomy (GTDB): domain Bacteria; phylum Pseudomonadota; class Alphaproteobacteria; order Rhizobiales; family Beijerinckiaceae; genus Roseiarcus. The sequence goes on along the minus strand of DASXXT010000111.1, from coordinate 3,855 downwards.
TTTTCCCGCGGGTCGCCTGTAATCGGGGCGTGAATTAGGACGTTATTCGCGTCACAGTCAACGATAGGCGCGCCAAGCGACGATTGGTAGCCTCCCCCTCTGGCGCTCCTACCTCCCCTTCCCCCATTGCTCCCGCCACGGCGTCTCGGGCACCGGGGTGAGCGGCGGCTTGCCGTCGGCCCAGGCGAAGATGTTCGCGACCACGCATTCGGCCATCGCCCGACGGGTCTTGACCGACGCCGAGCCGACATGCGGCAAGAGCACCGTGTTATCAAGCGCAATGAGCTCTTGCGGTACGCTGGGCTCGTTCTCGAAAACGTCGAGGCCGGCGGCCAAAATCTTCTTGTTCCGCAGCGCCTCGATCAGCGCCTGCTCGTCGACCAACGAGCCGCGCGCAATATTGATCAATACGCCGTCGGGACCCAGCGCCTCCAGCACCTCGGCATTGATGATGTGGCGCGTCGCGGCGCCGCCGGGCGCGACCACGATGAGAACGTCCGACGCCTCGGCCAGATCGATGAGCGAGGGATAGTAGCGATAGGGAACGTCGGCTTGAGCGTGTCGGCCGTGATAGACGACGGTGAGCCCAAACGCGCTGACGCGGGTCGCGATCGTCTTGCCGATGCGGCCGAGCCCTAGAATGCCCACGGTGCGGCCCCTCAGCGAAGGGCTGAGCGGGAAAGCGCCTGTCGTCGACCATTGCCCAGCGCGCAAATATCGCTCCGCCTGCGGCAGTTGGCGCACGGTCATGATCATGAGGCCGAGCGCCGTGTCGGCGACTTCGTCGTCGAGCACGCCCGGGGTATTGGTGACAATGATTCCAAGCCGCGCCGCCGCCTTGGCGTCGATATTGTCGTAGCCAACACCGAAATTGGCGATGATCTCGAGACTGGGGAAGCGGCGCATATAGGCCTCGTCGAACGGCGCGTGCGCGCCGGTCATCGCCACCGCGCGGATCCGCGGCGCCCATTCGGCAAGCCACAGGTCGGGATTGGGCTCGAGCCACATGCGGTGCAGCGGCAGCCGCGCGCTGATCTCATCTTCGATCAGGTCCATGCCTTTGGCGGGCATCAAAACATCGAGGGGCTTCATCGGCAGCGCTCCCGTCTTTCCCACTACCGCGCCGCCGCCGGACGTGGCACACGGCCTGGCTCATGACCACCTTTGACGGCGCCCCCCGAGCGCGACGGCGCCCTCACGTTCGGCGCATCATGCTCAGCGATTTTCGCTCTTACGCCGCGCTCGATCTCGCTATTCGAGGCGGCGTCGTCGTCCTATGCGGCGAGAACGGCGCCGGCAAGACCAATCTCCTCGAAGCGTTGTCGCTGTTCGCTCCCGGACGCGGCTTACGGCGAGCGGAGCTCGCGGAATGCGCGCGGGTCGGCGGCACCGGCGGCTTCGCGCTGTCGATCGAAGTCGAGGAGGACGGCGAGACTCATCAGCTGGGCTCCGGCTGGAAACCGGGCGCAAACGGCGAGGCGGCTGAGCGCCGCAACCGCATCGACCGCAGCGCCGTCGCCTCGTCGCGCGCATTTTGCGAACACGTGCGTATCGTCTGGCTGACCCCGGCGATGGATTCGCTGTTCGCCGGGCCGGCGAGTGAGCGGCGCCGCTTTCTGGATCGCTTCGTGCTGGCGATCGACCCCAATCACGGGGCGCGGGTTGGGCGGTTCGAACGGGCGCTGCGCGGACGCAACCGGCTCCTGGAAGAAGGCGGGCGCAACGCCGCCTGGCTCGAGGCGATCGAGCGCGAGGCCGCTGAGCTCGCCGTCGCGGTCGCCGCAGCGCGGCTCGACTGCGTGCGCCGGCTCGAAGCGCTCATCGCCGTCGAGCGCGACGATTCCTCGCCCTTTCCTTGGGCGAAGCTCGCGCTTCAAGGCGAGATCGAGGCCATGACCGACAGCGGGCCGGCGCTCAAGGCGGAAGACCGCTACCGGGCGAGCTTGCGCGACAATCGCGGCCGCGACGCCGCCGCCGGCCGCACCCTGATCGGCCCGCATCTTTCCGATTTTCTGGTCTGGCCCGGGCCGAAGCAGGCGTCGGCGGCCGGATCCTCGACCGGCGAGCAGAAGGCGCTGATCGTCGGGCTTGCGCTTGCCCATGCGCGCCTGGTCGCTGAGATGTCGGGGATCGCGCCGCTCGCGCTCCTCGACGAGATCGCAGCCCATTTCGATCCGCGCCGCCGCGCCGCGCTATACGATGCGCTCGCGCGGCTCGGCGGCCAGGTGTTCCTCACCGGCGCCGATCCCGCCGTGTTCGCCGAGCTTGAAGGTCGGGCGGAGATGTTTGAGGTCTCGGCGGAGACGGGGGTGCGGCCGGCGTGAGGGTGCAAGCTTCTTTTCGCGGGCGACCTTCCGGCGACGGCGGCGCACCCGCTCGGCGTTCGACATAGGACCGCTTTTCTTCAGCGGGGGACGCCCCATTTTCGACCTCTATTTCGTGTCGGCGACCCGCCACGAAACTCCCCGAATAGAAACCGCCCGGCGAGAAAGGCAGCGCCGGAGGCGGGCGCTCGGCCGAACGCCCATGAAGGGCCGAGCGGTTTTCCGGCCCGTTACGACGCCACGGTTCCGGTAGGCGCTCACGCGAACCGCTCAAGGAACCCAACTGGACGGGAATAACCTTCAGGCGACGCGATAACGCCGCCATCATTTCCTTGCTTTCTATAACCATCTGGGTTATATTCTGACCCGTAATAATCCCTGCCACGGAGAGAACAATGACAATCAGACCTTACACCCCGCCCGAAAGGCGGAGAAAGCATCTCAATGAACGCCTATCTTCCAAAGTCGTTTCAGCGCGAAGCGGACAGCAACGGTGTTTCTGACGAGGATTGCCGAGAGGCGATCCGGAGGGCCGAAAGCGGCCTAATCGATGCAGACCTTGGACAGGGTCTCATTAAACAGAGAATTTCTAGAGGCAACCAGGGCGCGGCGAGAGGTTCGCGAGCCGTTGTCTTCTACAGACGGGGAAAAGTCGCGGTGTTCCTGCACATCTTCCCCAAGAGCAAAAAGGCCAACCTGACCAAGTCGGAACTGGCCATGTATTCACGAGCGGGTCAGGAACTTGCGAAGCTCACGGACAAAGAGCTGACCGCCCTGAGCGCCAAGCGAGGATGGAGAGAATTAGAAATATGACCCAGACGAAGCGCTACCGAAGCCCCGCGCTTCAGTCGCTTCACGAGGTGATGGAGGACCTCCACGAGGTCGGCGCGATCGACAAGGCCACGATGCGTGACTTTGATCTTGGTTGCCTGACGCCCGTGGAGAAACTCGCGCCCGAAGCGATCAGACAAATCCGCGAGAAGGCTCATATGAGCCAGGCGACCTTCGCCTTGGCGTTGAACGTCCCGAAGATGCTCGTCAGCAAATGGGAGCGAGGCGAAGTGCATCCGAGCGGCCCTTCCCTCAAGCTCCTCGCCCTCGCCCACGCCAAGGGCATCGACACTATTCTTTGACGGCTTCTACAGACATCGCGCGCATCAGGACGGCACCCCTGCGAGCGCGCAAACGGCCGCGGCGACGGTCGCAACGATGGCGCTGAACACAACGAGTGTGGCGTTGGTGTTCGACATGCCTGAGTTGCACACGACCCGAGCCAGGATAGTGGCGGTCACGACGATAATAGTGGCGGCGGCGAGCATGACGCCCTCCCGATAAAGCTCTCTCGGGGCGCACTTAATAGCCTCGCGAAAGACGGGCGTTCTTCCGAACGCGTATGGGCCGGATGAAGGCCCTCAGGCGTGGCCTGCGTCGGAGGACAGCATCCCTTCGTCGACGCCGAGGATGGCCAGGGCGCGATCGTATTTGCGGTCGAAATCGGGGTCGAAGATGAGGCCGGCGTCGGCGGGGCAGG
>DASXXT010000110.1:0-18861 GCA_036502965.1 Roseiarcus sp. | reverse complement strand
AAGATCTCATCGCCAAGATCGAGGCCTTCGTCGCCGCTTACAACGCCAAGGCCCGTCCCTTCGTCTGGACCGCAACCAGCGACGCCATCCTCGAAAAGATCGAGCGCTTATGTAAAGTCATTTGCGGGACAGGACACTAGTGTCCCTTGAACATCACGCCCACCTTAGTACTGGCTTGTGACGTTTGCCGAAAGCGGCGCTCCTTTTCGGCTCCGCGCAGCAGCTTTCGCGTCCTTCAGCGCAGATTGTAGCGCTCGCGCAGGTCGCTCACTTCTGTCAGTGTTAGCGGCCTGATTTTTTGGCCGCGCAGCATCAGGAACAGTTTGGCCGTCTCCTCGAGCTCCTCGATCGCGTATTGGGCGTTCTCCAACGACGTGCCGGCGACGACTGGGCCATGATTGGCGAGCAGCACAGCATGGTGTTCGCCGGCCAACGCCCCGACCGCTTTGGCCAAACTTTCGTCCCCAGGCGGAAAATAGGGCGCAAGCGGCAGCCGCCCGACACGCATCACGAAATAGGCCGTTAGCGGCGGCAGCGCATCATGGGGGTCTACGTCGGCCAGCAGGCTGACCGCGACCGAATGCGTCGAATGCAAATGCACGACCGCGCGCGCGTCAGAGCGTTCCTTGTACATGCAGAAGTGCAGGAACGCTTCCTTGGTCGGCTTGCCGCCCGAGGCCAAGCGGCCCTCGATGTCGAATTTTGACAAGGTCGCCGGATCGAGCCGACCCAGCGAAGCATTGGTCGGAGTCATCAACCAGCCGCCCTGGGGCAAGCGAACGCTGATGTTCCCCGTCGAACCGAAAGTCAGCCCACGCGAGAATAAAGAAAGGCCGACCTCGCAGATCTCATCGCGCGCCCGCGTCTCGTCGCCCATGCTCGCTTCCTCTATCGAGTCATGGACAGAGCGCGGGTGAAGAAGTCCCGTCCGCCGAAATTGCCGGACTTGAGCGCCATCTGCAGATCGCCGCCCTTCCGTCCGACCGTGCGCATCAGCGGCACGCCCGGTGCGATCTCCGGTCCCAGTCGAAACGCCGCAACGCCCAGCCGATCGACGGCGGCGCCCGACGTCTCTCCTCCAGCGATGACCAGCCGGCGCGCACCTAAGGTCACGAGTCCGGAAGCGATCTCGGCGAGCGCGCGTTCGATCGCATGGCCGGATTTCTCTCGGCCATAGCGCGCCTGCAGAGCAGCGACCTGTTCAGGCTCCTCGCTTGAGGCGATAACGACTGGACCCGCCTCTATGCGATCTTTCGCCCAGCCAAGCGCCTGGTCGATCTCGCCAGCATCCTCGATCAATGCTTGCGTGGAAAGGCGGAGCACCGGAATTTCCTTCTCAACCGCCTTGATCTGTTCAAGCGTCGCCTGTGAGCACGACCCCGCGAGGATGGCGGCGGTGCCGCCTACTGCCTCGAGCGTGGCGGCATGCGCGGTCCCGGCGCGGCCGCGCGCGAGAGCGCGCGCGAGGCCGAGCCCAAGGCCCGAGGCGCCGACAGAGAAGGCGCTCTCTGCAGCCGCGTCGCCGAGGGCTTCGAGATCGCGCTCAAATACGGCGTCGACAATCGCCGTCGCAAATCCTTGCGCCGTGAGTTCATCGCGCGCGCGCGAGACTGCCTCGCTTCCCTGTGCGACGGTCATGAGATCGATGAGGCCGACCGAACCTCCTGACTGTCGCTGCAATACCCGCATGAGGTTGGCGTCACGCATCGGATTGAGCGGATGGTCCTTAAGCGGGCTCTCGTTCAAGGGCGTCAAGCCGACGAACAGATGCCCGAGATAGACGGTACGGCCGGTCTCCGGAAAGGCCGGCGTCACCAAAGCGCAACCGCCGCGCGCCTTCGCGCCCAAGGCGTCCGCTACGGGGCCGATGTTGCCGGCGCCGGTCGAGTCGAACGTGGAGCAGACCTTGTACATCACATGCCGCGCGCCCCCCGCAGACAGCCAATCATAAGCTGCGGTCGCCGCTTCGACCGCCTGCGTGGCCTCGATCGAGCGGATCTTCAGCGCGACCACGATCGCCTCCGCGTCGTCAACTTCCAGGCCGGGCGCGGGCACGCCGATGGTTTGAATGGTGGAGAGGCCGTTGCGATGAAGCGTGTTCGCGAGATCGGAGGCGCCGGTATAGTCGTCGGCGACTGCGCCCAACAACAGCGGCATCTCAAACCCTCCTGTAGGGCTTATGCCAGGCGAGCCCCTCGAGCGTTCCGGCACGCGGGTTATATTCGCACCCGATATAGCCATCGTACTGAAGCCGGTCGAACTCGGCGAACAGGTATGGGTAGTTAAGCTCCTCGCCGTCCGGCTCGTGACGCGACGGGACTGAGGCGACCTGGATATGGCCGACGATCTGTTGGAGGGCGCGGAAAGCCATCGTCACGTCCCCGTGCAGGATTTGCCGGTGGTAAACGTCGAATTGCAGCTTCACGTTCGGCAGCCCAAGGCTGTCGATGAGATCGCTCGCGTAGGCGAAATCGTTGAGGAAGTAGGTGGGCATGTTGCGCCTGTTGATCGGCTCGAGAAGCAGGTCGACGCCGCGCTCGGCAAGGATCGGCGCCGCATAGGAGATAGCGCGGCGGTAACTCGCCTGGGCTTCGGCGTCGTCGCGTGAGGCGTTGCCGGCCATCATATGGACGCGCGTGACCTTGGTTGCCGCGACATAGTCGAGCGCGCGCTTGAGCGCGGACTTGAATTCCTCGAACCGCGCGGGCAGCGCCGCGAGACCGCGCTCGCCTTCGTCCCAACGGCCGGGCGGCAGGTTGAACAAAGCTTGCGTCAGACGGTTGCGCTCGAGCCGCTCGCCGATCGCCTCGGGTGGATGATCGTAAGGAAACAGAAACTCCACGGCTGCGAAGCCCGCTTCCGCGGCCGCGTCGAAACGGTCGAGGAACGCGTGCTCGGTGAACATCATCGATAGGTTGGCGGCGAACTTGGGCACGTGTCTTCGCTCCTGTAAGATTAGCGTCGCGTTCGCGGGCTCAAGAGCCGCTCCGCCAGAACGGCCGCGATGATGATGGCGCCGATGGCGGAACCTTGCCAGAATGGCGACACGCCGAGCAGATTAAGGCCGTTACGGATCATCACCATGATGAACACGCCGATCAACGTGCCGATGATCGTGCCTCGGCCGCCATAGAGGCTCGCGCCGCCGATCACCACAGCGGCGATGGCGTCCAGTTCGAGTCCGGTGCCGGCGAGCGGATCGATCGAAAGTATCTGGGACGACATGAGCGTCGCAGCAATCGCGGAGAGCGCCCCGGAGACCACGTAAGGCAAGACGCTGTAGAACAGTACGTTGAGGCCCGCGGTGCGCGCCGCTTCGCGGTTGGAGCCAACCGCGTAAATCGTGCGCCCGCCTTTCGTGTAGGTGAGGTAGGCCCAAGCAAGCGCGTAAAGCACGAGCAAAGTCCAGACGTTCGTCTGGACGTCGAACACGGTCGTATAAACCAGATCATTCAGTTGCGGCGGGATGTCGCTGATCGACGTTTGGCCCGAGAATATGTACGCAAGGCTCCGTCCGATCGCCATAACGCCGAGCGTGATGACGAAGGCGGCGAGATCGAAATACGCGATCAACAGTCCTGAGAAGAGGCCGATTCCGGCGCCCGAGAGCGTTGCGAGCGCAATCGCGACGGGGATCGAAAAGTGATGCAGCGCCAGGCCAAGGATGACCCCGGTGAGGCCGACCACCGAGCCGACGGAAAGGTCGATGCCACCGGTTAATATGACGAAGGTCATGCCGATCGCCACAATGCCCGTGACGACGGATTGGTCGAGCAGATTGAGCAGATTGTTCGCTTTGAGGAAGTAAGGCGAGAGCAGCGATAACGCGACGGCGATGATGATCGCCAGCGCCAGCATGCGCAGTTCGAGCGGAGCCGAACGGAGGCTGAAGCCTCGCGCCGGGGAGCGCTCGGAAGTGGGCTCAGGGGCGATGACGCTTATCGGTTTCGAGGATTCGCGGGTCATAGCGTTGCGCGGAAACGTTCCTGAATCTCAGAGCGCATCGCCTCGGCCGGCGGGGAGGGGCTGTCAGGGCGGATGACGACGCCGATCGATCCCAGTTCATGGCCGCGGTGGCTGTGGACATCGACCAGCAGGCTCTTAAGGCCGCTCGTCGGGTCGAGAACGAAATCCGGGCCGCGCGCCCTTAAAGCGGCGGAGATCGGCGTCTCGTCGAATCGCGGCGCCGCGCCCGCGCTGAGCGCGGGATCGGCCTTTGGGTTCGCGGTCGCGGCATTCAGGCAGAATATCCGCTCCTCGTCGAGAATCGCCCAGAACGCGGCGCCGTCGCACTGGTTGGCGAGCTCCTGCAAGAGGCGCCGGTAACGCTCCATCGAGGCGCGAGGCGCGGCCAGTAGCGTCAGCTTCTCCTCGTCGAGATAAGCACTCGGCACGTCCGCGATCGACGCCCCGTCGCTGACCACGATCACACGATCGGCGAGCCCGAGCAGTTCCTCGAATTCGGACGAAACAATAAGGATCGCCGCGCCGGTCGCCGCTATGTCGCGCAGAATCGCGTAGATCGAGGCCCGCGTGCCGATGTCCACGCCCTTCGTCGGCTCGTCCAGGATCAACACCTTGGGTTCCAGCAGCAGCCATCGCGCGATGATGATCTTCTGCTGCATGCCGCCGGAGAAGTTCAAGAGATTCGGCTCGGACAGCCGATCGGGCGGCAATTCGAGACGCGCCATCAGTTCGTCGATCTTGCGGTCCCGTCTGCTATAGCCGAGGCCGAACCCGCGATGCGCGCCGAGGTGGCCGAGCAGCAGATTCTCGCGCACGGAAAGGTCTGGCACGATGGACTGGCGGCGCCGATCCTCGGCGACGAATCCGATGCCGGCGCGGATCGCCTCGGAGGGAGAGCGCGGAGCGAACGGCCGTCCTTCATAGCGCACTTCGCCTCCAGCGCGAGGGCGAAGGCCGAAGAGCGTCTCGACTGTCTCGGAGCGTCCGGCGCCGACCAAGCCGCCTAGCCCTAAGATCGCGCCGCGATGCAAATCGAATGAGATGTCGCGCACCATCGGAGGCGCGCGAAGGGCGCGAACGGACAGCACGGGCTCGCCGCGCGTATCGACGGAAGCGGACGAGGCCGCATAAATCGACCCGAGGTCGCGGCCGACCATCAGGCGCACGAGCTCCGTCTGGTTCAGGCTGGAGGTCGGGCGCGAGGCTGCGACCGTGCGCCCCTCCCGCATCACCGTGATCTCGTCTGAGATCGCGAACACTTCTTCGAGACGGTGAGAGACGAACACGACCGAGCACTGCGCGCTTTCGAGCCGCGCGATCACATCAAAGAGGCGCTCGACTTCGCTTGGGCTCAGGGAAGCCGTCGGCTCGTCGAAAATGATCAGATTGGCCTTGAGCGCGAGCGCTTTCGCAATCTCGACGAGCTGGCGCTGCGCGGCGGAAAGGTCACGCGCCTCCGCGTCGAGCGAGACCGCATGCTCCTGACCGAGATCGGCGAGAATCTCGCTCGCCCGCCGGCGCATCATCGGGCGCGACAGCCTCCCAGGCCGGCCGAGGTCGGGGAGGAAAATGTTCTCCAGCACCGAGAGGTCTGGCGCAAGACTGGTCTCTTGCATGACCATGGCGATGCCCGCATCCAGCGCCTCGCGCGGGCTGCGGACGTCCCGCGGTTCGCCGCGATAGAGGATCTCGCCCCCGTCGCGACGGACGTGACCGGAAATGACGCGGGAGAGCGTCGACTTGCCCGCGCCATTGGCGCCCAAGAGCGCATGGGTGACCCCCGGCCGCAAGGTGAGGTTTGCGCCGACGAGCGCGCGCGTCTGCGCGAATCTCTTCGAGATCGCGAGCGCCTCCAGAAGTGGGCTGCCCGGGTCTGTCATCGTTTGGCTCGGAACAGAGGCCAGCGCCAACGCGCCGGCCTCTGTCTTTGTTACTGCAGTTCGTTGGCGAACACGGTCTCTTTGATCGTCGGCAGGATCTCGTCGATGTTTTTGCTGGTGGCGACCACGATCGGCACCAGGATCTGCTTCTCAGGCGTCTCGCCCTTCAGCGCCGCGGCCAGAGCTTCGCCCGATTTCACCCCCATCAGATAGGGCTGCTGCATGCCGGAGGCGACGATATCGCCCTTCTTCAGAAGGTCGACGAACTCTGGAATGCCGTCGAAGGCGGCTACGAGAAGGGTGCCGTCGCGATGGGCCGCCTTGATGGCGCGAAGCGCGCCAAGGGTGGGCTGGTCAGTCTGGATGAACATGCCGCGCATGTTCGGGTTGGCGGTCAGCATGTCCTGTCTCGTCGGCGGTATAGGACTGCATCTGTTGCAGGCCGGCCTCCTTGGTGATCCCGGCCTTCTTCATGGCGTCCCGGAACCCGGCGGTGCGCGCCTGGCCGTTCTTGCGGGCTTGCGAGATGGTCACGAGACCGACGGAGCCATCGGTCCACCCCTTGTCCTTCAACGCGGCGGCCAGCGCCTGGCCGACCCCGTTCGCGCCCTGATAGTTGTCGGAGATGATGAACGAGACATACTCGCCGCTGTTGGTGCCGATATCCGCGACGACGACTGGAATCTTTGCGCGCGCGGCAAGCGCGAGAACGCTTGGAGCTGTCGAGCTGTCAGTGGGTGAAATGGCGATGCCGGCGACGCCGCGCGCAATCGCGTCCTGCGCGTTCTTGAGCTGGGTCTCGGCGCTGTTGTGTGAATCGAGCGCCGTATAGGAATAGCCGGCCTTCTTGGCTTCCGTCTCGATCCCCTTGGAGAGGTATCGCCAAAATGGCAGATCGAGTCCCGGCGTCAGGTAAACGATCTCCTTCGTGTCGGCGGCGCGCGCGGGCGCGGCGAATCCGATCATCGCCGCGGCGAGCGCCGACACGACGGATATGAGACCTCGACGGCTAAGTTTCATTTTGCTTCCCTCCCAATTTGCCGGACAAACCGGCGTTGACGATTGCGGCTCTGCTCATGCGGCATTGTTGAAGTCAAGCCGTCTTATTCGGCTTCGGTTTGTCTGCGAGGATCTCGACGGTTGTCGCGTAGATTCGGTCGATATGCCGCCCGATAGCGTCGGTCGCCGCCTGCGGATCGTGGGCGCTGAGCGCCTTGAAAATCGCGACATGATCGAGATAGCTCTTCTCGATCGCGCCTGGCTGAGAGACAGCGATCCTGCGGTGGTCGAGCATGAACGTATAGAGATCGGTGACGAAGTCCGCGAGCAACGGGTTGCCGCAGCTGCGATAGATCGTGAGATGGAACTCCCGGTCGCAGATCAGGAAGTGCACCGGGTCGCGCACCGTCTGTTTCTGGATCGCCAGCGACTGTTGAAGGCGGACAAGCGTCGAATCATCGATGCGCACGGCCGCTTCCGCAGCTACAGAGCGCTCGATGAGGACGCGCGCATTGTGAACGGAATCGAGCTCATAGGCATTGATCTCGCTCGGGCCGGTGACGCCGATCTTCAGCGTGTCGATCTTCCGGCTGACGACGCGCGTGCGCGAGCCCTGGCTCACCGCCACGACGCCGATCTCCGCCAGCGTTTGGATCGCGCCGCGCACGGTCTCACGGCTGACCGCCAGCAGCGCGGCGAGTTCTCGTTCGCTCGGCAGTTCTTCGCCGACCTGAAGGATGCCCGACGCGATGAGCGACGCAAGCTTGTCGCTAATCCGTTCGCGCACCGTGCGCCGGCCAATCTCTGCCCTCAGGAGCGGAGCTCGCGAAAGAATGCTCTTCTGCGCCGCCTGCAAACTCGCGCCTCTGCTTGTCCAAACTGAACTGCTGGTCCGGTTACCAGACCAGCATGGCGCGTCACATATTGTCAAGCGTAAGCAGCTGAAGAATACGGACAGCGATTGCGCGGCAGGGAGGCCGATCCGCTAGAGCGATCGGCGTTTAGGTGTGCTCACCCCCCATGTCTCAAGGCGCCCGCCTTAGCGGGCCTCGAAAGCCTGCCCTGAGCTTATCGAGGGAATGCTTCACTTGGCGCCGCAGGTCCCACGCCGCCTGGAGCGTCCTCGAGACGCTGCGTTTCGCGCGACCCTTGAGGCACGAGGCGGAGGGTGGCGCGCGATTCCGCATAGAGACAAATTGCGCTAGGCGCTCAGCGTCGCATCGGCGGTCGTTTCCGGAACGCCGGAGACAATCAGCTCCAGCACTTCTTTTTCTGTCGTTTCGGTGATTGCCCGCTCGCCGACATTGCGTCCGCGCTTCAGCACCATCACCCGATCCCCGACCTCGAATATGTCGTTCAGGCGATGCGAGATGATGATCTGCGACACGCGGTGCCGCTTCAGCTCAAGCATCGTTTCCAACAGACGGTTGGTCGCGGTCACCGAGAGATTGGCGGTCGGCTCGTCGAAGATCACCACTTTGGGTTCAAAGGAAATGGCGCGCGCGATGGCCACGGACTGCTGACGCCCGCCCGAAAGGCTTTCGACCTTCTGATAGACTGAGTTCACGTCGACCTTCAGGCGATCAAGAATGGTTCGCGCGTCGTGATGCATACGGGGGCGGTCGACAAAGATTCCGAAGCGGCGCGGCCACCGGCCGAGAAAAATGTTTTGGCTGACATCCAGGTTTCCGCACAGCGCGAAGTCCTGGTAGATCATCTCGATCCCAAGATCGCGGCTCTCGTGCGGACTCTTGAAATGCACAGGCTCGCCGTCGACCAGCACGTCGCCAGAATCTCGTTGATAGGCCCCAGTCATAATTTTCATCAAGGTCGATTTGCCCGCCGAATTGTCGCCGACGAGGCCAAGGACTTCTCCCGGCATTAGGCTCAGATGCACGTCGATCAGCGCTCTGACCGGGCCGAAGCTCTTGTCGATCGACCGCATCGCGACCATCGGACGGCTCATGCTTCGGCCTCCTTGATGGGCTCGACCCGTGTCTGGCCCTCTTCGGGGACGCGCCGCCGGCTGAACCATTGGCCCAGGATGTTGTGCTGGCGCAGCCAGATATCGCCGACCACCGCGACGATCAGAATGAGGCCGATAAACACATTCTGCCATTGCTGCGGCAACACGAATGACGCGCCGTCCTTGAGGATGATCTGCAGTGACAGCAGGGACCGGATGAGCGTGATCACCGCCGCGCCCGCGAGCGAGCCGAGCATGGTGCCGTAGCCGCCGAAGATCGATCCGCCGCCGATGATGATCGAGGAAATGCTGTCGAGTTCGCGCAATTGTCCGGCGGTCGGAATGAAGCTGCGATAGAAGGCATCGTAAATGATGCCCGCACAGGCGGCGCAGATCGATGAAATCAAGAAAGAGGTGAAGCGCACCCGCCGCGTATTGATGCCCGCGAAATTCGCAGCGCGTTCGTTGCCGCCGATCGCATAGACCTTCTCCCCGAAGGTGGTATGAGCGAGCACAATCCCCGCGACCAGCGCGACAAGCAAAACGAAGATGGTCTGCACGCTGACGGCCTTGGCGACGGCGAGCCACAAGCCGCCCGTCGGCGCAAGGCCCATGACGTCGAGGAGCTCGTAAAGGTTTCGTCCGATGAGATTGAACGATTCCGGAAAGCCATTGAGCTGCGTGCCGGCGACAATCGAGGAGCCGAGGCCGCGCGCCCAATAGAACGTCCCGAGGGTGGCGATGAAGGCTGGCAGACCGACGTAGGCGGTGAGCCAGCCGTTGATGAGGCCGGCGACGACGCCGGCCAGGATTCCGCCGCCGACCGCGGCCAGCGGTCCCCAGTTCGTATCCTTCATGATGACGCCGGCGACCGCGCCGGAGAGCGCGAGCACCGAACCGACGGAAAGGTCGATGTCGCCATTGGCCATCACAAATGTGAGCCCGACAGCGAGCAGCGCGATTTCGGAGAACGCGAGCAAGATCGCAAAGCTGTTGTCGAGGCCACCCCAGAAATCAGGCCTCGCCCATAAGCCGAACAGCCAAAGCGCTACCATCAGGATCACGGCCGCCGCGTCTCGACGATAGAAAAAGGCGGCGATCCCGCGTTTGCCCAAGCCCCGCGCCTGCACGTTCGCGCCGCGAGTCTGGACGCCCAAGACCGCGACGCCGCCGAGATCGGGGACTGGCGGGGGCGGCCGGCCGCGCAACCAGGCCCAAAGGCGAGGGATCGCGCGGCGTCGGACGAGCCAGGGCTCGACCAGCACCGCGATGATGAGAACCACGCCGAGAAAGGCCGGAACCGCGCCGGGCGGCAGTTGCGTCACCGCCGTCACCTGCGTGGTCTCGCCGTCGCCGAGGTCGATCGTGCGGGTGGTGGGAATACCTTCGCGCAGAACCTTGTCGATGAGCCCGATGAGGATCGCGCCCAGACAGGAGCCGAAGATCCTTCCTCGGCCGCCAAAAATTGCCGCCCCGCCAACGATCACCGATGAAATGGCGATCAACTCCAGGCCAAAGCCGGCCAGTGGGTCCGCGTCCTTGTTCTGCGCGACATTCATGAGGCCCGCGATCACTGCGCACAACGAGGAGAGCACATAAGAGCGCATGCGCACGAAGCGCGTGTTGATGCCCGCGTAACGCGCCGCTTGCTCGTTGCCGCCGACAGAGTACGTCGTCCAGCCGATCGTGGTGTAGGCGAGCGCCGCGGCGGCGACCACGGCGATGATGATGAAGAGGATGATCTGGTTGTTGAAGCCGAGTGAATTGATCTCGCCCAAGCGGAAGAATGCGGGATAAGCCCCAGCCTTGATTTCGAAGGCGATGTTTTTGCCGCCGGTGAGGCCAAGGATAACGCCGCGGCCGATGAACAGCATTGTCAGCGTCGCGATGAAGGCTGGCACTTCCAGGACGGTGACCATGAAGCCGTTGATCAGTCCGATCGCCAGACCCATAACGAGGCACCAGCAAACGGCCGTCCAGATGTCCATGTCGAAGTAGGTCGGCGCGAAAATCATGCCAAAGATCGCCGCCGTAAGGCCGAATGTCGACCCGACCGACAGATCAAGCTCCTTGTTGACGATGACGAAGGTCATGCCGATCGCGAGCACGCCGTAGCGGGAGGCGTCACGCAGAACAGAAAAAAGCGCGTCAGTCGATCCGAAGAAGGCGGGATTGAGATAGAGCCCGGCCGTGTAGAGGAGCGCCATAATGGCGAGGAGGCCGACCTCCCAGCCTCCGAACAGGAGGGGAGCTTCGCGGCCCAGGTCACGAACGCTTGTGTCTTCGGCGAGAGCGGTCATCGACCCTGCTGCTTGATCTGACGCCGCATACATGCTGCGTCGAAGGCGCGTGAGCGGAGCCTCAAGCCCCTCTCACGCGCGCGGACAAAGCGATCAGTTCTCGAAGCGCTTGCCGACCTTGTCGACATTGTCCTTGGTCACAAGCTGCGCGCGCGTGTCCAAGTTCGCGGCCGCAATGTTGCGATCAAGTTGCAGATAGAGCTGCATGACTGGGTAGAAGCCCTGCAGGAACGGTTGTTGTCCGAGGGAGCCCTGCAACGCGCCGGTCTTGATCTGCTCGAGCTGCTTCGGGCCAAGGTCGAAGCCATAGGCGCAGATCTTGTTGTTGAGCTTGAGCTGCGAGACGGCGTCGCCGATCGCGGGCGTCACGCCGCCATTCGGTCCGAAGAGTCCCACCACATCCTTGCGGCTCTCGATCAATTGCACGATCGGGGCGGCGGTGATGTCGGCGCCGACATCGACGCCGATGTTGTTGGGACCGGCGTCGACCTTGAAATCCTGCAGTCGGTTGGCGGCCTTAAGGGCCTTAACCGTCGCCTGGAAAGCCGCGGTCACGCGGTTGTTGACCTCGATGTTGCCGACCGGCACGGTGTTCGGGAACAGGATCGAGCCGCCTTTGACGTTGTTCTTGATCAGGCACTTCACGATCGCCTCGCCGCCGATCGCGGCTGCTGAGGCGAGTTGACCGGTGTGGCTGATATTGCTGCGGTCAAGCAGCGTTCCATCGAAGGAGTTGGTCGTCGCGACAACGACGCCGCGGTCTTCGAGCTTCTTGATGATATCGTTATAGGCGCCGACCTGTGGCGTCGTCATGATGACGCCGTTGATGGTCGGATCGTTGACGATTTGATTTAAGATCTGGATTTCGCGCGGGATGTCGTCCATCGGCGCTTCGGACCCGAGCTTGATCAGGTTGATGCCGAAGGCGTTGGCGGCGACTTGCGCGCCCACATAGACAGGATCGAAAAAGCCGTTGCCTGCCGTGTGGGTGATGATGGCGAAAGTGAGCGGCTTCCCGTCTTTCTTGGTGCTCGCCCCCTCTTTTGCGGCGTCCTCCCACGTGTAGCCGCCGACTGCCTTGCTGATCGCGCCCGACTGAGCGAAAGTCCCCGAACTCCAGAGACAAGTGGCCGCGATTATCGCGGCGATGCCTAACCCTCTCTTCATAGCGTTCCTCCTCGTGATGAACTCTTGATCGCGCAGTCTCAACGGAAACGCTGGAGCGCCTCAGGGAGGCGCCCTATCCGCTACGTTGGCGCGCGACAGATCGACTCCGGCCAATCCAATCGGAGTAGAACGACGATTCAGGGATTTGGCAACTCCGAATTTGCTGCAGTCCTTCGCCGGGTAGCTTGAGTCGGCTGGACCGGTTGCAGGGAACTGTTGCTTTGCGGCGCTGGGCGATCAGTCCGTGCTGCGCATTTCAGTTTCGCTGCCAGCGCCGAGTTCCTCCATCAAATCGCGGATGCGCGGATAGAGCTTGCGAAATGTTGCGTAGCGCCTTTCGTAAACACGCGCGTTGCGGGGATCAGGCTCAATTGTGAATGCGGCGGGGTTCCACTGCTTGATCGCTGATTTGGAGACGTCACCGATCGCAAGTCTCGCCAAAAACGCGTCGCCATACGAAGCGCCGATGCTGACCTCTCGCGCCTCCTGCCTGAGCCCCGAGACATCGGACGTGGCCTGTGTCCAGATCCGGTTTCGAAGTCCCCCGCCGACGGCGACGATCGTAGAGGCCGACGCCCCAGCCTCAGCGTAAGTGTCGAAGATGTGGTTGGTCGCGAAAGCGATGCCCTCGAGAGCGGCTCGGTATATGTCGTCGCGCGTGTGCGCCAAAGTCAGACCGACGATGGCGCCTTTGGCGTTCGGATCGTGAACCGGCGTCCGCTCGCCCGAAAAGTAGGGGAGAAAAACGAGCCCATTGGCGCCGGGCGGGGACGCTCGAGCCTCCGTCGCCAGCGCGGCCATCGCCGCCTCCGGACTGAGGTCCCGCGCAAGTTGGTCGGCGAACCAATGGGTGAGCGTCCCGCTGGTCGCAAGCCCAGCCATGCACGCATGTTGATCAGCAAAAAGCCACGGCGCGTGCCAGAGTCGCGCATCCCGGATGCGCTCGTCCCCGACCCGGATCGTGAAGATCGTCGAGCCGTACATCAACATCAGTTCGCCCGCGTCAAGAACGCCGACGCTGATCGCCTCGGCGGCGGCGTCGATCGTCCCCACGATGACTGGCGTTCCAAAGGCAAGCCCGGTTTCCTCGGCGGCCTGCCGGGTGACGGCGCCCGCGATCTCGGTTGTCCAGGCAATCTCCGGCAAGCGTTCGAGGACCGTGATATCCTGCGCGAGCGCGTCGCTCCATGTTCCCTGTTCGATGTCATAGAGGGGCGCGACGTTAGAAGCGCTGTAGTGGTCGGTCACGAAGCGCCTGGTCAGCCGGTGAACCAGGAACGACGTCGCGTTGAGGAACTTCCCCGCCTTTGCGTGGATGTCCGGCCGGTTGCGCTTGAGCCACAGGATCTTTGGGCCAACGGCTTGCGAAGTCAGCGCGTTGCCGCCGTGCGAGAGGATGCGGTCAGCGCCGACGCGGGCGGTCAGATCCTCGATCTCGCGAGCGGCTCGAGTATCCACGCCATAAAGCACGGCGTTCATGAGCGGCGCGCCGTCAGCGTCGACGGGCAGCATGCACGGGCCGATCGCGCTGGCGCCGACGGCCTTCACCTCCGAAGCGTCGAGCCCGCTGTCAGCGAGGAGCTTTTGACTGAGCCAAACGAAGTCGCCCCACCAGTCTTGCTCGGCGCGATGCTCGGCCCAGCCCGCGCGCGGCACGATGAGGTCATGCGGCCGGGCGGCGCTCGCCAACACCCGGCCGTCAGCATCGACCAGAACGCCCTTCGATTCATAGGTCCCGACATCGATTCCCAGCGTGGCGTTCATGCCAGGTAATCGTCGCGATTGAGGCTGAAGTCTGCCTCAATGCTCGATATTCCTGCGACCAAGAGGGCGGCCAGGCGCACAAGATCGGAGAGATCGCACACCTCGACAGCGGAATGCGTGTAACGACAAGGGAAACCGAGGTCGATCGCGGCGACGCCGCCATCGACGAGCTGCACATACGAAGAGTCGGTGAGCACGCCGACCTGAGCGCTGCGCTGCAGCGGCAGGCCCGCGTTGCGCGCGGCGCTTTCAAAGAGCGAGATGAGCGCGGGGTGCGGAATCGTTCCGTTCAAAGTGCCGCGTCCATGGAAGCTATAGAGGCTCATGGCCGGCCCACCGCCAAGCGCCAGGTCGCCGCGCGCCTGCATGTCGGGCGTGTCGGTCGCAAGCATGAGATCGAGCTGGATGGCGATGTCGGGTTTGAGCGCCTGGGCCGCGGGCATCGCGCCGCGCAGATTGTACTCTTCCTGGGTCGAGAAAACGAAATGGATCGTCGGTCGCTGCTGAGCGGGCGCGAGCAGCCGCGCGACTTCCACGATCACTGCACAGCCAGCGCGATCGTCGACCGAGGTCCCGGCGATCCGATTCTCGGCCAGCGCGAACGCCTTCGGCGCGTAGACCACGGGCGAGCCGATCTTGACGCCGGCAGCCGCGGCGGCCGTGGCGCTTGGGAACCCAGCGTCGACCAGAATCTCCTGGTATGGGACGACGCGATACTTTTCCTCAGCGCTGGTCGCGTGATGGCTCTTGTTGCTAACGACCGCGCGGACGTCGCGGCCCTCCCCAACACAGATGAGAAGCTCCTGCGCGGCGAGCGCCCGTTCAGGGACGCCGCCGAGACGCTCGAGTCGGAGGAACCCGGTCGCCTCGATTTTCCGGACGACGAATCCGAGCTGGTCGATGTGGGCGAAGAGCATCACGCTTGGCCGGTTCGGATCGCCTTGCGCGGTGACGACCAAATTGCCAAGCCGATCGGTCACCGTGGCGAGGCCTAAACCCGCCATTTCGGCGGCCAGGCGCCGGCGTACACGGCCTTCGTGCCCGCTGAGGCCGGGGATCAGCATAAGCTCAATCGTGAGCGCCCGGAGGCGGTCGCGCGACGGACCGGCGCCAGACACTGGATCCCCGGCTATTTGCCTGCTCCCGCGGTGAGGCCCATCACGATGTAGCGTTCAAGGAAAATCCCGATCAGGAGAAGCGGCGCAATGGCCGCTGTCGCGAGCGCCGCGATCGTCCACCAGTTGATGCCGGACGAACCCGTCTGGCTCGCCACCATGACGGGCAGGGTTTGGGCGTCGAACCCGGTCAGGAGCGAGGCGAAGAAGTACTCGTTCCAACAGAGGACGAGCGACAGAATGAAGGCCGCGACCATGCCTGGCAGCGCGATTGGGAGGACGATGCGGAGGAAAGCTCCCCAGATCGTGCAGCCGTCCACAAGCGCCGCCTGCTCCATCTCCATCGGGATGGTGTCGAACTGATCGCGCATCACCCAAATCACGATCGGCAGAACCATCAATGTGTAGACGAGGATGAGGCCGATCCGCGTGTCGAGCAGCGTCAGCTCCCTGTAAAGAACGAGGAACGGCAGCGCGAGGACTACGGGCGGAAGGATGAGCTGCGAGACGAAGAAGAAGGAGATGTCCTTATTTCGCCAGGGGCCGAATTTGTAGTCGAACCGACTTAGTCCGTAGGCGGCCAGCGAGCCGATGACAATTGCGAAGGCTGAGGCGCCGACCGAGCAGATAACGCTGTTGATAAGTTTCTTCAGGAACTCATCGCGGACGTTGGACGTGGCGAAGATGGTGTCGGGGGACAGCCCGAGCGACTGCCATCCTTTCCAAGCCGGCGCGAAATCGACCCAGGGGATGAGGTGGCCCTGGGTGACGTCGCGTCCGAGCTTCATCGAGGTCGAGAGCGTCCAATAGATGGGAAAGAGGGCGATGAACGTCCAAATCAGGAGCAACGCATAGACGCCGATTCGCCCCGCGACGCGACCAGCCTGACGCCAGGCGGTCGCCGCTTCCTCCGGCTCCTCGACCACCGCATGTGCGGCGACTTCACTCGTCACGCAGTCCTCTCTTTTGACGCGCCGGGAAAGATTCTCAGGTCATCTTCTGCATGTAGCGGTTGGCGACCTTGAGGAGAAGCGTGATAAAAACAATGATTATGACGAGGTAGACCTCGGCGATCATCGTCGCATAGCCGACGTTGGAGCGGTCCCGATATTCCCGGTAGACAAAGCTCGAGATTGTGTCGGTTGCGCCGGCTGGGCCGCCCGCGGTCACATTGATGACGATGTCCGCGAGTTTGAGTTCAAAGATGGTGCGCAGGATGATCGCCGTCACGCTTACCGGGAGCATGAGTGGAAATGTGATCTCCCAGAAGGACTGCCAGCCGGTCGCGCCGTCTACCTTGGCGGCCTCCTTCACCTCGTGTGGCAGCGCCTGCAGGCCCGCGAGAAGCAGGATCACCATGAACGGGATCCACACCCACGCGTCCATGGCGATGATCGTGGTCCTGGCGATCCACGGATCGGAAAAAAAGGCGACATTCTCCCAGCCGAGCCACCTGGCGAAATTCGCCAAAGGCCCGAAGCGGTTTTCCATGAGCGACTTGCCGATCATCCAGCTCACCGCCACCGGGCTCAGCATGAAGGGCATAAGAAACGCGACGCGGAAAAACTTGCGCCCGCGAATATCCGCGTTGATCAGGAGGGCCAGGCCAAAGGCGATCACGTACTGAACGAGGACAGTCAACACGTAGAAGACCATGTTGCTGAGCGCGTTCCAGAAATAAGAATCGGCCCAAAGTGTGCGAAGATTATCGAGCCCGTTGAAGTGATGGCCGGACTGCGCGTTCAGATTCCAGTCCGTGAAAGCGATGTAGAGTCCGAAGATTGTCGGGAAGATCACCATTGCGGCGGTGAACAGCAACGCGGGAAGGACGAACAGCGTCTGCTTGCCCGTTTCCCCATGCCGGAAAAGTTGGCTCGCTCCGAGCGCCAGGCCCCAGAGCAGAAAGGCGTAGAGGGTCGGGCGCCAGTCAACAAATCCCAATGACACAAGACCAAGCGCCGCAGCCAGTTGCAGAGCGGCGACGGCGATGAGCAACGCCGAACCAAGACGAAAAATCCAGGCCCCGAGGGACACCCGGCCGGGAGGATCGTCTTCGTGGACCGCCTCAAGTCTTCCGCTGCTCACAGCGCGTCATCCACCCCGCTTCATGGATTCATGCGCGAGTCCGGGATTCATGCGCGAGCTCGCCGGCGGCGCGCTTGGCCGCCGCCGACGCTCCCGCCGATCGCGGGTCTCAGGCCTGGCCCATGGCGATCCGATAGTATTTGACCTGGTTTTCCCGGCCGAGCTTGTCGGTCAGTTTCTCCCAGGCGGCGGCGACGTTGTCGGCGCCCTGCTGCGCCGTCTGCTTGCCCGCGAACGTCTTCTGCAGTTCATCCTCGGCAATGCTGTAGTACTGGAAGATGCCGGGGATGCGCGGCTCGATCGCGGAGTTCGGGTGGTTGTAGGACGTCGACTGCGAGTCCATGTACGATCCAATGTACTTCTTATCGTAGCCGGCCATCGCCCACAGATCGAGGTTCGTGTGGCTCTTTCGGTAAGGCTGGAAGCCGGAGGGATAGGCAGCCGTCCACATCGACAGGTCCTTACCGCCGAGATGCGCCGCCGCGCTCCACGCCGCTTTGTGCCGCTTCTCATCGCTGTCGACGGTCTTCATCACATAGATGCCCCAACCAAGATAGGCCATATTGGGGGCCACGTTAGGCCCGGTGGGCAGCTTCTCCCACTGGCCTTTACGGAAGTTATAGACGTCGTCCGACGCCGGGAGGATGTCGAAGTCGAGCGCGTCGCCGATCGTCGCGGTGTCGCTCGTCCTCGCGAACGTGCCGATGTCTCCCCACCATTCCAGGAGTGAACCCGTCCCCGTGACGAACTGCTGGAACGCGGTCGTGTTGGGATCGGCGTTGATCTGATCCCTCGGCTCGTAGGGCAGAGCATCGACCACATCCTGGATCGCGCGCACCCACGCCGGGTTATTGACGAGCGGCTTCATGTTCTCATCGAACATCCAGTTCTTCTCGCCAGGATATTTTGCGTAGGCCGTTGCGCGGCTCGCCGTGAAATAGAACTGGAATCCGCCCCACGGCTTCGGCTGATCGAGGAAGCCGTAAACCTCTTTGCCGGCGACCTTCTTGCCTTTGAGAAATTTGGTGACCTGCTGCACCTGCTGCCACGTCTTCGGTGCGCCCCACGTCGCAAGACCCGCCTTGTCCTTCCAGTCCGCCCATTGCTTGGCGAGATCGGGATCGGAGAAGACGTCGGTGCGTCGGTTCATGGTGTGGCAATCGCTGTCAATCGTGACACGATGAATCTTGCCGTTCCACGTGCCGACCGGCGGCTTGAGATAGTTGACGATGTCGCCGAAATCGACCTGTTTCATCACCCAGTCGGGCATGTCGGAGAGGAGGTCCTTCACGCCCATGTCGCCTTCGAACGGCGCGCCCATCTCGAGAATGTCGAAGTCTGCGGTGCCCGTCGCGATCGACTGCTGGAGCCTTGCATTATAATCGGCCTGCGCCAGGTCGATCCACTTGATCGAGGCGCCCGTGTAGGCTTCCCAAGGTTTCAGAAAGCCGCGGAAAAGGAAGTTGTGGAGGTTCTGGTTGTTCAGGCCCATGAAGGAAAAATTGACGCCTGCGAATTCGCCCTGCTTCACGTTAGCCTTGGTCGGCCCGAGACAGAGCGCCCCGACCTTCTGCCAGTCGGCGTCGGTCGGCGAGCCGTTGCCGGCGCCGGGGATTTTC
>DASXXT010000109.1:0-28155 GCA_036502965.1 Roseiarcus sp. | reverse complement strand
AACCAAGTCCTGACGGACCGCCGGCCAGAGTGCCGCGTGGACCTCCTCCTCCGAAGAATGATCGTAAGCATCGCGGTCTCAGCAGTGTTGCCGAGGCAGGCCATCTGCTGCAACGCCTGTTGCGTCTCGACCGGCAGCCGGCTCAACTCGCGGACCAGGAGGTCCACCACATTGTCGGTGTACCCTTTGTCGTGAATGCGATGCAGATCCCAGCGCCAGCGCGCCGTGTCGTGATCGAAGGCGAGCAAGCCCTCTTCAGCGAGCGTATGAAGAAACTGAATCACGAAGAACGGATTGCCGTCGGTCTTCTCCTGCACCAGCTGCGTCAGCAGCGCGACGCGTTCGGACTCGCAATGAAGGGCGTCCGCGATCAACTGCCCGAGGTCGGCGCGACCGAGTGGCTCCAGGCGGATCTCCTGCACCTGTGTTCCGGCTTGGCGGATCGCCTCAAGCTTGCGCATCATCGAATGCGCGGCGTCGACCTCGTTGTCACGATAGGCGCCAATCAGCATCAGATGTTGCAGATCCGACCGGGTCAGCAGATCCTCCAGCAGATCGAGCGTCGCTCCGTCCAGCCATTGAAGATCGTCGAGGAACAGCGACAGCGGGTGCTCCGGTTGGGCGAAGACGCCGACGAAGCGGCGGAACATAAGCTGGAAACGGCTTCGCGCCTGCTGCGGCTCAAGCTCCGGTACCGGAGGCTGGTCGCCGATGATGAGCTTCAGTTCGGGGATGAGGTCTGTCATGAGCCGCGCATTGGGCTCCAGAGCCTCTGCGTCGCGCCAAGATCCGAGCTCGGCTTCGCTTTTCGCGAGAAGCGACCGGATCAGGCTCTGAAAAGCCTGGGCGAACGTCGCATATGGGATGTCGCGCTTATACTGGTCGAACTTGCCGGACGCGAACAGGCCGCGCGGCGGGACGAGCCATTTGTGCAACTCGTGGACGACCGAGGATTTGCCGATGCCCGAATACCCGGATACCAGCACTAGCTCCGGCGCGCCGTCCTCAACCAAGCGGTCGAAGGCGGCAAACAAGGCGTCGACCTCGCGCTCCCGGCCGTACAGCGTCTCGGGGATGAGCAGCCGATCCGGCGTGTCGTGTTGGCCGAGCGGGAAGTCGTCGATGCGGCCGTGAGCCTCCCAATCCGCCAGGCAGCGCTTGAGATCGCTCTCCAGACCGGCGGCCGTTTGGTAGCGCTCCTCGGCCGCTTTGGCGAGCAGCTTCATGACAATCCGCGAGAGTTGGGGCGGAACGACCTCGAGCCGCTCGCTCGGCGGCAGCGGCTTGCGGGCGATGTGGCAATGCACCCACTCCATCGGATTGGACGCGGCGAACGGCAGCGAGCCGGTGAGCATCTGGTAGAAGGTGACGCCAAGCGAATAGAGGTCGCTGCGGGAATCGATCGAGCGGTTCATCCGTCCGGTCTGCTCGGGCGCCATATAGGCCAGCGTGCCGGCGATTGTTTCGGGCGGCTCGCGCGTCTGTCGTTCGCGAGGAAGCCGCGAGGCAATACCGAAACCGGTGAGCCGCACCTCGCCGTCGGCGCAGTTCACCAAAATATGGTCCGGTTTCAGGTCCTTGTGGATGAGGCCGCGCTGATGAGCCTTGCCGACGGCTCCGGCGATGCCGATCGCCAGGCGCAGGAACCGCCCCGGCTCCATCGGCGCATCGATGAGCGAAGTGAGCGGCTCGCCGCCGGAGTCCTCCAGCACCAGCATGGTCCGGCCCTGTTCGCGTACGAGCTCAATCGGCCGCGCCGCCCAGGCGCTGTCCAACTCGTCTCTCAGCTTCAAATGATGGGCGAGGCGGTCCAGGATGGCATGCGACGGGCGGTCGCCAGCCGGCGCCATAATCAGCACGGCGCGCCTCTCGCCCGAAGTGCAAAGGCACGAGGCCCGATAGAAGACGCGTCCGCTGTCGTTCCACAAGACATGGAGGCTCTCATTCATTGCCGCTGAACCGAGAGGCGCGGCGAAGTGCCGCAGGAGAAGCGCCGACCACTGCCAGGTGCGCCAAGATCGAACCGATCATGTTACACCATCGATTGAGACTTTGCTTCGTGACTCAGGCCTTGCTCCTGGGCCTTTCTCTCGCGCCGGATCCTCGGCCTTTGGGCGCGCTCTGCGCCGAGATCCCCGGCGCAGCCCAGTGCGCGATCCTCTTGCCCTGCTAGCCGACGCGGGGTCATCAAACTCGCTGTTCATCACCTCGGCGGTCCAGAACCGAACGAATGCATGTTAGCAGATCGCTCTCGTTGAAAGGTTTGACCAGATAGCAGACGACGCCCGCCTGCAGTGCGCGCGCGCGCACCCTCTCGTCTGGATAGGCGGTGATCATGATCGTGGGAACCGGGCTGCCCGAGGCGACCAGGCGATCGTGGAGTCCGAGCCCCGTCAGGCCGTGCATTTGCATGTCAGTGATCAGGCAAGCTGCGTGGTTTCGAGTGTCGGACGCCAGAAATTCTTCCGCTGACGCAAAAGCCTCAACGGCGAAGCCCAGCGACTTCATCAGCCCTTGCATCGCCTCTCGGACCGACTCGTCGTCGTCGACGATTGAAATGAGCGCTTTTTGCATTCGATGTCCGGTATAGGCGCAAGGACACCAGGTGTCGCGCACTCGTTGCAGACAATATAGAATCCTGAGCAAGGTGGCGCGACTATACTATGGGGTCGGTTGACAAGCGCTTTTTTGGTGCGCGCCAGCGCGCTTCGCCGAGAGTATAAGACGTACTCGCCTATTGGGTGCCCTCTCTGTTCCCTCGGCCAATATTCGGCTTTGTACGGAATGGTAACTTCGCCTTTGTCGGCCCCTCCTCCCTCAGCCCAATCGCCGGTCTCACTGAGCAATTCCCTCTGCGGAGGGCCTCTTCTAACCCAGTTCAACTGCGAAGTTCGGAACGAGCCGACCCCGCCGCACGGTCGGCCGCCGTCTCGACGAATGTCATGTTTCGGCGAAACGGTTCTGCGGTTGGGATTGGTCTCGCAGGAAATTTTGATGGACCGCGTGCAACATTCAGGGTGTTCGGTCACGGGCCTGCAAATGTCACGGTGAAAGCTGGAGCTTATCGGCCATCCGCGCCAGGTCGGGCAAAGAGGAAGCTTTCATCTTTCGCATGACCTGCCCGCGGTGAACCTTCGCCGTCACTTCGCTGATCCCTAGATCATAGGCGATCTGCTTGTTGAGCCGTCCCGCAACGACTCGAAACATAACTTCTCGCTCGCGTGGGGTCAGGGTTTCTAAACGCGCCCGAAGGGCCGAGGTCAACTTCTCCTCCTCCAGCCATGCGCGGTCGCGCTCGAGGCCGAGCTGGATCGCGTCGAGCAGATCCTGGTCTCTGAAGGGCTTGGTCAGGAACTCGATCGCTCCGCCCTTCATCGCGCGGACGGACATGGGGATGTCGCCATGCCCGGTCATGAAGATGATCGGCAGATGGATCCGCATCGCGGTGAGTTCGCGTTGAAGATCCAAGCCGCTCTGCCCAGGTAGCCGAACGTCGAGCACAAGGCACGAGGGTGCTTCTGGGCGACCCGACTTGAGGAACTCGCCGACCGAAGCGAGCAGCTGCGCCTGAAAACCCACTGACCGAATAAGGCCGCCGAGGGCCTCTCTTATCGCCGGGTCGTCATCAATGACGATCACAGTCGGCGTGGTTGTGGTCGCGGTCACCATCAACATCCTCCTAGGCTCCGGCGCAAGCGACAGCAGGCTGGCCTGAGCGAATACTGCCCCCACCTCTCGATTTTTCCCGACGTGGCTGGAGGATGGTTTACCAAGGAGTAGGCGCCCCTTCAATCGGCGGGGGGACGCGGTATGATCGCTTGCCAGCTCTAATCGATGATACGATGGTGGATCGAGACCATACTTGAGTCAGGGATCAAACTGCGAAAAGCACAAGCCTTCATACTCCGGCACCATTCGCCTAAATCCCTCGCCGATATAAGACGCATGTGGGTCGGCGCTCTAGAAGGCCAAGGTTTGGCGGAGAGCGCCGGTCCAGACATCGGAAAAGGCCCCCCATGCCTGAACGCCGCGCTCTGTTGACCGCAATCAGCTGTCATCCAGCCGGCTCGGAGCCGACAACTTGAAGCCGACAATGCGGAAATCAACGTCGTCGCGCGCACATCGAATTGGACGCCGCTCCGTGCTCAAAACAGGCTTGGCATGGACCGCGTGCGCAATTGCGGCGCCGCTTCCGATCCGGGCTCGCGCCGAAACACCGGTAAAGATCGGCATGGTCGAGCCCGTCACCGGAGTCTATGCAGCGCTTGCTGAAGGCGAAATCGCCGGCGCTCGGCTTGCGATCGAGGAGATCAATCACAGCAACGGCATTCTTGGGCGAGAGGCGCAGCTGCTGGTTGCTGATTCTGCGAACGACATCATGACCGGGGTCGAAAAGACCCGGCAGCTGATTGACCAGGATCAGGTCGATTTCATCGCAGGCAACGTCAACTCTGCGGTGGCGCTTGCGATGACCCAGGTGACCGCAGAGAAGCGCAAGCTGCACGTCGTGACTGGCGGGCACACCGACGAAATCACAGGCAGCCACTGCAGCTGGAATGTGTTTCGCATCTGCAAATCGACCACGATGGAGGCGAACGCGATCGCCAACACCTTGATCGAAAAATTTGGCGCGAGATGGTATTTTTTGACGCCCGATTATGTTTACGGGCAGGCGTTGCAGGCGGCGTTCGAACTCAAGCTTCGCCAGCATGGCGGAGCCTGGGCCGGCGATGTTCTGCCGCTTGGGACGGTCGATTATTCCCAGGCGCTGACCAACGCGGCCGCCTTTCGCCCGAATGTGCTGATCGATCTCATGGGAGGGGAAGATCAGGTCAACAGCCTGCGGCAGATCGCTAGCTTCGGTCTCAGCCACGACATGGCGGTCGGCGGAGCTTTGTTCGAGCTGGAGAGCATTTTGTCCGTCCCCGACACAGCCCGGATCGGCTGGTGGACCATGGAATGGTGGTGGAATCAGCCTGAGGTGCCACAGATCAAAGCGTTTGACGTTGCCGTCCGCGGCCGCACGGGCAGGGCCGCTAGCGCACGCAACTGGTTCGGCTATGCCGCTATCCGCACGCTTGCGCAAATCGCCAATCAGGAGAGATCGCTCGACGCAGTCGTGCTCGCCCGGGCGCTGGAGGATCACACACTGCCCGCGGACATCGCGCTCGACCCCCATCGCGCATTTTTCCGCAAGGCTGATCACGAATTGATGAGCACGGTTCTGGTCGGCGAGGCGCATCCACCCCGTACCGATCCGTTCGACGTGTTCACTGTCCGCAGGATGGTCGACGGCGAACAGGCCGCGGCTCGCCCTGCGGATAGCGCGTGCAGGCTCGCCTTCCCAACCTAGACCGAACTGTTGCCGCAGGATTCGCTGGCGGCTTCTTCTTTCGCCGGCGAGGCGTCTGAGGATGGCCTGCCATTTTCAGCCGCGTTTCGGGGGATTCCAATAGGTTGCGGCGCCATTTCCTTCCGGTCGGCGCACTTCCCATCCGCGATATTTATACTGATTTGTGTTGTGTATTAATGCGGTTCAAGACATCTGCGATGGGGGCCCCTGCCGGACCGTAACCTTGTGACCATCGGTCAAGTCGACCGGCGGATTGAGGATCACCTGGTCCCCATCCTTGACGCCCGTGCTAAGCTCGACGGTCGTGCCGAAGTCGCGCGACTCGGTTACCTGGCGCACGCGAGCGACGCCATTCTCGACCACCATCACGCTGAGACCGTCGGCATTGAACACGATCGCTGCCGCTGGAACGATCAGCGACGGCGTCTTGCGCGGGATTTTGAGCTCGACGGTGCAATACACGCCCGCGGGCAGCGCACGGTCGGAATTGGGCACGTCGATCTCGGTCAGAAGCGTGCGCGTACCGGGCTGAAGCGCATCGGCGATGCGCGTCACCTTACCGGGAAATTCGCGGCCCGGCATCTCCGGCACACGCACCACCGCGTCGACGCCTGGAGCGACCCCGAATGCTTGGTCCTGCGGCACAAAGAGTTGAATGCGGAGCACGTCGTCGTTCATCAGGGTGAACATATCGGTGCCGGTGTTGGCGTCAGCCTGCACCAGGGTGCCGACATCGACGTTGCGCTGGGTGATGTGGCCGTCAAACGGGGCAACGACAGTCTGATAGATCTGGTTCTGGCTCAGAACCTTGATCTGCGCTTGCTGCGCCTTGATGTTCGCTTCCGCTACCCCCACCGCAGCCTGATCAGCCGCAAGAGTCAATCGATCCGTGTCGCCCTGCTGCAGCGTCACCCAGCCTTGCTGAACCAACGTCTTGTCGCGCCCCCAGGTGACGTTGGCAAGGTCTCTAGTGGCCTGCGCCTGTACCAGCGTCGCCTGATTTTGTGCCAGCGTCGCCTCGGCTTGGGCGATTTGATGTTGGATCTCCGGCGCAGTGATCTCCACCAGGACGTCGCCCTTCTTGACGCGGCTGCCGATGTCGACGTTTCGTGTGATAATGTATCCGCTCGCGCGAGCGAAGATGTCGGCCAAATTGAACGCCAAAGTCGAGCCGGGCCAAAAGACCGACACAGTCGCCGGGCTCGCACGCACGGGGGCCGTCAGAACTGCCGGAACGAAGTCGCGCGTTTGTTCCGCCGTCGCTATGACTTCGGTGTGAAGTTGATAATGGCGCCAACCGCCATATCCCACAGCGCCGAACAAAACGAGCAACGCGCCAAGCCCGAGCAAGCGACGTCCGGCGCGGCTCGCGCCGCGGGCCGGCGGGCCGGGCTCGACTTCGCGCTCAGGCTTGCGAACAGGCTCGGGTTCGCTAGGTCGGAGAAGCTCGACCGGTCGAGTGTCGTGCTGCGGGTTCATCATTCCAATCCTTCGGCGAATACGCCATGTGCGACCTTGCCGTCGGCGCCTCCGCGCAGCGTCGCAAACAAATATGGCACCAGTAACAGTGTGGTCGGCGTAGCGAACAGCAGGCCGCCGACGACCGCGCGCGCCAAAGCGGCGTTCTGCTCTCCGCCCGGCTCGCCGATCGCCATCGGCAGCATGCCGACGATCATCGCCGTCGCCGTCATCAGCACGGGCCGAATTCGGGTGACGCCGGCCTCCACCGCGGCTTCGCGCGCCGGTTTTCCGGCAAGCTGCTCATCGCGCGCATAGGTGACCAGCAGGATTGAGTTCGCCGAAGCGACGCCGACTGCCATGATCATACCCATCAGCGAGGGAACGCTGAGCGTCGTGCCCGTAATGAACAGCATGGTCACGGCGCCGCAAAGGGTCGCAGGCAGCGCCAAGATCACGACGAATGGGTCGGCCCAGGTCTGATAATTGACGACCATCAGCAGGTAGACGAATATCGCTGCGAACACGAGCCCGAGCGACATATTTTGGAAGGCTGTGTTCATGCTTTCGATCTGGCCGACCACTTGAAGGGTATTGCCGGGCCTCAGCTGTTTTTGCTCGTCCGCGACGATGCGATCGATGTCGCTCGAGACCGCGCCCAGGTCGCGGCCTTGGGTGTTGGCGAGGATCTCGTACAGGGGTTGGATGTTGGCTTGGTTCAAGTTCGTCGGGGTGGTGTCGCGCGTGAACGTCGCGACGTTGCTCAGCAAGCCAGGCACCGCGCCGTTGGTGGCCACGATGGGGGCCGCGATGGCGCCGATCGGCGTGTTCTTGATCTCATTCAAAGTGTCGGCGAGATACTGCGGCGTTTGCACCGTCAGGTAGTAGGGTATCCCGTTGGCGGGATCGGTCCAGAAATTCGGCGTTACCTGCTCGGAAGAGCTCAGGGAGATATTGATGTCGTTGGCAATCCCGGTCGCCGTGAGTCCAAATTGGGTTGCCCGCGCCCGGTCGATCTTGGCGAGAAAGTCGGGCCCGTCCAGCTCCTGTTGGAGATGGACGTCCACCAGACCGGGAATCGCCGCCATCCGGCGGCTAAGATCTTTGGCGACGGCGAGGTTCTTGGTCCGGTCGTATCCGACGGTTCGCACATCAATTTGCGTCGGAATGCCGAAATTGAGGATCTGCGTGGCGATATCGGCGGGCTGGAAATAGAAAATATCCTCCGGAAAGGCGGCCGGAAGCGCCTGTCGCAGTTTCTTGACGTAGTCGGCTGTCGGCGCGTGCCCCTCTTTGAGCGCCACCAGGATGATGCCGTCGTTGACGCCGATCGCCGTCCCATCCATGAACGCGAAATTGTAAACGCGCGCCGGCAGGCCGATATTGTCGACGATCAAATCGCGATCGCTGTCCGGGACGATTTGGCGAATCTTGTTCTCGATCGCCTGGAATATTTGCGTCGTCGTCTCAATGCGCGTTCCTGGCGGAGCGCGCACGTGGAGCTGGATCTGGCCGGCGTCGATCGCAGGAAAGAAATCGCGCCCGACGAAGGTGAACAACACGCCGCCGAGGATCAGAATCAATCCTGCCACCGCCGGCACGAGGAATCGACGCCGCACCAGTCCTGCGACCAGATCGGCGTAGCTGGCGCGAAAACGCTCGAACCCCCGGTTAAATCCCGCGTTGAAGCGCGCGAACCAGCCAGTGTCCGCTTCGCCGTGACGCTCGCCCTTCAAGAGATAGCCGATCAAAATCGGCGTCAGCGTCCTGGACAATGCGTAGGACGCGAGCATGGCGAAAACCACCGCAAGGCCCATCGGCGTGAACAGGAATTTGGCCGGCCCGGTGAGGAACACGACCGAGGTGAAGACGCAACTGATCGCCAGCGTGGAGACGAGCGTCGGGACTGCGATGTTGGCCGAGCCATGGAGCGTCGCTTGAGGCAGCGGCATCTTTTCTTCGGACAGGTAGCGATGTGTATTTTCGATCGTCACCGTCGAGTCGTCGACGAGGATGCCGATCGCCAGCGCCAGGCCGCCAAGCGTCATCGTATTGATCGTCTCGCCGAGAAAATAGAGGAGGACGAGCGACGAGAGGATCGACAGGGGTATGGAAACCATGATGATCAAGGTCGAGCGCCACGAGCCCAGGAACAACAGGATCATGAGCGCGGTCAGACCGGCGGCGATCGCGCCTTCCCTCAGCAATCCGATGATCGCATCCTTGACGAACACCGACTGATCGAACAACGCCTCGATTTGCATGCCGCTCGGCGCCGCGGCTCGGGCGGTCTTCAATGCCTCCTTGACCGCGCTGACGACCGCGAGCGTCGAGGCGTTGCCGTTCTTGATGATGCTGAGCAGAACCGATTGCTTGCCTTCCGTGCGAACGACGTTCTGCTGGACCTGCCAGCCGTCGTGAACCTGCCCGACATCCTTGATGAACACCGTCGCGCCGTTGAGGAACTTGATCGGGATGTTGTTGAGGTCGTCGATCGTCGACGGCAGCGCATTGGTCCTGACTGTGTATTGCGTGTCTCCCAACTTCGCGGTCCCAGAAGGGACGGTGAGGGCTTGCGCATTGACCGCGTTGACGACATCGTTCGGGGTCAAGCCTTTGGCTTGCAGCTTCAGAGGGTCGATATCGACCATGATTTGCCGGTATTTCCCCCCGGCCGGAGTCGGCAGCGTAACGCCGTGAATCGGCGCAAGCTGCTGGCGCATCCGGTAGATGCCGTAATCGTAGAGCTGGGCGCCATTGAGCGTATCGGAACTCAGGGAGATCTGAAGAACCGGCACGCTCGAGGCGTCGTAGCGGACGACGATCGGAGGCTGGATGCCGGGCGGCAGGAGCGCGCGGATGGCGTTCGTAGCCGCAACGACCTGGGCGATCGCCAGATCGATGTCGGTGTCTTGCTGGAAGTAAAGCTTTTGAACGGAGATGCCGTTGAGCGTCTGCGCCTCGATGTCCTTAATGCCGTTCACGTTCGCCGAGATCGAATATTGGCTGTAGGTGGTGACCCGTTGCTCCATCTCCGGAGTCGAAAGACCCGTTTCTTGCCAAATCACCGTCACGACGGGGATGTTGATCTCGGGAAAAATGTCGGTCGGCATGGACAGAATGGCCGACACGCCGAGCACTAGGATGAGGGCCGCCAACACGAAAAACGTGTGCGGAAACTTCAGCGCGAAGCGGACAATCCCCATGACCCGTCTTTCGCTTTGTTGTTAAGCGCTGTATCTAAGCGCTTTGCGATCCGGCGGACGCCTTGCCCGCGACCGGCCGGCGCGCAACGTACTCGATATCGCCGCGGCCAATGCCGATGTCGCTGAGTTCGTGGTCAGAGAGCTGGGACAATTCGCGCACCGCCTCGCGATGTCGGCGCCAGGTGTTCAGCTTCTCGGAAATCGTTTTCAGGGAAATCACTTTCTTATTCCTCTCCTCTTTTGGCGGGCCGTCCGGCTGCTGCACTGCAACATGATGGCTTCGCGCGGGCAGCGGTAGGCGTGGGATTGGAGAACCAGACATGCATTTTTCGCATTTCAGGTTTCCATCAAGCGCCGGGGGCCTATTCCAAGCAGATTCAAAAATTGCCAGAATCACAGCTATTTGGCCCATCTCGTCGTGATCGGCGTCACAGTTGGGAAAGCCATCCTTTATCGTTGCGCCGCGATGAGGCACCCCAAACACAATATCGTGACGAGTCGACACCGACCTGGCGTTGAGACCATGCTCAAAGCGGATAATTCCCATGACGGTTCTTGAGCCTCCCGATCGGACCGGCGTCAGCTCAAAGGCCGGCACCCTCGTGCTTGACCTTATGCGAAGCCACCTCGTCGATCACCGACACGAGCTCGGCAGGCGCCAGCATGGGCGTGCAAGCCTTATTCTGGTCGATGAAGAAGACGATCCCTCCGGGGTTGCCCTCGAAGCGCGCCAAGGCCGCATGATCGCCGTAGGGCAGGCCGGGCGGCGTTCCGGGGTTCATCACATAGACGCCGCGCAGGAATTGCCATTGAGCGTCGCTGAGCTCGGTCCAGCTGCCGTGGCGCGCCGCCACGACCGCCTTCGGCGCCGAGACATCCACGCACATCAGTGGGGCGTCGCCAGCGGCACGCGCGCCCTGCGAAAAAGCAACGAGGCCGATCAGAAGGGCGAGACGTTTGCCGTTAGACATGAGGAACTCCAAGTATGTGATGCCGCGCCGTCAGCCGAAAGCGTCGAGCCAAACCGCGCGCGCTCATCGAGGAAAATGAAGGATGCTTTGGCCCATGAGCGGCTCGGCTGCTGCGAGGTGGTGCGGCGCATTGGCGCCGGCGCCGCCAGGAGCGTGCTGAAGCGAGATCACCACCACGAAGGCGAAGCCGAAGACAGCAAAAACGAGCGAGCGGATGAACTGGCCGAGGTTCAACACCCGACGACTTGCACCAACGCGAACGGAGTTCGCCCGCCAAGCGGCGCGCCTTTTATTAGATCGGGTCAACGCCTCGGATCGCATAGAAACTTCCGCTTTGACGAGGTCCTTGGCCGCTCGAACACTGCGCTTTGCGAATTGAATTTGAGCGTGTTAGCGTTCATCGACCGGCTGCGAGACTACCGCCGCGCGGGAGCCGGGGCGATTAGACGCTGGTAAAGGCCACTCACCCAAAAGTGCGGCGGTCGCTACGAGGGTTTGAGAGCGCCTATACCTTGGCGCCATGGCCCGACCCGCCAACGACGGCGTGACAAAGCGGCAGCACTGAAGCTGATGCGCAACCTGTTCAAGAAGCAGGGCTTCGCGCCGACGACAACTGGTCAGCTGCCGCATAGCCATTGAACTGAGGCTGGCTGGCGCCGACCTCTGCGCGCTTCTTGTCCAGGTTGGGATATGACCCAACCGATCGCGATCAACGATAGGGCGGATGTTCTCGGTTTTTCGTTCCACCGTTTGCCATTCCCGAGCCGCGAACGGCGATCCTGGTTGTCGCGGGGCGCGTGGGCCTTTGACGCGGCCGTGCTAACGCACAAAACCGGAAGTCGGGGCGCCCACAGCCGCTTTAAGAGTGGCTTTCGATTGTCCTGTGCAACTATCAGAGACTCGTTGTGGGCTCCTCAAAACTGACTTTACACCGCATTCCGGCCGGCAAGCGAAGGCCTCGAGAACGTTCAGATGCGCCGGCAACTCGACATTGTCCAAGACCATAAGCGCATCGCCCGGACCGACCTGGTGGTCGTCCTTCACCGCAATCCGCCAGATCTCGCCGTCCGTCTCGGCTCGCACCATAGCCCCTCCGGGTATCTAGAGAACGCCCTCTGCAATTGTCGCGAACGGTAAGGGAAGCGCGAACACGCAGACCAAGAGGCCGGCGGCGCCCGGACACGTCGTCAGCGCGGGCGCGGCTTCGCGCTCCATCAATTCCGGGACTCCACAACAGATAGACCACACCTTGCAAAAGTGGCCGAATCAGGAAGCCGATGACCGCCCAGATCGCGAGGGCGATCCCAAACAGGAACATCTTGCTGGTTAAGAACAAAGCAATCCCCAGCGTGATTACCGTTCGATAAGCGAACGAGGCCAGCGCGTACCCGACAAACCCAGACCGCTCGGCGGCGGCGGTCACTGGGGAAGAGGCGTCTCGCAACCCAAGCCAATACCGCTTGGTAGGTAGTCAAGATACAAAGTAAGATAGCCAAGATACAAATTAGCGTTGAGCGAGATTCGGAACCTCGATCAAGTCCGAAAGGACGTAGTAGCCGTCGAGCCGGATGAGCGGATTCGCGTTGAAGGCAGAAGTCGTCACGCCGGCCGACATACGGTGCAGGCGTCGATTTTGGGGATCCTGGAGCATGTACCAAGTCTCGCCGCGAATGCGTTAGGCTCGATGCGGGTTGTCGCCGGAAACAAATACCGCTGCGCCACCGCCGTTCATCGAAAACGAAACGTTGGGAAGCGCGTTGCCGCCGAGCCCCTTGCTTTCCCAGGCGGCGTTGCCATTCGCAGTGGTTTTCCGAACCGTCGCAGTCAACGAAATTGTGTCAGTGTCGAGCGTCACGCCTGTTCCGACACTGGTGCTTGGGCTTCTCTGCATGTCGCCTATGGCCCAGCTGTTCCCTAACACGGCGGTGGATCCGTTCTCGCCGGCGGACAAATAGTCCATTGCGTCACTCACAGCTGACGTGATGCTAAGCGCCTTGGCCGCCTTGATCTTTCCTCCCGATCCGATACAGACGGAAGCGCTATGCTGCGTCTTAGCAGTCGCTTTGGCGTCGCCCGTCGCAAAGAAGAATCCATCCCTTGTTGTTTGAGGTCGCACCGCTCTGGTCGTTGAGTCGACGCTGATCGTTGCGTTCTTGCCGGCGGTGATCTGGCCGATCGTTACTCGGCTTGGCGAGTCGAAATTTCCGAGCGTAGCGATCACCCTTACCGTCTCCGTTGCAGTGGTCGTGGCGGTTAGGGTCGTCCCGACTGGCGAGATGCCGTTCGATCCATAGGCTTCGACGCTGGAGCCCGGCATGCCGGTTGAACCAAATTTTGCTGTGATCGAGACATCGCCGCCGGCGGTGATGCTTGCGTCGGTGACGCCAGCGAGGACCTGCGGCGTCGCGTTAGCGCTAGCCGTGCTGACGCCGACCGCGAGACCGACTGCATTGATGCCGCGCGCGATCGCTATGGCGTCCGATTTGTCGTTGATTGCGCTCACGCTGACATTGCCTGAGGCAGTCACCGGCTGGGTTTTAAGGATTTGCGCTAGCGTCATCGTGGTATCGGTCGCGGTGCTGGTGGCCGACGTGACGCCGATCAGCGAGCCGCCAGCATTGGCCTGCCCGCTCGCATCCGCGACGTGACTGGAATGAGCAATGACTGAGACGTTGCGGGCTGAAACGCTGATCCCATTCTGCAGCAAGGAATCGTTCGTGGCCGTGGTCGTTGCCGTCACGTTGTTTACGCCCATTCGGACACCGCCATAGGCGCGGCCTTCGCCAATCGCATGGCCGATCGCTGTGGACTCGGCGTCGACAGTCAATCACGGGTAAGGCCAATGAGGCCGTTGCCATTGACGCCTCAGCAATCGCTGACACCGTCAGATTGAGCGTTACCACCGCCACATTGCCCACGCCCGCGCCTATCGCGCCGGACACAGGTATTGTATCCGCTGTTGCATCGGCGCTGAACCGCGCTTGAACCACCAAATCCCGAACGAGAGAACCGCTCGCCGCGCCGATCGTCGAGCCGGCGACGGTCGCCCCGGCTGAGCCGTCAATGGTGATATTGGCGACCGCGGCGCCGCCGGCCAGGCCGCCGAGCGCCCCGCCTTTGGCGTTGGCCTTCACCGAGTCAAAATTCCGCAAGGTTCGGAGCGTGACGAGACCCGCCCGCTCGACTTTGACGTCAGGCCCCATGTCGGCGTTGACCGTTCCGGTGTCCGACAACACTGCAACCTGCGCCCCGGCGGGCGACCAAACCGGCCTGTCCGCCGAAGGCATGGACGTTCTCGCTTGCTGACATGGCGGCTGAAACCAGGAAATCGCCGCCCGCCGAGGCGACCCCGTCGAAATTGACCACAGTGGGTTGGTTGACGTTAAGGATTGCGACCGAACCGCCCAAACCGACGATGCCTATAGCGCCGCCGCCGGCAGTAATGTTGGTCCGAATCGTTTGGCCGGCCGCCATCAAGATCGAGCCGCCCGCGGTCATCGAGGCACCGTTGGCGACGCTCACCGAGGTGCCCGTTTGGCGCGTGCTCGCAGCTTCCTTTTTGGCCACGCCATTCGGCTGAAATGCTTTGAGGTCTCCGGCAGTGCTGGCGGTAATGGCGTTGATCAGATTTGTGTTGTCGGAGCCCAGCGCGTTAGCCGTGGACTTGTACGACCCCAATAGATCCAGCACATCTGTTCGGTTGGTTTGGCGATCCGCATAGCCAAGAGCCGAAGTGGACGGGTCGGAACACCGCGAGCGAATCTGTGTTAGATCCGGATTCCGTCCGGTATGATGACACAAATGTCCCCCCTAGCGTCCAGACAGATACGGCGCCGGCCACGCCAACCGCCCCCGCGCCGCCGACAGCGTAGCTCGTCACGCCCTGGAAGGAGAGGGCGATTACGTCAACGTCGCCTTTGGCGTTCAGCTGCGCCGTCGAGGCGATCGCCGTCCCCGCGTCATTGCGGATGATGCCGGCCTCAACTCCGCCACCGATGTCCGCCTTGCCGCCGACTCCGAAGCCGCGGCCGACATCGAGCACCTGAACCGCATCGACAGCGCCGGTAGCGAATGACCCGGCGGCCGAAGTGATCTTCACGCCGCTGGCGGTTGTCGTATGGGTCGTCGCATCGACAGCAGTATAGCTGCGCCGCCGCCGACGCCGGCTGGAAGCCCGCCGGCGCCGGAGACCGCCACCGCCGTCACGTCCTCGAGGGAATTGCTTTCAAAAGCCACGCCCTTGATGTTTTGGTCGGATAAACCGGGCTGCTGCCGAAGCCGCCGCCGGTCGGCACGACAATCGTGTTCGCGCCATCCGCCGATGCGTTAACCACCGCACCGCGCCAATATTGGCCTCCGTGTCTTTGTCAACCCGAGTGACGGCGGCCGAGGCGCCGATCCCCGCTGCGCCGATTCCGACGGCCGCCTGACCGACGACATTGACGACTTTGGTCTCGCCGGAGGCAAGCACGCTGACATTCCTGCCAGGCTGGACTTCGGCATTCGCGCCGATCTGGGCGAGCGTTTGGTCTTCGATGTCGACAACCCCGGCTCTGGCGCTGAGCGCCACGAGGCCCGAAACCGCAAGACCGCCCGTAATGGACAGGATGTCCTCGCTTGCCTGGGCCTGGACAATAACGTCGCGGCTTGCGCGCCGACCATCGCCTGCGTCGTCAAACCGACGATCGAGCTATCGACGCCAAGGCGAAGCGCCGAATTTGCCGTTGATCGCGAGGGCGCCCGCGAGGCCCAAATTCGAGAAATCGTCCGAGGCGGTCACATGAACCGAGCCATCGCCCGGCGTGTAAGCGCCGGCGCCTGCAGTTACCGTCCCCCCACGAGCGATCGTAGCCAGCGTCTTTACGTCGCCGACATCCCTCCCGCGGCGAGACTGATTGCCACGCTTGGGGACGCGCCGGCGCCGATGTCGAAGGACTTGAGTTCGTCCTGATTGACCGCGGTGATCGCGACGCCACGCGTCGGGCCATATTCCTCGTTTGCCTGACGCTCCTCGGTGAGCGCCGGATCGTTGACGTTACCCTGATTGGGATCGCCGGTGCGCGCTTTGAGGTCGATCTGCGCGTTCGGCGGCTGGACGTCGTTGGGACTGCCCGAAGGAGCAGTGTAGCTCACATCGAACGTTCCGAGCGCGGCCGAGATAGCGTCCGCGCTCGGGGAGGCTAGCGCAGTGATGCTGGATCCTGATGAGACCAAGGCCTCGGTTGGCGACCGCGGCGGAGGGGCCGACAGTTCCAAGTCCGGAAGCGCTGGCCGTCCAGCGAATTGGTTCAACATCGTCTTGTCGTTCGCGGACGCAAGAATGCTGCCGTTTACGAAGATTTCCGCGAGAGACCCAGCGCCATTGACGAGTGCCTGCGTGGTCAGATCCAGCACAAAGACCGAAGCGGCCCCAGCAAGGCCAAACTGGCTGACCGAGCCTGCGCAGGAGCTCAAATCCTCTTGGGACAGCATCTACAAAATAGACATTACCTCTGGCATCGAGGGTCGCCGACAGGATCTCCGCTTCGGTTGTCTTCTTGATCGTCGCGGCGTCAGCGCCAGCGCCGACGGTGCCTGCGCCGCCCAGTGCGCCGCCCCCGCTTGTCGAGTTCGTCACATTCGAGGCGAAGATGTTGAAGTTTGGCGCGAACATAATAAAATTCGCGCCGAGCGTCGCGGTCGCGGCCTCGTCCATCTGGGCCACGGCGGCCGGGCCGGCGATCGCCGCAGTTCCTGCGTCGGCTCCGCCGGCCGCGAGGGGGCGCAGGTCATCCTTGGCCGTCGCCGTGAGCGAGAAGCCCCTGAACGCTTCGACGTTGACGATCTCCCCATCGACACCGGTCTTGACAGAGAGTCCCGCGCTGGCCCGGCCTGAGTCGACCCCGGCGTCCCGACGGTCGCGAGCGTCTGTTCGGTCGAGAGCAGCGCAGCATTGCCGATGCCGAAGGCGGCCGTGCCGGCGCCGCCAATAGTGTGCGCGTCCGTTGCTCGATTGGCGGAAACCGAAATGCTTCCAGGGGCTGTGACTTGAGCGCCGTCCGCGATTATGGCCTCGGTGGTTCCCCCAATTTTGTGAGGGCGACAGATACCCGAGAGAGCAAAGGTCTGTACGCCGGCGCCGCCGACCGCGATTGCCCGGTTGATGTTGGAGTTGACGTTTGCCGAGACCAAGATGTCGCCATCGACTGTCGCCGAAAGGGCGCGGAAAATCTTTGCCCGAACTTGGTCGGCAAGATCGTTGACAACCACAGCCGCGCCGATCGCTGCGGATTGAGCACCTGCGACGCCGCCGCCCGAATTGGTGAGATCGTTCCCTGTCTGCTGCGCTGTCACGGCGATTGTGGGCGCGGTGACCCTTGCGCCGCTCTCGATCGTACCTTCGATCGTGGCTCGCGAGACAACCGTCGCGACTGACGCGCCTGCCGCGAGGCTTTGCGCGCCGGTTCCTCCCACAACGAGGACAATCGTCTTGTCGTCGCTTTGCTGAGCGGCGATTTCGACCGTCCCATTGCTGGTTACCGACGGCCCGCCCATGACGTGGCTCGGAAGGTCGGTCCAAGATCGGCTGTCGCTATCGCGGCGCCGATAGCGACAGCTTTCGTGCCGGCCGCTGAGCCGGCGTTCACGCTATTCGTATTGCCGCTGTCAGCGACGAGAATTGAAACCCTCCTCTTTGCGTCGATTACCGAGGCTCTATTGGACGCCTGCGCAAGGATTGTTGAACGATCTTTGACCAATGCGACCGACCCGCCGAGCGCGAAGGATTGCCCGCCGGCGCTGCCGACAGCGAGTGCAAGGTTCAGAGCGTCGACCCGATCGGCAAGAATGGTCGAGTCTCCCACGCCCGGCCGGAGGCTCTTGTCCGCGCCCGTGAATTTGGCTTGCACCGTCGTTTCAAGATCGTTGGCTGCGACCGCCGCGCCGATTGCCGTAGCTTTCGACAAGGCAATATTGCCGGCCGAGGCGGTATAGGGGTTTCCGCTTTCACCCGCATGAATGCTGTTCGATAATGTTGGCAGAAACGGAGCCCGCGGTTGCCCCGGTGCCCGAGGATAAAAACGACCCCAAGGGCGACGCGGGAAATCCGGCTCTGTCGGTCGCGATGCTGTCTTCGCCGCCGGCGGCGTCAATCGTGCCGCCCTCGATGAAACTGCGCACCGGCCGCGGAGATTTCACCGATGGATCCGTGGTCGCTAAAACAAAACAGAGCCCTCCCACGGTCGCGCTGTTAAAGGGCCATTTTCCCCCGTGATCTCGAATCCGTCTGCGGTCCGCCGCGCGACGGTATCGCTGGCCGCCAAATCTGCGCCGTGCTGCCTTTCTGAATAGGCAAGGCACATTGTCCCCTGCTGCTCCATTATGTATTTGGCCAGCCATTGCTTTGTTCGCACGTGCCGCCAACCCAGGCCAGAGACGACCAGAACAATGTGGAGAATGCAATGGCGCTTGACACGTCGCGACGCGACAGCACACGTAT
Source organism: Roseiarcus sp. (assembly GCA_036502965.1). Taxonomy (GTDB): domain Bacteria; phylum Pseudomonadota; class Alphaproteobacteria; order Rhizobiales; family Beijerinckiaceae; genus Roseiarcus. Next base: position 9,690 of record DASXXT010000109.1, on the reverse strand, counting down.
GAGCTCCCCCAACTCGGCGAACGAGCGAAACGACCCTCCGAGTTCCTCTAGGAGATAGTGGCGAGCGAGCTTGGGATCGTACAGCCAGCGAATCGCCTCCTCGGGAAACTGTCGGTCTCGTCAATCTTCTGGGAGTACGCGAATGATAGTGGATTCTCAGGATTCTTGGGGTCGCCCAACTGGGATTCCAACGCTTCGGTCAGCGCTGTCTTCGTAAAGGTCGTTGCAATCAAGTTCATGTCCAATTCCAATAAATTACGATAGCGGGCGGTCGTTCAGCACGAATATTGTCTCGAGACTGCCGTCCGATAATGCGGCGGGGCACGCCCGGCGCTGTTTTTTTCCCGCTTGATGTCTTTGGAATTGTGCCTCGCCTGACCGGTGCGACCGCGTGCGCAGGAACATCGAATTCCAAAGAAATCTGCTCCCGAATCCTGACGGTGACATCCCCGAGATCGATATCCGAGGAATGGTCTTTTTGGTTCAACTCCTGGACGATGCCGAGGCACCCTTCTCCGTGGATCGTCAGTGGAAATGCGGCGCTTTCCGCGTTCTCAACCGCCGGATGGCACTTTTGCGAAAACCCCCCTACATGTCCTGAGGGCCAAAATTCGCGCCGCGGATGATGATCATGTCCTTGAGCCGGCCTGAGATAAAAAGCTCTCCATTCTGCAAAAAAACCTAGATCTCCTGTCCGCAGCCCAGCTGCCTTGTGCGGCAAGATAGAGGCGCTGGACCAATCCCAGCCGCGGCTTCCCATGCGGGCTATTTTGAGGCAAAAGGCAGTTTGGGCCGTCTTTCGTCGACCCGAAATGGTTTCCAGATGGGAACGCAATGACGCCGGCTTGTGATTTCGCGTCCGTTGTTCGCCTCGAGGGCGTGCAGAAGTATTTCGGCGCGGTGCAGGCGCTGTGTGACATCGACCTCTCCATCGGACGCAATGAGATCGTCGGGCTGATCGGCGACAATGGCGCGGGCAAATCGACGCTAATCAAGGTCATGACTGGTGTGCTCGAGCCAACTTCGGGCAGGATATTCGTGCGCGAGCGAGAAATTCAGCCTGGCGAATACTCGGTCCGCATGGCGCACGACCTGTCGATCGAAACGGTCTACCAGGACAAGTCGCTGGCGGAGAAGCAACCTCTGTGGCGCAATTTCTTCGTAGGCAGACAGATCACCAACCGATTCGGGTTCATCGACATCAAGCGCCAGAAGGAGGTCGCGCAGAAGATTCTGATCGACGTTATCGGCTTCCGAGGCGTCGGCATCACTGTGGATTCGACGGTCGCCAATCTGTCGGGGGGCGAGCGTCAAGGCATCGCGATCGGCCGGGCCATGCACTACAACGCCGACCTCATCGTGCTCGACGAACCGACGGCGGCGCTTGGCGTCGCCGAAGTGCGAAAGGTGGTCGAATTCGTGCGCCGGATCAAACAGTCCGGGCGCGCCTGTATCTATATCGAACACAATCTGGCGCATGTGCATGAAGTGGCGGACCGCCTGGTCGTGCTCGACCGCGGTCGGGTCGTCTCCGAAATCGCTCCGAAGGATATGACGGTGCCTGAACTCACCGAATATCTCATCGCGCTGCAGCACAACGCGTAAGGGCGACGAAGAGAATGGCTCAGCGGTCAGGCGCGTCGATCCTGCAGCGCTTCGAGGCCCTGCCGATCATCGTCGTTTTCGTCCTGCTGCTCCTGCTCTTCATGAATCGAGCGCCCGAGGTTTTCCTCGCGCCCTACATCTACACAACCTTCCTTTCCACCCTGCCGCCGCTCATCCTTCTCGCCGCCGGCCTCACGTTCGTCATCGGCGCGGGCGAGATCGACCTCTCGTTTCCTTCGATCATCGCCTTTTCCGGGTTCATCTTCGCGGTGCTGTTCAAGGAATACGACCTCGGCTGGATAGCGGTCATCGCGGGCCTCGCGTCGGGGGTTTTGGTCGGATTCCTCAACGGCGTCATCATCGCGAAGGTCGGCATTCCGTCTTTCATGACGACGCTGGGCACACAGTTCTTCTGGGCTGGCATGGCGACGGTTCTGTCCGGCGGCAAGTCCTACGCCTTGCGTGGGGCCGACGAGAGTTCGGTTTGGCGATGGATCGTCGGGCGCCCTTTCGCGGGGTTGACCGATATCGTTTGGCTTCAGCAGCTGTCGATCCAGGCGCTGTGGACGGCGATCATCGTTGGCTTTCTCTGGCTCATTCTCACCCGCCACCGTTTCGGCGAGCACACCTTGTTCATCGGCGATTCGAATGACGTGTCGCGCGTCGTCGGCATCGATGTCGATCGTGAGAAGATTAAGATCTTCACGCTGATGGGCTTTCTCGCCGCCTCCGCGGCGATCATCCTGACGCTCGAGAACAAGAACTTCTTCGGCAACCAAGGCCAGGGCTATCTGTTGACCGCCATCGCCTCGGTGCTGATCGGCGGTACGTCGATCTTTGGCGGCCAGGCGACCATACTCGGGACGGTGTTCGGCTGTTTCATCATCGGCATGGTCGAGGCAGGCCTGGTCGCTGCCGGTCTCACGGGCGCGTGGGTGAGAACCGTACAGGGGCTCATCTTCCTCGCTTCGATCATCTTCTACATGTACGCGGACGAACCGCAGCGCCGGCGCGCGCTCATCGCCAATCTGCGATCGTTCGGAAGATTTGGCGGCATACGGACTTCTGAAGAGGGAGGGGTTCGCCGATAGAGGCGACCCGACTACGCAAGGGAGAAACGAACATGCGTTTGGCTAATTTTCTTTTGGCCGGCGTCGCCGCGGGCGGACTCGCGGTCGCGGCGGCGCCGGCTTCGGCCGATCCAATCGGCAAAGGTCTGGTGATGTACATGCAGATGGGCGGCAACCCCGGCGATGGCGCGACCCTCGCTCGTCAGACCGGAGCCAAGGAAGCCGCTGAAGCGCTCGGCGTCGATTTGAAGTCGCAATTCTCGGCCTGGGCGCCCGAGACGATGATCAACCAGTTCAAGGAAGCAGTAGCGGCCAAGCCGAACTGCGTCGAGATTATGGGCCACCCGGGCAGCACCGCATTCCACGACCTCGTCAAACAGGCCGTTGACCAGGGCATCGTCGTCACCTCGGGTAATTCGCCGTTGACCGACCTGCAGAACGAGTTCGGCCCGAAGGGCTTCGGCTACGCCGGCGTCGATCTCTACGCCGGCGGCGCGCTGACCGCGAAGGCCATGCTGGCGCAGGGCCTGAAAGCCGGCGACCGGGCGATGGTCTATGGCGTGTTCAGCCAGGCCGAGCGCGGTCAGTCCGAGAAGGGCCTCGCCGAAACACTCGAGAAAGCCGGCCTCAAGATCGACCGGCTTGAGATCAGCCAGGAGGCCAACAGCGACATGTCGTTGGCCGTGCCGATTCTCGCAGCCTACATTCAGGCGCATCCGAACCTCAAGGCTATAGGCACCCAGCACGGCGGCGCGACTGGCGAGATGCAGCAGGTGCTGGAGAAGGCCGGCAAGAAGCCCGGCGACATCGTGGTCGGCGGCATCGACCTCGCTCCATCGACGATCGACGGGCTGAAGTCGGGCGCAGTAAGCGCCACGCTCGACCAGCTGCTGTACCTGCAAGGCTTCTTTCCGGTCGTGCAATGCGTGATGACCGCCAAATACAAGATGCCCGGACTGTCGCTCAACACCGGGGCCGGCACCGTCACGCCGAAGACAATCGACGCGCTGACCAAGCTGATTGACGCCGGCATTCGCTGAGGCGAGCCGGTGCGCTTGAAAACGCCGACAGCACGAGATCACGGACGCCCCGGGGCGTCCGTGACCGCGAGCAGCGTCTAACGCTTCGACGCGAGCGGGCCGTCCAGTCGCACCCCGCGCGTTCACCCACAAAACCGGAGCACGTGAGCGCTCATGTTCACCTTAGGCGTCGATTTCGGAACGAACTCGGTGCGCGCGCTTGTCGTCCGCTGTTCGGACGGAGCGGAATACGGCAGTCGGGTGGTCGATTACCCTTCCGGCGCGCAGGGCGTTCTGCTTGATCGCAAAGACGGCCTGTTGGCGCGGCAGCGCCCCGCAGACTATCTCTTCGGCCTTGCGGAGAGCATCACCGGCGCGCTTGCCGAGGCCAGTCGCAAACCGAGTTTTGAGCCGTCGAAAGTCGTCGGGATCGGCATCGACTCGACCGGGTCAAGCCCGATTCCGGTTGATGACAGGAACCAGCCGCTGGCGTTGAGCGCCAAGTGGAAGGACGACCTCAACGCGCAGTGCTGGCTGTGGAAGGATCACACCAGTTGGCGCGAGGCGGCCAAAATCACCGAGCTCAGCGCAAAGCTTCGCCCCGAGTACGTTGCGAAATGTGGCGGGGTCTACTCCTCGGAGTGGTTTTGGGCCAAGCTCTGGCATTGCCTGAATGTCGCTCCCGAAACGTTCGGCGCTGCTTTCTCCTGGGTTGAGCTTGCCGACTGGATCCCTTCCGTACTCGCCGGCGTCATCGACCCGCGATTGGTCAAACGAGGGATCTGCGCCGCGGGTCACAAGGCCCTCTACTCCGACGATTGGGGCGGCCTTCCGGACAAGGAATTCCTGGGAGCGCTCGACCCGCGCCTTGCCGTACTTCGAGACCGGCTTTACCAAAAGGCTTACGATGCAACCGAGCCGGCCGGGTCGCTTTGCTCAGAATGGGCGACGAAGCTCGGGCTCACCCCAGGCATTCCGATCGCGATCGGAGAGTTTGACGTTCACTACGGCGCGATCGGCTGCGGCGTCCGCGAGGGCGCGCTCGTCAAGGTGATCGGCACGTCAACCTGTGACTGCGCGGTCGTTTCGGCGGAAAAGCCGATCGCCGATATTCCGGGTATTTGCGGCATTGTGAAGGGCGCCATCCTGCCCGGTTTCTTCGGCATCGAAGCCGGCCAGTCGGCCGTCGGCGACATATTCAAATGGTGGGTCGAGGTCGTTTTGGGTGGGGACGCTGCGCTGCACGCTGAACTGACCACCGAGGCGGCGAAGCAGCGTCCAGGCCAAGCCGGCCTTTTGGGGCTCGACTGGAACAACGGCAATCGGACCATTCTCGTCGACCAACGCCTCACAGGCTTGCTGCTCGGTCAGGACCTTTATACGACAAGGGCAGATATCTATCGCGCGCTGATCGAGGCGACCGCGTTCGGGGCGCGCGCAATTATCGAGCGCCTCCGGCAGTACGGCGTGCCTACGGACCAGATTGTGTGCACCGGCGGAATCGCTGAGAAAAATCCGCTGCTCATGCAAATCTATGCCGACGTCACGGGCTGCGTCATGCAGGTCGCGGGCTCCAGTCAGACCTGCGCGCTCGGCTCAGCGATCGCCGCGGCTGTCTTGGCCGGTGAACATCCTGACTTTGCCACCGCACAGGCGGCGATGACGTCGCTGAAACGGGAATCATATGAACCGGATGCCGAGCATCGCGCGGTTTACGACCAGCTTTACGCCCTCTATCGCGAGCTGCACGACACCTTCGGGGGACTGACCCGCTCCGCGGATCTGTCGCAGGTCATGAAGAGCTTGCTTGATATCAAATATGCGCAGCGCGCGTGAAAACTGAGGCGACCATGATCAATCTCGCCACCCCGGAAGTCTGGCTCGTTTGCGGCTCTCAGCATCTCTATGGCCCTGGACCGCTCGAGCAGGTCGCGGCCCATGGGCGGGAGATTGCGGGGACGTTCGCGGACTCGTCGAAACTTCCTTTGAAGACCAGCTTCAAGGCGCTGCTGACGACACCGGAAGAAATCGTTAAGCTTTGCCTCGACGCGAACTCCGATCCGAACTGCGCCGGCCTCATCCTTTGGATGCACACGTTCTCTCCGTCGAAGATGTGGGTACGTGGGCTGAATGCGCTCCAGAAGCCGTTCGTCCATCTTCACACCCAGTTAAATCGCGACCTGCCCTGGGACGCGATCGACATGGACTTCATGAACCTGAACCAGTCCGCGCACGGCGACCGGGAGGCGGGCTTCGTCCACACCCGCATGCGTCTCGCGCGTAAGGTCGTCGTCGGCCATTGGTCCGATCCGGAGGTGCAGGACCGGATCGGCGCCTGGATGCGCGCGGCGCGCGCCTGGCACGATTGGCAAGGCGCGAAATTTTGCCGCTTTGGCGACAATATGCGCCAGGTCGCGGTCACCGAGGGCGACAAGGTGGCGACAGAAATGAAGTTCGGGTTCGCGACCAACGGCTATGGCGTCGGCGATCTCGCCCACGCTGTGAGTGCCATCTCCGACACCGCGGCGAAGACCTTGGCCGGCGAATACGAGGATCGGTACGCGCTGGCGCCGGAACTGCGCAAGACCGGCGCCCGGCACAAATCCCTGCTCTATGGCGCGCGACTCGAATTGGGCTTGCGCGCCTTTCTGGAAGCCGGCGGCTTCAAGGGTTTCACGACCACGTTCGAAGATTTGGATGGACTGCGGCAGCTTCCAGGCCTTGGGCCGCAGCGCCTGATGGCCGAGGGCTACGGCTTCGGCGCCGAGGGCGACTGGAAGACCGCCGCTTTGGTGCGCGCCATGAAAGTCATGGGCGAGGGGTTGCCTGGCGGCACGTCGTTCATGGAAGACTACACCTATCACTTGGCACCCGGGGAGCACCGGGTTCTCGGCGCGCACATGCTTGAAATCTGCGAGACCATCGCGGCGGGCAAGCCGTCCTTGGAAATTCATCCGCTTTCCATCGGCGGCAAAGAGGACCCGGTGCGCCTTGTGTTTGACACGCCCCCTGGCCCGGCTCTCAATGCGAGCCTCATTGACCTCGGTGCCCGGTTCCGCCTGCTGGTGAACGAAGTGACCGCAGTGGACCACCCTGCCCTGCCGAAATTGCCGGTCGCCCGCGCGGTGTGGGAATGCAAGCCCGACTTCAAGACGGCGTGCGCAGCCTGGATTCTGGCCGGCGGCGCGCATCACACGGGCTACAGCTACAGCGTGACGCGGGAGATGCTGGAGGACTTCGCCACGATCGCCGGGATCGAGATGGTGACGATCGGGCCGGAAACCAGTCTCACGAATTTCAAGCAGGACCTGCGCAACAACGACGTCTATTATTACCTCGCGCAGGGGTTCCGCGCCTGAGCCGGAACAAGGCGATGTTCAAGGAACTCAAGCGTGAAGCCTACGAAGCCAATGTCGCCTTGCCGCAGCACGGCCTCATCAATCTTACCTTCGGTAATGCGAGCGCGATCGATCGGGCGCGGAGCGCATTTGCGATCAAGCCGAGCGGGGTCGACTATTCAGCGCTGACGCCGGAGGACATGGTCGTCATCGACCTCGATGGGCGGAGGATCGAGGGTCGGCTCAACCCGTCCTCGGACACGCCGACCCACCGCAGGCTGTTCCTGGCCTTTCCGAACATCGGCGGCGTCGTCCACACCCATTCGTCGCATGCGACCGCCTTCGCACAGGCCGGCCGGCCGATCCCGATATTCGGCACAACCCATGCCGACTATTTCAACGGCGAGGTGCCCGTGACCCGCAAGATGACAGCAAGCGAGATCGCTTCGGACTACGAATGGGAGACCGGCAACGTCATCGTCGAAAGGATGCGGAACTCCGACCCGGTCGACTTTCCCGGGGTTCTCGTCAACCGGCATGCGCCATTCACATGGGGGTCGAGGGTGGCGAAGGCGTTGGAGACTGCGGTCGCGGTCGAGTGCATCGCCCATATGGCGCTGATGTCGCTTCAACTCGAGCCCCAACTCGAGCCGATCGATGAAGAGCTCCTGAACAAGCACTTCAGGCGCAAACACGGCACGGGAGCCTATTATGGGCAAACCTCCGGCCGATGAGGCGCGCTGAAGATGCCGGACAAAATCGGCCCCGAGAAAAAACGCCTGTCTTCGGTCAACCGACTGCGCAGGCACCGTCTCTGAGTCTGTTTTGAGCAATTCCAGAGGGTTGCGGCGCCATTTCCGAGTCAGTCACGGCACTATACATATCGTGTTGGTCTAACCGAACGCTATCGGGCTGCCTCGCGCCATCGCTATCTCAAGGCAGCAAGCCTGCGATCGGCCCGGCCGGCTTGCTTGCGTCCAGTCGCATCTTCAGATAGTTGGCGGCTAAGACCGGCGGATAACGCGTGATCTCCCCTTCCCGCACGCAGCTCGGGATTGTTTCGACCATCGCCTCCGGATTCGGGTCGAAGAAGAAAGCGATCGAATAGCGCTCCCTGGCGCTGCGATTGACGACACGATGCGACGTCGAGACATAGACGTCGTTGGTCCAGCGCATCAGGCAGTCGCCGATATTGACGATGAAGGCGCCGGCAAGGACCGGCGCCTCGATCCATTGTCCCGCGCGCGTGCGGACCTCAAGGCCGCCAACTTCGTCGGTCGCGAGCAGCGTCAGGTTGCCGTAATCGGTGTGCTCGCCCGCCCCGATGGGCGCCGCCGCAGCCTTCGGCGAGGCGGGATAGTGCAGCAATCGCAGCGTCGCCATCGGGCGATCGAATTTGCTGTCGAAGAAATCGGGCGCAAGGCCAAGGTCGCGGGCGAATGCGCGATGCAATCGAGCGCCGAGCGCCGCGCAGGCGTCGTAATAGGCGAGCCCCGTGTCGCGAAATCGTGGCAGGTCCGGCCAGACGTTGAGCGAGCGGAAAGGCTTGCCCGCCAGCAATTCTTGATCGTCTGGCGCGAGGTCGAATCCGACGTTGAATGCCTCCTTCATGTCCGGTCCTCGCGCCGGGTCGAGCGCCTCATGCAAAAGACCGGAATAGCCGCGGTTGCCACCGACCGTCTCGATCGCCAGCTTCCGCTTGTCGGCGACGGGCAGCGCGAAGAAATCGCGCGATTGGGCGAAGGTTTCTGCGATGAGCCTCGCCTCCACTCCGTGGTTGACGACATAGAAGAAGCCGATGCCGCGGCAGGCGGCGCCGATCTCGGCCGCTACCCGGGCGGGCGCGGCTGCGTCGCCTCCACGCAAAGCGGAAAGATCGACGATGGGCAATGTGTCAGGCATGATGAGGCCGGTTTATCATCGCGAGTGAACGCCGGTGACGCAGGCTCGGGCGACCACGCTGCGCGGGCCGAGCTTAGACATCCCTTCCGGATCCTGGTCGGTCATCGCGTCCGCTTCCGGCGCTCGATCGTCTCGCGCAGCGCGCTCAAGTATGACGGCCCTTGCGCCGTTACGCCAGGCCCATCGAGAATCGCCGCGCTCAGCCATTTTCGCCTCATCAAGACAGTCTTGCGACTGGCGCGCGCACAACGCTATCTCGCTCAAAGCCTAAGCGACGTGGGGCGCGAGATCTTCGCGCCAAGGCGCGGCGATGATCTCCACGCCGATCGGAAGTTTTTCGTGCTCTGTCCATACCGGCATTGCGACTACTGGCATGCCAATGAAGGATATAGGCTGAGCCCTGCCCTCAATCGCGAAGTTATCGAACTCGGCGCTCCTTTTCGCGCGAAGTGGAAACGACGCCAGATTACCATCAAGGCGGAAGTGTGGACGCTCGACCCCGCGGGTTTCGGCGCGTTCATCGCCAAAATTCCTGCGCCCGCTGGGAATTGGGACGATCCGGTTCAAGAACGGCGACCCGGTCAAAGGCTTTCTGGTTGAAGGCGAGGCGGTGAAGACGGTGGAGGATATCTCACGCTTCGGCGGCTTGCGCGCTTATCTAAAGTCTCGTTGATCGCCTTCGGCGAGAGGCCCCGGCTTGAGGCGCGCGAGATCGAAAGCGAACACGTCGCGCAACAGATCGAGAAACGCCTCCGC
>DASXXT010000108.1:0-2340 GCA_036502965.1 Roseiarcus sp. | reverse complement strand
GCGGCGTGAGCGCTCTGCCAAACTCCCCCTACGCAACCGTCGGCGCCAAGCTCGTCGACCAGGGCTATGCCGCGATCCCTGTCTATCCTGGCACGAAGCGCCCGGGCACAATGTCCCGCGGCGAATGGCAGGGCGAGCCCGACTGGCAGCGCTTTTGCGACCGTCTTCCGACCGACATCGAAACGCGCATCTGGGCGAAATATCCTGACGCTGGCGTGTGCGTGGCGCTCGGCCGTGGGCTGGTGGCGATCGACGTCGACAGCGACGACGAAGACGTGCAAGCCGCGATTCGGTCCGTGCTGCCCGAAAGCCCCGTCATGAAGCAAGGCCGCAAGGGTTACACGGCGTTCTATCAGGCCTCCCCGGCCGTTGTCTCGTGCGCCTTCGACACTAAGGACGGCAGGGCTCTCGACCTCTTGGCGCACGGCAGGCAAACCGTCATCCCGCCGACCATCCACCCGGACACCGGCAAGTCCTACGTCTGGCTCGGCGATCCGCTTGAGCGCTTCACGCCTGACCAACTCCCGCTCCTGCCCGACGACATTGCGCCCAAGCTGGCCGAGGCGCTGGCCCCGTTTGGATACATGCCGCCCCCCGAGCGGTCCGCGCCTGCAGGTGGCAGTGGCGGCATCTTCCGCGAAACGAACGACGCGGCGCTCGAAAATCTCGACTCATGGGTGCCGCATCTCGGCATCGACGCCTATCGCGAGCGCGACGGCCGGTGGCGCGGCGTCGCCAAATGGCGCGGCGGCGACGGCCATAACGTCGGGTTTCATTACAAGGGTATCCGCGACTTCAAGGCGGGCGCCAGCCATACGCCAATCGACGTCGTGATTCTGGCCCGGCCGTGCAGCAACGGCGAGGCCATGGAATGGCTGCGCGAGAAACTCGGCTTCAAAGACCCGCCGCCGGTCAGGTTTGAGTTCGGCGCTCATGCTGAACGGATGGCCGAGAGCGAGATCGAATTGCCGGCGCGCCGGCCGATCTGGGAACCGAAGGTTTGGCTGTGGCAAGACCCGAAGACGATCGCACGTCTGGAATGCTTCTACGGCGGCCACTACTACCCCGGCGAGGTCGTTTCGACCGTGTCGCCCGGCGGCGTCGGTAAAAGCGTTCACTCGATCGTCGAGGCGCTGGCGATGATCACCGGCAAGCCGCTCTTGGGCGAAGCGTCCCGCGGTGCCCTAAAGGTTATGCTGATGAACTACGAGGACAACGATCTCGTGCTGCGCCACCCGTCACGGCGGCAATGCTGCACTACAACATCACGCCGGAAGAGATCGTCGGGAAGCTGTTCGTCGAGAGCGTCGACAGCGACCTCATGTGCTTCGCAGAGGGCACGCGCGAGGGCGTCAAGATCATCAAGCCGGTGGTGCATGCGCTCACCGAGGCGATCAGGCGCGAGGGACTCAACGTCGTCACCCTGGACCCGTGGGTTTCGCTCCACAAGGTCGACGGAAACCTCAGCCATCTGATCCAGCCGATCGTAACGTCGCTGAAAGGCATCGCACAGACAACCGGCGCGGCGATCGAGATCGTTGCTCACTCCCGCAAGCCGAACAAGCGCGAACTCACCGAGGACGACGCGCTCGGATCGGTCGCGTTCGTCAACAAGATGCGCGACGTCCGGGTCTTAAACAAGATGGATGAAGATGACGCCTCAAAATATGGCCTCGCGCCATGGGAGGCCGGCGACTATTTCCGCGTCGACAACCCAAAGCACACACACAGGCGCAGCGGTCGCCCTGTCTGGCGGCACAAGGTCAGCCAAAGTCTCGGCAACGGCGGCCCGGGCTTGCTGGACTTTTCAAGCGACGTGGGCGTCGTCACCCAATGGTCGCCGCCGTCGCCGCAAAGCGTGATCGACGGTCTGGAACCCGAGCAGATCGAGGCGATCAAGTTGGCGGTTTTCAACGGCGGCTTTGACCGCGAGAACGCGCAAGCCAAGGGCTGGGCCGGTGACGCCGTGGCGAAGGTTCTGGGTCTGGACCTCGTCGACAAGGGCCAGAAGGCGAAGGCGAAGATCACGCTGCGCGCCATGATCGACGCTGGCCACTTCGAAGTCGAGGAACGGCCCAACCCCGCCGCGCACGGGCGCACTTGCAAGCACCTTGTCCCGGCCGATCCCGAGGACGAGGAGGCTGCATAACATAGCCGACTTGTGAGTCCGCACTTCCGCACCACGTGGCGAGGGCAGGTGACCAATACGCGCGAGCGCGCGCCCGCGTGCGAAGCGCACGCAGATTAGCCCTGGGGGAAGCAGCCCGCCGATTGGCTTCCCTGCCGGCCAAGGCTCGCACAGCGGGCCGCTGGCTACGTTCGCGCGAGGTGGCCGCTACC
>DASXXT010000107.1:0-3607 GCA_036502965.1 Roseiarcus sp. | reverse complement strand
CGACTCCTGTGCCGCCTTGGCTCTTTGGTGAGCCTCAGCCGCGAACCAGCCGGCGCTCCTTACGCCGGAAGTTCCCGATAGACCGTCTTGCTCCGCAGGATCGCGAAGGCGATGCGCGCCATCTTGTTGGCGAGCGCCACGGAGGAGGCAGAGGCGCAGGCTCTTCTGCGCCGGTTGAGACGCGCTAACCCCCGAGCCCATGAGCAACGCCGCCAGCGGCGTCGTGACGGATGGGCCCATAGCCGGCGCGATCGCAGGCGCACTGCCACCCGATCGAATGATGTTGCTCAGATTGGCGACGGCTGAGGCCGTCATCCGATTCGCCGCGGTCCTGGCCGCCAAGCCGGTCGCCATCGTTCCGAGCGAGCCGGCCGTTCCGAGCCCGCCGGTCGCAATGCCGCCAATCAAGCCGCCGGCGTGCAAGAGAGCGGTTATCGGGCTATTAGGCGCCAGCGTGCCGACCATACGAAGCGCCCTTTGCGTCGGCGAGCCTTTGGCGACCTCGCTTAGAGCGCCTAATTCGTCCGACGACCAATTCGCCCGGCTGTCCCTCAGGCTCGCCACGGCCTTCCGCGTCGCTGCGTCGACCGTCGCGCCGGGGAACATGGCTTGGTCGCCCTTCGCTCGCGCGCCAGCTACCGCGTCGTCGAGATCTCGGGCCTTCGAATACGTGGCTCAAGTCTGGCGCGCTTTAGCGAGGGCTGCGGCAGGAAGCCCCGCGCCGGGACCTTGACCGATGCGGGGCCTAACGAGCGCCTTTGGCAGGGGTTGGCTTAGGCGCCCGCCTCGGTCTTAACGACGCGCCGTATCCTTGTTCCGCGCCTGAATTCGAGGTCCTTTGGATCGTCATTTCCGCCCAGCGCGAAGTATGCATTCGCCAAGCCGCGAGAGAATCGGCGCGTCAACATTGAACACGGATCAGGTGGGTTGCGTTCTGATACCGCTATGAGCAATGCCAGTCGCAATGCAAGTCGCCGGTCTCAAATTGCCGAGGACCTTGCGCTGCTAATCGCCCTGCAAAACGCGATTTACGATTGCCAAATTGCGATCAATCAATCGCTCGCCGTCATCGACTCAACCCTCGACGCGATCGCACTTCTAAACCGATTGCAACACGGTCGCTCGCCCGACGCCGGACATGATCCTCAAGAGTCGGCGCCAACGCCGTCCGCCAGCCCCCCGAGCCAAAGCGCGTCTTGCGCGGCGGCTGGATCGCCGCTCGTTCTTTCCCGGTGCACTGGGTCGAGCCAAAGCTCGTCGCCGAGATCACCTATTTGACCTGGACGGCCGACAACCTCTTACGGCATACGGTTTACATTGGCCTCCGCGAAGACAAGCCGGCGACGGAGGTTCGGCGAGAAGCCGCGGTCACCCTATCGCGACGCGGGGATCGGCAAGGGATTCAATCGGCTCGAGCAATGTCAGGCAAATTGCGACAGCGTTAGAGATGGGAGCGTCTCGTAATGCCAGCCGCCGGCGAGTCAACTAAGCAAGGGCTTCAGGCGCGCCGAAGCTTTGTCATGCGCGCCCAACACCGATTTCTGCGATGTCTCGACGACAGGCGCCAGACATTCCTATTTCTATCGCTTTTCTTTGTCGTCGCCGGATCTCGGGCGATCGTCATCAATTACGCCGGAAACTCGACTCCGTACGGAGACGAATGGGATGGAGACGCGGCGAACCTCCTGGGACCATATCTCGAAGGAACGCTGACAATCGGCGACTTGCTTCGCTTTCACAATGAGCACGTCATTTTCTTCACCCGATTGCTCACTCTGGCGATCTTCAACATTTCCGGCTACTGGGACGTCATCCTTCAAATGATCGCCAATGCGATCCTCGACGCCGCGACGGTCGTCGGGATCAGCTATGCGCTCTCACGCCCGCTTCGTGGCGCCTGGGCGACGGCCGCGATGATTTCCGTGGCTCTAATCAACGCTATTCCCCTAAGTTATGATAACATATTGCTCGGCTTCAACACCCACTTCTATTTGCTGCTTGCGCTTTCTTTCGCAAGCTTGTGGTTCATGGCCGACAGCCCGGCATGGTCGCCGCGATGGGCGGCGGGAGGCCTGTGCGGGCTCGCCTCATTCCTCTGCACGGCCTCGGGCGCGCTGACGCTCGGCGCCGCGGCCGGGCTGCATCTCGCCCAGATGGCATGCGGCCGGCGAGCGGGTGTCCGAGAATGGCTCGGGATCACCGCTCTAACCGCGGCAACCGTCGCCCTGGCGAGCCTCATTCCTCACGCGCAGCCGTCGCACGTCTATCGCGCGGATTCGTTGCGACAGTTCCTGTCGGCTGTCTTCGAGTTGGCGAGTTGGCCCGCCCCTCCCAATTTGGGCACGCTCATGGCGGCACCGTCGGTGCTGTTTTGCCTTCGCACGATGGCCGATCGCCCGCCATTGAACGATTCACGTTGGTTCAATGTCGTGGCGTTCGGCTGGGTCCTCACTCAATTCGCAGCATTCGCGACGGGACGCGCATTGGTCCCGGTCGAGAACCGCTACTTCGATACCCTTTTGGTAGGCCTTGCGATCAATATGACGACCTTCTTTTGGCTCGTGGAATCGGGAGGGGCCGACGGCAAGCGCAAGATTTGGCTGTCCACGGCCCTCGCGGCGTGGCTCATCATCGTAATAGCGTCGCTTATCCGTCCCGCGCACCCGCTGCCGGGCTCGATGGACTGGCGGCGCAAAACCGCCGAGGTCCAGGAGAGAAACCTGCGCTTCTATCTCGCCACCGGCGACCCGTCGTATCTCGCGGGCGCGCCGCTGATGGATATCCCCTACCCCGATGCGACCCGGTTGCGCGAGTTGCTAGACACGCCTCAGATTCGCGCGGCCCTGCCGCCGGAGCTCCTTTCACGGGATCCGCGATCGAATTGGGTCGAAGTGTTAAAAAGGACTTTCCTCGCCCAAGGCTATACATGGCTGGGCGCGGGCATTCTCCTGCTCATCGCCGTCGTCGCTCTGGGAGCGACGACATACACATAGCGGGTGGCCCCTGCAACCTCTACTCGCTCACCAAAGGCCAAGCGGCAGTCGGCGACTGGTTTCGCGCGCCCGCCACGAGCGCGCGAATGGGCGAATCGTATCACAAAAGGCGATGTTTTCGAAGCTAAACCATCCTTTGGGTTTTGACGATGTAGAAACGGTACTGGCTTGGCATGTGCGATCGGGGTGTGTGGTTGGGGGTGCACCCCAGGGGGTAGGGTCCGGCCGCGCTGCCGAACCTTCGGCCGAAAGCGCGGGCGCGTGTCGCGCAGCACAACGCCAGCATGAACGCAAGCCCGCCAGCGGGCCCCGCAGACCGAGCCCGCCATGATCGATCGGCCGGTGCGATGACCGCTCAAACCGGTGGCCCGGCGGCCCGCCCAAAGCGCACGAGTTGCCCACACAGTTGCCCACGGCAGAAACAGCCGCCTCAGCTAGACTAAGAGACCACAGAAAAACTGAACGATTTCATCTGGTTTCGATGGTGGGCGCACAAGGGCTCGAACCTTGGACCCGCTGATTAAGAGTCCCATGTGACGACTGATATTATTCAAATTTTTTGCAAACTGACGCAGGTTTCGGGTGTTCTGAATCAATTGGTTACTGGAAGAACG
>DASXXT010000106.1:0-20125 GCA_036502965.1 Roseiarcus sp. | reverse complement strand
AGGGCTGCTGCCCGGATCTGAGGCGGCTTCCCCATCAGGACGAAACCATACCGATCCAAGTGATCGAGAAGTGCTACCCGCCCTTCGGAGACATTCCTCGCAGTGCCCACCGATGACCGCCCTCGACCCTTAGCTGCCCTTCAAGATCGGCCCTATGAAAGGGCGGTAAGCACGAGAAAGCGGACCTCGGCTGAAGGCCTAGGTTGAGCCATCGACGGACGTTGGCCCGCTGCTCGACCGCGCCAACTGGTGCTCGCTTTACAGACTGCGGGGCGCGTGTGATTGTCCAGCCCGCAGACTGGAGGCGACCGTGGACGTCGCGGCCTGGCTCAAGAATCTCGGTCTCGGGCAATACGAAGCGGCGTTCCGCGACAACGCGATTGACGGCGACCTCCTGCCGCGCCTGACGGCCGAAGATTTGAGGGATCTCGGGGTCACAATCGTCGGCCATCGGCGAAAACTTCTCGATGCGATCGCCGCCCTTGGCGTGGCGTCCAACCCTTCACCGCTTCCAGCCGGCGCGCCGGCCACTTTGCCAGCGCCCGCTGCGTCTTCCCGACTTCAGCCGCGGCCGTCCGTCGACGCCGAGCGCCGTCCGATTACCGTCCTGTTCTGCGACCTGGTCGGCTCGACGAGCCTGGCCGCGAAGCTCGACGCTGAGGATTGGCGCAGCCTGGTCAACACCTATCTCGATGAGGCATCAGCGGCTGTGACCGGACTTGGCGGCCACGTACTCAAACGGCTCGGTGACGGGTTGATGGCGCTCTTCGGCTATCCGCGCGCGCAGGAGAATGACGCCGAACGCGCCGTTCGGGCGGCGCTGGCGATCCAGCGCGCGCTCGCCGACCTCAACGCCCGGAACGCGGCCAAAGGCGCGCCGGCGCTGAAAGCGCGCATCGGGATCGAGTCCGGACCGGCCGTCGTGGAGGCGAACGGCGAAGTGTTCGGCGACGCGCCAAATGTCGCGGCGCGCGTGGAGGCTGCGGCCGAGCCGGGCTCGGTCCTCGTAACTTCGAACGTGCAGCGTCAGGTCGTCGGGCTCTTCGTCGCAGAAGATGAGGGCGCACGCGAACTCAAGGGTGTGTTCGTCCCGGTCCAGCTCTTCCGGATCGTCCGCGCGAGCGGCGGCGGCCGAAGGGGCGGCGCGCGGGCGCCGACGCCTTTCGTCGGCCGCGACGAGGAGCTCGGCCTCATTCAGCGCCGCTGGGAGCTCGCTCTTGCCGGCGAAGGGCAACTCGTGCTGATCGTCGGCGAGCCGGGCTTAGGCAAGTCGCGGCTGGTCGAGGAGTTCCGGGCGCGTCTTAAGGAGACGCCGCACACCTGGGTCGAGTGGGGCGCCTCGCAGCTTTTGCAGAACACGCCGTTGCACCCGATCGCCGAGTGGGGCCGGGCACGTTTTGGCGCAGACTTGCCGGCCGATGAGCGCCTCGCCGACCTCGAAGGCACGTTGCGCCTGATCGGCCTCGACCCCGACGAGAACGCGCCCCTGCTTGCGCCGCTGGTGGACATCGCGCTCCCGCCTCACCGCGCGGCCAATCCCCCCCGGAAGAGTTGCGGCGCAGGCAACTCGCGGCGATGACCGCGTGGTTTCTCGCTGGGGCGCGGTCGCAGCCGGTCGTGCTCGCTTTCGAGGACCTGCACTGGGCCGACCCGACGTCGCTCGACCTTTTGCGCGCGCTCGCCGAGCGCGGCGCGCAAGCGCCCCTGCTGCTGTTGGCGACAACGCGCCCCGAGTTTCGCCCGCCGTGGAGCCTGCGCTCGCATCACAGCGTGGTCTCGCTCACCCCCCTCGATCGCATGCAAGTGGCGCGCATGGTGGGCGATATTTCGGTGCGGCATGCACTGTCCAAGGAGGTGATCGAAGGGGTCAGCGCGCGCACCGGCGGCGTGCCGCTGTTTGTCGAGGAGGTGACGCGCCTGCTGCTCGAGCGCGGCGAGCACGGCGGCGTACAGGCCATCCCGCCGACCTTGCAGCAGTCGCTCGCGGCGCGCCTCGATCGGCTGGGGCCCGCGCGCGAGACCGCGCAGATGGGCGCCGTGCTCGGGCGAGAATTCGGCTACGGGCTGCTACGCGATGTGGGCGAAATCGACGAGGCGGGCTTGCGAGCGTCATTGGATCGGCTCGCCGACGCCGACCTGCTTTATGTCGAGGGCGCCCCACCGCAGGCGAATTACCGCTTCAAGCACGCGCTGATCCAGGACGCCGCTTACGACAGCCTGCTCAAGAGCCGCCGGCAAGCGCTGCACCGCCGCGCCGCGGAGCTCCTGCGCGACGATCCCGAGCGCGCGGCGGCCGAGCCCGAAGTCGTCGCGCACCATTTCACCCAAGCCGGACTCGACGACCTCGCGATCGAGTGGTGGGGCAAGGCGGGCGATCAGGCGCTCCGCCGATCGGCCTTCCAGGAGGCGATCTCGCATCTCGGCAAGGCGATCGCTATGGTGGACAAGGGGCGAGGGGTCGCGACGACGCCGGACGGGAAACTGAAGCTGCACGTGTCCCTATCCAACGCAACGATGGCGGCGCGGGGTTATACATCTCCAGAGACAGTAGCCGCCTACGCACGCGCTCGGGAAGTTGGCGGCTTGGCCGAAAGCTCGCTGGAGCCGCCGCTGGTTTACGGATCCTGGGTGGCCGCCTATGTCGGGGGCGATCTCAAGGGAATGCGCGAGGGCGCAGACGCATTTCTGCATTACCTCGAGCGGCAACCCGACGGACCTTTCGCCGGGCCGGCTCACCGCGCTATCGGCGTGACCAAATGGCACGCAGGCGATCTGAAAGGCGCCCGTCGACATCTGGAAGATGCGCTCGCAAGCTTTGATCCAAAGCGCGATCAGGATCTTGGATTGCGTTTCGGACAGGATCTGGGCCTCGCCGCGATGGCCTATCTTGCGTTGACGCTCTGGCCTTTGGGCGAGGTCGATCGGGCCGCACGGGTTGAAAGCGACCTTCGAGCGCGCATTGACGAAATGAGCCACGGCGCGTCGATCGCCTATGGCTACATTCATGCTTTCTCCCTCGAGATCCTGCGGGCGAACGGCGGCCAGGCGGCGATCTCAGCGGAGGGGGCGGCGCGGGCGGCCAGAAGCCATGACATGGATCAATGGCGCATCTATTCGCTTTTACCCGCCGCCTGGGCTAAATGGCGGGCGGGCGAACGCGCCGAAGGCCTCGCCGAAATGCGACGCGGAGCGTCATCGCTGCGCGAGCACAAAGTCAGCGCCCTCTCAACGATTTTGCATTCGGCTTTGGTTCAGGCGGAAGCGGACGAGGCGAATTTTGCGGACGCGCTGTCCTCGCTCGACGCAGCGGCCGCGGTCGCCGAGCGAAGCGGCGAGCGATGGTATTTGGCTGAAATCGCACGCATGCGCGGCGACATCCTGCTGCGCCAGGAGCCGCCTGATCTCGAACGGGCCGCGGAGGCCCTCCTGGCCGCCGTTGCTATTGCTGAGCAACAGGGCGCGCGGAGCTTCCGCCTACGCGCCGCGTTGAGGCTGACGAAGCTCTACCAATCGACCGGCCGCGCCGTCGAAGCCCACGACATCCTCGCGCATGCGCTCGAAGGCTTTTCGCCGACGCCCGAAATGCCGGAGATCGCCGAGGCGCAGGCGCTGCTCGTGGCGCTGGCGGAAAGCGAAGAGGTGAGGGCCGCAACCGCTTCACGGAAGCAACGCATGCAGCTACACGTCGCCTATGGCAACGCGTTGATCGCCACGCGCGGCTATGGGGCGCCTGAGACAACCGCAGCCTTCGCGAGAGCTCGCGCGTCGGCGGCCGGCGAAAGGGAGACGCCCGAACGGCTCGCAGTCGACTACGGCCTATGGGTTGGCGGGTATCTGAGGGGCGATCTCCCATCGATGAGGGATCACGCGAAGGCGTTCCTTGACGACGTCGAGGCAGCGCCGAATGCGCCGGAGGCCGGTGTCGCGCATCGCGCGGCCGGAATTACGCATTGGTTCGCCGGTGAATATATCGAAGCGCGAGTTCACCTGGAACAGGCTCTGGCGTTGTTCCAACCAGGCCGCGACGATGACCTCGCCTTTCGCTTCGGACATGACCCCGGGGTCGGGGCGATGCTCTACCTCGCGGTTGCGTTGTGGCCGCTCGGCGACGTCGAACGCGCGGTTTCTCTTGTTCGCAGCGCCGAGGCGCGGCTCGGCGGAGTGGCGCACATCGCCACGCGCGCGTACGGGCATATGCACGCGACCATGTTCGAATTGATGCGCGGCGACCTCGCGCCCGCCGCGCCGCACATTGTTGAACTTGAGCGTGTCGCGCGTGAGCACGATCTGGCGTTCTGGAGCGCTATCGGGGTGTTTCTCGACGGCTTGGCGAGGACCGAAGGCGGGGTGCGTAGCGAAGGGCTGGCGGCCATGCGCCGCGGCATCGAACTTCTGCGCGGTCAAAACGCCACCATTTTTGACGGGCTTTTGAAAATCGCGCTGGCCGAAGCCGTGCTTCGGACGGGCGACCCTGAGGGCGCCCTTGCGATCCTCGATGAAACGCTGGCCACGTCCGACCGCGCCGGCTCGCGCGCGTTCGAAGCGGAACTGCACCGCGTCCGCGGCGAAACGCTGCTTAAGCGCGACCCCCGCGACCCCGCGATCGCGGAAGAAGCGTTCCAGAGCGCCATCGCCATCGCGCGCAAACAAGGAACGCGCAGCTTCGGCCTGCGCGCGGCGCTGTCGCTGGCGAAACTCTATCAGTCAGGCGCCCGCCTAGTCGAAGCGCGCGCCGTCTTGGCGCCCGCGCTGGAAGGCTTTGCGCCGACGCCCGAAATGCCGGAGATCGCCGAGGCGCAGGCGCTGCTGCACCGCTCGGGGTAGAGCCGCTTGGCGCGGGGTTATTCAGCATGCGCTCTCCGCCCAAAGCGGTCGCCGCCATAGCAGCGATTGTGTTTTGCCTAGAGCGGCGAGCGATTGGTCGAAACCACGGTCGTCGTCGACCCCGGGTCAAGCGCGGGGAAGCGATCCGGGGATGAGGGGGCGTGACGGCGGCGGGTCTGGGTGGCCGCGCCGGACGAACCGGTCAGGAGGGGCTGGCGAATTTTCCGAATCAATTGCTTTTCGAAAACCGGAAGCCCTGCTATAGTGTTCCGATTGGAGGACATGAAAGCGCCCCAATTGAGGTCGGCTGGCGAGGAGCCGGCAAAGGAAAACAAATTTTTATTTGGATTCACTGTAACCCATTGAAAAGTACGGAATCGGCCAAAGGAATCCAAGGAAATCCAAGCCTTTTTATTTGTATTGGTTTGGCTTGGAGAATGAGGTCAAAATCTGGCGAAATCAGGGGCTGATTTGGCCGGGAAGGGCGGCCTCCCGGCTCTTCGAACCACCCGGGTCAAAAGCCCGGGAGGAACGGAAGCGGCGGCCGGGGTTCGGCCTAAAGCCACTTCCGGTGGGCCCACATCCATTGCTCCGGCGCCTGGCGGATGAAGGCTTCGAACTGCGCATGCAGCGCCGCCGTCCCCGCAACCGCGTCGGCGGCGGGGTCGTGGGTGTGAGGCACCTCCACTCGCGCCGCCCGGATCACGAAGCGCACTTTCGGCTCGCGAAAGGCGGCGCCGGCATAGAGCGGGAGCCCGGTCTTGCGCGCGAGCAGAGCGGGAAAGACGGTCGAGAGCGCTGGCCTGCCGAAAAACGGCACGGCCGCGCCGTTGTCGTCGCGGAGGTCGGCGAGGAATGCCGGATAGCCCCCGCTCTTCGCCGCCTTCATGAGCGCGCGCGCCGTGACCGGGGTCTTCGGCAGAAGGCCGCCCTCGTAAAGGAAGGCGCGCAATTTGCGGGTCTCCTCGTCGACGAGCGGGTTGCTGAGGCGCTGATAGACGCCAGTGAATGAGGCGCCCATGAGCTTGCTGGCGTAAGCGACAAGCTCCCAGTTGCCGAGATGCAGCCCGCAGACCACGCACGGTCCCCCGCGGGCGATTTCTTCGAGCTGCCCCATTGGCTCGAAGCGCACGCGGTTCTCAGCGATGATCTCCTTGAGGTGAAACGATTCGCCGAATGTGCGGCCGAGGTTCTCCCACATGCCGGCGGCGATCCGCTTGCGCTCTTGAAGCGAGAGCTCGGGGTAGGCAAGCGCCAGATTGCGGAGCGCGCGTTCCTGCCGGTGGAAATGGGGGGCGATGAGCCGCCATGCCAAGCCCGAAGTGCGCGACACGGCTTCGAGCGGCAACGCCGTCGCGGCTGCCTGCGCAGCCCGAAATACGCTATACTCCAGCCGGTAACGCAGGGGTTTCGAGAGGATCATCGCTCGGCCAGAGATCGGCGCGCGGCCGCGGCGCGTGATTGCGACGACGCCCGAGCCTCTGTCAAGCCGCGCTCCCGGAAGCGGGCCGATTTGAGTTCTGGGAAACTTGGGCTTACTCCGTCGCCCGGGTTTATAATGCTGTTAGTCGATCGAAACCGCGATTTGAGGCAAGACATGACGGGTATGGCCGAGGCCAGCGAAAAAGCTGGCTCTTCCCTGAATGACGCGGCTGACAATGAATTCCGACGGGTACTCGAATCCGCGACCAACGCGATCCTCAATGCCGAGGCGTTTCGTAAGCCTTATCCGCTGATTCGTTTTCGCGATTTCTTCCCGAGCGACTTTTACGCCCGCCTGTTGCAGCGCTTCCCCGACGTCGACCGCTTTGCCGGACTGAATGGCGATGGAACGCGGCGGGAATACGCTCTCTACGACGAGCGAAGCGATCCAGGGTCGGAGGAGAGCCGCGGGCTGTGGGGCATCGTGCGCCGGGTGCTGGCGTCACCGGAGGTCGCCTCGGCGCTGCGCGAGACACTGGACGAGGGATTCCGCATCCGCTCCAAGAGAAGCGGCGAGGGCTGGCCGGTCCCCATGCACCCGCGGCCGGTGCTTTACACCGATCTCAACGGCTACGCGATCAAGCCTCATCCCGACACCCGTAGGAAAGTCCTGACCATGCAGATCTACCTGCCTCAGGACGACTCGCAACGCGACCTCGGCACGGCCGTCTATAAGGTTTCCCCAATGGGCGTCTTCGCCTGGAAATCCTATGGCCTGGTCAAGGACAAGACCGTGCCCTTCCTGCCGAACACGGGCTACGCGTTCGTCGTCATCCATCCGGCCTATTCGCTTCTGAAGTCGAGCTGGCACGGACGGGAGGCGATCTCGGTTCCGGTCGAGAGGCCGCGCCTGTCGATCCTCAACACGTACTACCGCGACCTGGCGCCGCAGCCGACCGGGAGCATGTGAGAACGGGCGTAAGCGCGCGCTAGCGATATCGGCGCGCGCTTCGCGTTACGGCGTCAAACGGCGGCAAGGGTAGAGAACCCGCTGGGCGTGGAGGAGAAGGTATGAACGAGCAGACGAAGTTTCTCCTGGGCGAGGACCGGATTCCCGAGGCTTGGTACAATATCGTCGCCGACTTGCCGTCTCCGCCACCCCCGGTTCTGCATCCCGGAACCGGCAAACCCGTTGGGCCGGACGATCTCGCGCCCCTCTTTCCGATGGCGCTTATCGGCCAGGAGGTGAGCAGGGAACGGCTGGTTGAAATTCCGAAGCCGGTTCGCGACATCTACCGCTTGTGGCGCCCGACACCGCTGCACCGGGCCCGCGGGCTCGAGAAGGCGCTCGGCACAAACGCGCGCATTTTCTATAAATACGAGGGCGTCAGTCTCGCAGGCAATCACAAACCCAACACCGCTGTCGCTCAGGCCTTCTACAACAAGGAGGAGGGCGTGGCGAAGCTGTCGACTGAAACCGGCGCGGGATAATGGGGCTCGTCGCTGGCTTTCGCCGGTGCGTTGTTCGGCCTTGAGGTCAAAGTCTACATGGTCAAGGTCTCGTACAATCAGAAGCCCTACCGGCGGGCCCTGATGGAGACCTATGGCGCGAAATGCGTCGCGAGCCCCAGCGACGAGACCGATTCCGGCAAGGCGATCCTGAAACAGCATCCGGATTCGCCCGGAAGCTTGGGCATCGCAATTTCGGAGGCGGTGGAAGTCGCGGCGAAGAATCCGGACACTAAATATGCGCTCGGCAGCGTGCTCAATCATGTGCTCATGCATCAGACCGTCATCGGTCTCGAAGCGATCGAGCAGATGGAGCACGCCGACGCCTATCCCGACGTCGTGATTGGCTGCGCCGGCGGCGGCTCGAACTTCGCCGGCATCGCCTTCCCGTTCATCGGCAAGAAACTGCGCGACAAGCGGGACGTACGGGTGATCGCGGTCGAGCCGGCCGCCTGTCCGTCATTGACGCGCGGCAAATATGCTTTCGACTTCGGCGACACCGGACATCTCACTCCCCTCGTCAAGATGCATACGTTGGGATCGGAGTTCATTCCGCCCGGCTTCCATGCCGGAGGTCTGCGCTATCACGGGATGGCGCCGCTGGTCAGCCACTGCAAGGAGCTAGGTCTGATTGAAGCTAGGGCCTACCACCAGACCCCTTGCTTCGAGGCGGGTGTTCAGTTCGCGCGTACCGAGGGCATTGTGCCGGCTCCGGAAACGACTCACGCGATCCGCGCCGCGATCGATGAAGCGTTGAAGGCTCGGGAGGAAGGGAAGTCGCCGACCATCCTGTTCAATCTGAGCGGCCACGGGCATTTCGATATGCAAGCCTATACCGACTATTTCGCCGGCAAGCTCCTCGATCAGGACTACGACCCGAAGGCGCTTGAAAGTTCGTTATCGCACTTGCCGAAGGTGGCGGCGGAGTAAAGGTTCGACTTCCGGCGGCCTCACGAGCGATCGCTTAAGTCGGGACAACATTCGGTCGGACCGAATGACGCGTGAAGCGGGCGGCTGGGCCTCAGCCCATCGCGAAGTCCCAAAGCGAGCGCCAGACGCACCGCTTCGCCGGATTCTTGAACGCCACCGCGTCAAAATAGGCGAGATGGCCGGTCGTGCCGTCATCCGGCCAGCGGAAACCAACCTCCACCTGGCCCGCCCGCTCGATGACGAATTGCTGAACCGGTCCTGGATCGTCGGCTGCGGCTATCGCCGGGCCGAGCCGGCCTGTCGCCCCGTCCTGGTAGAGCCAGAGCCGGCCGTCGCCCGTGGTCACCCGCACCAGGTGGGCGGATTCGTCATAGGCGACGATGAGGGGCCCGAGTTTGCCTTCACCCCTGTAATCGCATTGACGCGTCACGGGCCCGGCCGCCAAACTTGGCGCCGTGGAGGCGATCAACGCGGCGAAGGCTACAAGGGCGAGACAGGTATGGGACATATGGCTTGGAGTTCCGATCGGTGTTTGAGTGCGAAACGATGTATACTATCAGGCCCGCGAACTGCGAAAGCGCGAAATTTCCGCACCGCGCCTTCTGTCAAGGCGGCCCGAAGCCGCGCGGGTTGCAATGCCTCTTTAACCTGCTATGCAAGCCGCGCGCCGCAACCAGGCAGCCACTCTTCAAAGGTTCCGTTCATGTTCGCTTGCAGCCGACGCGCCGCGCTCTGGATTCCTCTTCTCGCCGTTTCGTCCGCTTGGGCGGCTGAAGACCCCGACGATACGGTCGTCCTCACGACGAAGCACGGCAAGGTTGTCATTCGCCTGCATCCCGACTGGGCCCCTAAACACGTTGCGCAGATCAAGACGCTGGTAAAACAGAAGTTCTACGACGGGCTGACGTTCCACCGCGTCATTCCTGGATTCATGGCGCAGACCGGCGACCCGACCGGAACAGGTTCCGGTGGTTCGAGCCTCCCCAACCTGCCGGCTGAGTTCAGCCCAACCCATTTCAATAGGGGGATCCTCGGCATGGCGCGCGCGGAGGATCCGAATTCGGCCAATTCGCAATTTTTCATAACAACAGCCGACGCCGGATTCCTCGACGGCAAATATACGGCCTTCGGCGAGGTCACCTCGGGAATGGACGTCGTCGACAAGATCAAGGCCGGAACTCAGGACAACAACGGCGCGGTCGCGAATCCCGATAAGATCGTCACCATGCGCATGGCGTCGGGGGCGAAGCAATAAGGAGCAACGACATGAGCAGCGCAGGCGATACGCTAACGCTCGAGACGAGCAAGGGCCCGGTGGTGATCGAAATGAACCCGGCGCTTGCGCCAGGCCATGTCACGCACATCAAGCGCCTGGTCTCCGAAGGATTCTACGACGGCATCGTTTTTCACCGCGTGATCGACGGGTTCATGGCCCAGACCGGTTGTCCGAAGGGAACTGGGACCGGCGGGTCGCAATATCCCGACCTCAAGGCCGAGTTCAACGCCGAGCCGCATGTGCGCGGCACGGTCTCGATGGCGCGCGCAGCGAGCCCAGATTCGGCCAATTCGCAGTTCTTCATTTGCTTCGCCGACGCGCCCTTCCTCGACCGCAAATATACGGTCTGGGGCAAGGTTGTTTCGGGCATGGAGAACGTCGACAAGATCAAGCGCGGCGAGCCCGTCCGCGAGCCCGACAAGATCGTCAAGGCGACGCTGAGCTGAGATCATAGCGACGCTTGCGGCCGAGAGCAGCGGGACTACAAAGGCGCCGGACAGGGCTCACAGCCCGAGGCGCCATCCCTCCATTTCTTGCGCCACAGATTGACACCCTCGACAGGATGGCGATCACCGCGATGCGTGTCGACGCCTTCGATTTCGTTCTCCCGCCGGACCGCGTCGCGCTGGCTCCGGCAAATCCGCGGGACAGCGCGCGGATGCTGGTTGTCGGCCCCGACGGCGATCTGACGGATGCGCGCGTGCGGGATCTGCCGGATTTCTTGACTTCCACCGATGCGCTGGTCGTTAATGATACACGGGTCATCGCGGCGCGGCTCGAGGGCCTCCGGGTTAGAGGCGAGGGGATCGCCTCGATCGAAGCGACGTTGATCGAGCGTGTCGACGATTGCCGTTGGCGGGCGCTCGCGCGGCCCGCCAAGAGGCTCAAAGTCGGCGAGCGCATCCGTTTCGGCGAGGCGCGCGAAAGCATGGCGTGCCTTCTCACAGCGCTCGACGCGGAAGTGGAGGACAAGGGCGAAGCGGGCGAGGTTCTGCTGCGCTTTCACTTCGCTGGCGCGGCGCTGGACGAGGCGATTGAACGCCTTGGCGCGCCTCCCCTGCCGCCTTACATCGCCTCTCGGCGCTGTCTCTCCGAGAGCGACCGCGCGGACTACCAGACGATGTTTGCCGCCAAACCTGGGGCGGTCGCGGCGCCGACGGCAGGGCTGCATTTTACCCCGTCGCTGGTTGCCCGCCTCGCGGCCCGTGGCGTCCCGCTGCACAAGGTCACGTTGCATGTCGGCGCCGGGACCTTCGCGCCGGTCAGGGTCGAGGATACGCGCGACCACAGGATGCATTCCGAGTGGGGTTCGATCAGCGCGGCCACTGCCGAAGCCTTGAACGCTGTGCGGGAGGCCGGAGGCCGGATCGTCTGTGTCGGCACGACGTCGGTGCGCGTCGTCGAGAGCGCTGCCGACGAGAGCGGGCGGCTTCGACCGTTTTCAGGTCAAACGCGTCTTTTCATTACCCCGGGTTATGAGTTTCGCTGCGTCGACAGGCTCATGACCAACTTTCATTTGCCGCGATCGACCCTGTTCATGCTTGTGGCGGCCTTCAGCGGGCTTAAGACCGTGCGGGCGGCTTACGCGCACGCGATGCAAAGCGGCTATCGGTTTTATTCCTACGGCGACGCCTGCCTCTTGACCCAGGCGGCTTCCGCAAGGCCGCCCGACGAACCGCCGTGAGCCCTGAATTTTCCTTCGCCGTCCACGCCACCGACGGCCGAGCGCGTGTCGGCGCAATCTCGACCGCGCGCGGAATTATCCGCACGCCTGCTTTCATGCCGGTTGGCACAGCCGCGACCGTCAAGGCCATGCACCCGAATGCGGTCAGGGCGCTCGGCTACGACGTCGTGCTCTCCAACACCTATCATTTGATGCTGGCTCCGGGCGCCGAGCGGATCGCGGCGCTGGGGGGCTTACACAAATTCATGAACTGGCCCCATTCCATCCTCACCGATTCCGGCGGCTTTCAGGTGATGAGCCTCGCCAGACTGCGCAAGCTCACCGAGCGCGGGGTGACCTTCCAGTCGCATATCGACGGATCGCGCCACGAGCTGACACCCGAGCGTTCGATGGAAGTTCAGAGTCATTTGGGCTCGGACATCCAGATGCAGCTCGACGAGTGCGTGAGACTGCCGTGCTCCTATGAGGAGGCCGAGCGCGCGATGCGCCTGTCCCTGCGATGGGCCGAGCGTTCGAGGAGCGCCTTCGGCCGGCAGCCGGACCGGGCGATCTTCGGCATCGTCC
Source organism: Roseiarcus sp. (assembly GCA_036502965.1). Classification (GTDB taxonomy): domain Bacteria; phylum Pseudomonadota; class Alphaproteobacteria; order Rhizobiales; family Beijerinckiaceae; genus Roseiarcus. The sequence continues at coordinate 7,916 of DASXXT010000106.1, read as the reverse complement.
AGGGGGGCACGGAAAAAGATCTTCGCCTGTTCAGCGCCCAGGGGCTCGTCGAGATGGACTTTCACGGCTATGCGATCGGAGGTTTGGCGGTCGGCGAGCCGCAGGCGGCGATGCTCGACACGCTCGATGCCGTGGTCCCGCATCTGCCTTTCGACAAACCGCGCTATCTCATGGGTGTGGGAACGCCCGACGATCTTCTTCAGGCGGTGACGGGCGGCGTCGACATGTTCGACTGCGTGCTGCCGACCCGCGCGGGAAGGCACGGGATGGTGTTTACCCGCCGGGGCCGTCTCAACCTGCGCAACGCGCGCTTTGCCGAGGATCCGCGGCCGGTCGATCCGCTGTCGTCGTCCCCTGTGGCGCGCGACTATTCCCGCGCCTATTGGCGCCATCTCACGAAGTCAGGCGAGATCCTCGCGATGATGGGCCTGACCGAAATCAATCTTGCCTATTATCAAGATCTCATGTCGGGCGCCCGTCTTGCGATCAGCGAGGGGCGGCTCGACGCCTATATCGCAGAGACGCAACGAAATTGGGCGGAAGGCGAAGGGGAAGGACGTTGAGGCGCCAGCTCCGGCGGCCCGGGCGCGCACAAGTTTGCGTGCGCTAATTATGTCATTGCCTTAACACCTCCTTTGCGCAACTTTTTGGCGAGAGCTTCCACCGCCCTCATGTTCGCCCGCGACCTGCGGATCAACAGCGGCATGCGATAGGTTTTGAATCACCGCGGTCATGTAGGAGCGAAGCGACGCGGCGATCCAGGAGTCGCCGGGCGCCCTGCGTTCCCCTGGATTGCTTCGCTGCGCTCGCAATGACGACTCTAGTTCGACCCACCGCATGAGACTCTCGTCCGGGCGCCCAAGCGACAGCAGTTTCGGAAAGGCTGGACATAGGTCTCGGCTTTGACGATGATCCCAACATCCTAGCCGACAATTCTCGAAAAGGGAATCTTTTTCTCTCTTTTTTGGTTCTCATTGATCAGGGCGCAATTGTGCGACCGCGCCACTCAGCCGGGCGGCTCAAGCTCCATCCGAGAGCGCATTGCGCGGCGCGCTGCAAGAACCGCTGCTGTTGTTCCGCCGGACAAGTAGAAAAAGTCTTTTCCAAAATATAAGGGGCGAGACGCCTTTCCGGCGACCCGCCCCTTTTTTCATTCTCGCGTTGCGTTTTACAATCCCGGATATTGTCTACTATCCCTTCCGCGTAATTGGCGGGATTCAAGACTGTCGAACGCTTGTGTCCTCCCACAGACCCTACGGCGTCCGGCGCCAAACCTTTTGGCAGCGGCCTCCTTTTGACACATCATTGCTAGTCCAAAATTTTGGCTGTGTCACGTGGCTAAGCGCCTCTGCCATGCATATTTTTTCTAGCTTGCTCCAATTTGGTCAAATGTGCGCCGGCGAATGCAAAAGTGCTGTGCAACCGACCATCTTGTCGCCTCTGGTCCGTCTTTCATCGGTTACGTGGATGCCGTAAGACCCAAGGCCAATGCTTGCAGCCTTGGAGCCAAAATGACTGCGATCGTGAACGTCGTCGGCCGCGAAATTCTCGATAGCCGCGGCAATCCAACGGTCGAGGTGGATGTCGTGCTCGAAGACGGCGCCATGGGACGAGCCGCCGTTCCGTCAGGCGCTTCGACCGGCACGCGCGAAGCGGTCGAACTGCGCGACGGAGACAAGGGACGCTTCGGCGGAAAGGGCGTTCTCAAAGCCGTCGAAGCGGTCAATCGCGACATTTTCGACGCCATTTCCGGCCTCGAGGCTGAAGATCAGCTCAAGATTGACGAGACCATGATCGCGCTCGACGGCACGAAGAACAAATCGAAGCTCGGCGCCAACGCAATTCTTGGCGTCTCGCTTGCCGTCGCCAAGGCTGCGGCGGAGGCTTCGGGCCTGACGCTTTACCGTTACGTCGGCGGCGCTATGGCCAGAGTATTGCCAACGCCAATGATGAATATCGTCAACGGCGGCGTGCACGCCGACAATCCAGTCGACTTTCAGGAGTTCATGATCCTTCCTGTCGGCGCGCCGTCGTTTGCCGAGGCGGTGCGCTGGGGCGCAGAGACTTTTCACGCGCTTAAGAGCGCGCTGAAGAAGGCGGGACACAACACCAACGTCGGCGACGAAGGGGGCTTCGCGCCAAACCTGCCATCAGCGGAGGCGGCGCTTGATTTCTGCCTCAAGGCGATCGACGCGGCAGGGTTCAAACCCGGCGACATCGTGCTCGGGCTCGATTGCGCGGCGTCCGAGTTCTTCAAGGACGGGAAATATGTCTACGAGGGCGAAGGCAAGACGCGCTCGGTCGAGGAACAGGTCGAGTATCTTGTCAAGCTTCAGGGCGCCTATCCGATCCTATCGATCGAGGACGGCATGGCCGAGCAGGACTGGGCGGGCTGGAAGCTGCTCACCAACAAGATTGGCGGGAAATGCCAGCTCGTCGGCGACGACATCTTCGTGACCAACGTCGAGATCCTCGAGCGCGGGATCAAAGAGGGGGTCGGGAACTCGATCCTCATCAAGGTCAACCAGATTGGCTCCCTCAGCGAGACGCTGGCTGCCGTCGATATGGCGCAGCGGGCGGGTTACACCGCCGTGATGTCGCATCGGTCGGGCGAGACCGAGGATTCGACCATCGCTGACCTCGCGGTGGCGACCAATTGCGGACAGATCAAGACCGGCTCGCTGTCGAGATCGGATCGCCTGGCGAAATACAACCAGCTGATCCGGATCGAGGAGGAGCTCGGCGATCAGGCGCGCTATGCCGGGCGGGCTGCGGTCAAGACGAGCTAGGGGTTCAAGGCTCCTTGCAAATTGGCGGCGTCCGCGGCGGCGGCGCTGGATGATCCCTCTCGTATCGAGCAAGGATCGGCTCGAGGGTTTCCTTAGGCCAAAACTTGGGAGAGCCGATTTCCTTCAGGCAGGAGGCGTTCCAATATGATCCTCCGCGCCCAGCTCTTGCGACGGCGTCGATGTCGTGCGATTCAGGATAAATGTAAACTGTCGTCGGATTATCCTTAATCATCGGGATGATTTGCCGGGCGTCTGAGGGCGACCAACTGGTGCAGCCATCGCTGCGGCCGCCGGCGTAATCCACCAGCTTTCCAACCGGAACGTAACCGTCATGGTTCGCGTACTGGCTGTCCGGACTCTTTCGGAGACATATTCCAGCCAACACCTCGGCTGCATGCCCCCCGATTGCGCGCTGCCTGGCGTTTGCGGCCTCGCCTTCGCCGTCAAACTGCACGAACGACCGAAGGAAAATCGCGTCTTCTTTCGCTGAGACGCGGTAATAGCCTTTGAAAGAGGTTTTCGTTTCGCTCGTCACATAGGCCCCGCCGGCCGTCAATTCAGAACCTATCGCATTGCCGAAGTTCTTCGCGCACCGTCTTCCGTTTGCGAAATCAGCGACCCCTTTCAAATCGCGACCGCCGCCGTGACCCGCGGAAATCGCACGAAACGACCGGTCGGCTTCGCAGATGATGTAAAACCGGCGCCCCGCTGCGCCACCACTCGGGCGTGTAGCGTCCATGGCGAAGTAACAGGGATTTCTAACCGCCTTCTGGAGGTAAAGCGCGCGAGCCCTTTCTAAGACAACTCGAGCGATTTGACCTTCGCCTTCGCCTACATGGGCCTGCAGCCAAGCCGGAACGTCCGACGGCTGCCCCGCCGCACAGGACGGGCCCGGACCCGACAAGGCGACCGCGACGCTAAGGCAGATGATGTTTGGAAAGCCCATTCCCGACGGCAACGGATCATCTCCTATCGAAACGTTTCGCGCTTGGCCCGGCGCCGGAATGATGACCATCGCCGCGCCATCCAAGATACGCAAGTCGCGCGACCGTCCTACCCGTCCGCTCGGACTGCCGAAGCATTGGTGAACAGCCCTGAAAAGCGCCTCTTATTAACTTCGTGCTAACGCCGTCACCGCCAAGATCGGCGCATGGTCGTAAGGACGCGCCTGCGCTCGATCGTGCTGCCGATCGTTCTCTACCTCGTGCTCGGGGTCGCGAGCGGCTATCTGGTATGGGGCGCGTCAAACGGCGAGCACGGGCTCAAGGCGAAAGAGAAGTTCGACGCCGAGGCTGCCGATCTGAAAGCTCAGCTCACGGGGCTGAAAGATGACCGCGCGCGTTGGGAGTTGCGCGTCGCCAGCCTCAGGGCGGAAAGCATAGACAAGGACCTCCTGGACGAGGAGGCGCACGCGCTGCTTGATCGCGTGGCCAAGGACGAGGTGGTCATTTTCACCGGCGCCGCCAAGGGCCGCTAAACACAAGCTGATCGGCGTGTGGTTCAGCGGCGGCCGAGCGGCATCAGTTTTGCTTTCCCTTTTGCGCGCGGACCTGCCCGTGCTAAGGCCGGCCGCTCGCCGTCCTGGCCAAGCCTCGTTTCATGAAAGGTTTGCCGATGAACGTTTCCGCCCCGATGTCCGTGCGTTCGAATTCGTTCTTTTCCGCGGCCCTCGCCGACGCCGATCCGGAGATCGCCCGCGCGATCGAACTCGAACTTGGCCGTCAGCGCGACGGGATCGAGCTCATCGCATCGGAGAATATCGTCTCGCGCGCGGTGCTCGAGGCGCAGGGCTCGGTCATGACCAACAAATATGCGGAAGGCTACCCTGGCAGACGCTATTACGGCGGCTGCCAATTCGTCGACATCGCCGAGAATCTGGCGATCGAGCGCGCGTGCCGACTGTTCGACTGCCGCTTCGCCAACGTTCAGCCCAATTCCGGCAGTCAGGCCAATCAGGGCGTCTTCATGGCCCTGATGCAGCCCGGCCATACGTTCATGGGCCTCGATCTCGCCGCCGGCGGGCACCTGACCCACGGTTCGCCGGTCAACATGTCCGGCCGCTGGTTCAAGCCGGTCGCCTATGGGGTCGATCGAACGACGCATCAGATCGACATGGATCAGGTCGAGGCGCTGGCGCGCGAGCACAAGCCGAAACTGATCATCGCCGGCGGCTCGGCCTATGCGCGCCATTGGGACTTCGCCCGCTTCCGCGCCATTTGCGACGCGGTCAACGCCTACTTTGTCGTCGACATTGCCCATTTCGCCGGGCTGGTCGCGGGCGGCGCCCATCCCTCGCCGTTCCCGCACGCCCACGTCGTCACCACGACCACGCACAAGACTTTGCGCGGGCCCCGCGGCGGCATGATTCTCACCAATGACGCGGAACTCGCCAAGAAGATCAACTCGGCGATCTTCCCGGGCCTGCAGGGCGGACCGCTGATGCATGTCATCGCCGCCAAGGCGGTCGCTCTCCACGAGGCGCTGGCGCCTGAGTTCAAGGCTTACGCGCATGCCGTGGTCGCCAACGCCAAGGCGCTTGCCGAGCCGATCCTTGCCGCAGGCTACAAGCTCGTGACCGGAGGCACCGACAATCACCTGATGCTGGTCGATTTGACGCCCAAGGGCCAGACCGGCAAGGCGGCCGAGGCGGCGCTCGACCGCGCCAACATCACCTGCAACAAGAACGGCATTCCGTTCGATCCGCAAAAGCCCGCGGTGACCTCAGGCATCCGCCTCGGATCGCCCGCCGCCACTTCGCGCGGGTTCGGCGCCGAGGAATTCGCCGACGTCGGACGAATGATTGTCGAGACCTTGGACGGCTTGGCGGCGAACGGCGAATCGGGGAATGTGGCGGTCGAGGCGAAGGTGCGCGCGGACGTCGCCGAACTTACCCGGCGGTTCCCCATCTACTAGGGCGCCGGGCGGTCTTTAAAGGGCGGGCTCAGATGCGGTGCCCCTATTGCGGCGGCCTCGATACGCAAGTGAAGGACTCGCGGCCGACTGACGATTCCTCGTCGATCCGCCGGCGACGTATCTGTCCCGATTGCGGCGGCCGCTTTACCACCTTCGAGCGCGTGCAGCTGCGCGAACTGCAGGTGGTCAAGAAGAACGGTCGCCGCGCGCCGTTCGACCGTGACAAGCTCATGCGCTCGGTCCAGGTCGCGCTACGCAAACGGTCGGTTGAGCCCGAGCGGGTCGAACGCATGATCAACGGCGTCGTGCGCCAGCTCGAGAGCCAGACGGATGGGGACATCCCGACCGAACGGATCGGCGAACTGGTCATGGAGGGCTTAAAGGCGCTCGACGACGTCGCCTATGTGCGTTTCGCCTCGGTCTACCGCAATTTCCGCGAGGCGCGGGACTTCAACGCCATCGTCGGCGAGCTGGAGGCCGAGCCTGAGCCCGAGCCCGTCCCGGCCAGGGAAGTTCCGCGCCAACGTCGGAACGCGCCCGCGACATGACCGAAAGCGCCGCCGCAGACCCCGATGAGGATCTGCGCTGGATGGACGCGGCGCTCAATCTGGGATCGCGGTCGCTCGGGCTCACGGCCCCGAACCCGGCCGTGGGCGCGATCCTGGTCAAAGACGGGGCGGTCGTCGGGCGTGGGGCGACTGCGCCGGGCGGAAGGCCGCATGCCGAGCGGATCGCCATCGAGCAGGCTGGCGAAGCGGCGCGCGGCGCGACGCTGTACGTTACGCTCGAGCCCTGCTCGCACTTTGGCCTCTCGCCGCCCTGCGTCGACGCCGTCATCGCCGCCGGCGTCGGGCGCGTGGTGTCGGCGATGGAAGACCCCAATCCGCTCGTGGGCGGAAAGGGGCACGCGCTCCTCAGGGAGGCAGGGATTGCCGTCTCCGTTGGAGTCGGGGCCGATCAAGCGCAACGCGACCATTTGGGCCATATCTTGCGCGTCACAGCCGGGCGGCCGTGTGTGACGCTCAAGCTTGCCGAAACTGCGGACGGGTTCGCCTCCGCCGGCGCCAACGACGCGCGCCTGCGCATCACCGGACCGATCGTCGACCTTCGCGTCCAGGTCATGCGCTCGACCCACGAGGCGATCATGGTCGGGATCGAGACGGCGCTGGCCGACGATCCGGCCTTGACCGTGCGCCTGCCCAGCGTCGATCGCAAGCCGTTGCGGGTGGTCCTCGACACCCACCTCCGCCTGCCCGAACGCTCACGTCTCGCGGCGATTGCGGGAGAGATTCCGACCTTGGTCATCGCAGGAGCCACGGCGCCGGAAGAGGCGGCCCGGCGGCTTGAGGACCTCGGGGTGACGATCGAGCGCGTTTCCCTCGACGCGGGCGGCCGGGTCGATCTCCGTCACGGTTTGCGGGCGCTAGCGGCGCGTGGAATCACCCGGGTGTTCAGCGAAGGCGGCCCCCTCGTGGCCTCCCGGCTCATCGCGCTTAAACTCGCCGACGTGGTCGCGCTCATTACGGCCGACAAGCCGCTCGGCCGGCCCGGCGTAGCCGCGCTCGATCCCGACACCCGGGAGGCGCTGCTCGACGGATCACGATATCGTCCTGTTGAAACGCTCGACTATGGGCCGGACACGCTGCGGCTCTGGCAGCGGGTGACGTTGCACTGAGGGAAGCAGGCGTTTGGATCGAAGCCAAACAGCGCGCCATAACTTGCGCCCCGCGATCGTTGCGAAGCTGCACCCTAGTCCGTTGGAAGGAGCCTACCGCTTCGCCGCCGCGAGGATCGGCCCTGCCCCGTTCGCCTGCACGATCGCCGCCTCGGCCAGGCCGGAATCGCCGCCGGGCACGGAAAAGGTCGCCGCTTCGCCCCGCCATTTGCCCAACAGGACCATTTCGCGCACCACGTCCTTATAGGGCAGCGTGTGGCCGGCATTCTCACCGCGCGGAATCGTGACCTCGACTGCGTGCGGAATATAGCGCGCGAGCCATACGTCCGCGCCGCCGGCCGGCGCGGCCCCCGCCCCGACCGTCACCGCCCCGCGCGAAAAGCCGACGCTCGGGCCGCCCGCGCCGCGATCGCCCCGGCTGATCAGCGCCGCGAGCCCGCTCGGCTCCAGACCATCGCCCTCGACCCGGCCGTTGACGACCACCTGGGGCGTGTAAACTCCGTCGCGCGCAAGCGCCCGCGCATAGGCGTATTGCCGCT